>NZ_NEXQ01000020.1:0-232698 GCF_002810405.1 Psychroflexus sp. S27 | reverse complement strand
GTATATAAAATTAAATTTTCATGAAAGTTTAGAAGATGCACTTTATGTAAGTTTAGATTCATTTGGCTTTAAAGGTAAAACCTTGGTTGGTCTAGCCGATGAATTTGTTAGAAATGGAGGTAAGTACTTATTTTTAGATTTTAAAACTCCTAATATGGTGTATAAATTATCAACCTAAAATAAATTTTAACCTGTAGCCATATTTCAGGACTAGACATATAAGTATTGGTAAAAATTGTATGATAGGTGCAGGGGCTGTTATTATTAAAGACATCCCTGACAATTCTACTGTTGTAGGAAACCCTGGTCAGATTATTAAAAACAATTCATCAAAAATCTAATTTCATCCGTTTTTTGCCTTCACCAAGCTATACCAACCTAACATCCTTTTTAATATTATGAAAAAAACCATACAAACAACATCCACTCATAAAAAACTCAAGCTTTTTCAAGATGCAGAAGCAGCTTCTTTATTTGTGGCACATCAAATTGCTGAGCTTATTCGCGATAAAGAAAAGCAAGGCAAAACTGCCGTTTTAGGTTTAGCTACGGGCAATACACCCAAAGGCGTTTACCAAGAGCTGATACGTTTGTACAAAAATGAAGGCTTGAGTTTTAAGAATGTCATCAGTTTTAATCTTGATGAATATTATCCTATTTTACCTGATGATCAGCAGAGCTATACTTATTTTATGCGACAGTATTTATTTAAGCATGTTGATATTAAAGAGCAGCAGATAAATATACCCAATACTGATTTTTCAGAAAAAGGCATTGCGCAATACTGCCAAGATTATGAAGATAAAATACAAAGTCTTGGTGGCATGGACTTTCAACTTTTGGGCATCGGCAGAAACGGTCATATCGGTTTTAATGAGCCAGGCTCAGATTTTGAATCAAAAACACGCTTAGTCAACTTAGACAGCCTCACAAGAGAAGACGCTAAAGCAGCCTTTGGAAGTCTAGACAAAGTGCCAGAAAAAGCCATTAGTGTTGGCGTGCAAACCATCTCAAAAGCCAAGAAGATCCTCCTCCTAGCCCTTGGCGAAAGGAAATCAGAGATTATGCAGCAAGCCATAAATGGTGAAATCACAACTGAAGTTCCCGCCTCATTCCTGCAAAGCCTCTCCCAAGCCGAGTTTGTGCTTGATGCTTCTGCAGCGAGGGCTTTGTAATTCTAATCCCGAATCCTCGGGATTAGAATCCACGAATCCACGAATCCACGAATTTATCCCGAATAAGTCGGGACTAACAAAGCATGAGATTCTGATCCCGACCCCCGAGTTATTCGGGGCGGGGCAGAATGACAAAACGTAAACTACTGTCATGCTGAACAAACGCCGCCATAGGCGAAGTGCGATTCAGTATCTCATCTTTATTCTTGTCATTCTGAAGACACGAGTATGGGAGTGTCATTCAGAATCCCATCAATTGGAGACGAATTAATAATTGTATCGAAGTCTTCCTTTAAATCATTATTGAATATTACATAGTGATTTCTTTCATTTTTTCCATTGATGAAAAAACGAAACAAAAAAATCTAGACTAAATTTTCAGGAAATTTTTGCTTCGTTCCTCTACGCAAAACCCCTGCTGTCTTTTTCGCTTCATGCTTATGACTTCGTCAAGCACTTCCGCGAAAGCCACAGGTATTTCTTTAAATGAGTCATTTGCTTTCTTAACTCATTTTCGTTGTTTTGAGCTATTGCAAACTTCCTAGCAGGGATAAGATAAATTCAAAATTTTTAATTCAAAATTCATAATTGAAGAGAACGGCCTATTTTTATTTTTTGTAGAAAAACAAGAAAAAACTGCCGCGTTGGATGAAGGAGGATGGCCTAGTGCAACGGTTGCCATCCGCATGATAAAGTTTTTTCGTCGTTTTCAAGAAAAGTAAAATAAGCCTAGTCCCGAGCCTTCGGGGTTTGTTACTTTTTTAGGCAATGTAAAAAAGTAAAGAACAATCATGAATTGAAGTTCTTTTCATTTTGCCTTGACGCAAAACCCCTGATGTCTTTTTCGCTTCATGCTTATGACTTCGTCAAGCACTTCCGCGAAAGCCACAGGTATTTCTTTAAATGAGTCATTTGCTTTCTTAGTTTCTTTCCGTCTAGTTGAAGTATTATCATCTTCTTAGCAGGGGTAAGATAAATTCAAAATTTTTAATTCAAAATTCATAATTGAAGAGAACGGCCTATTTTTTATGTTTTTTAGGAAACTAGAAAGCGTTGAAGAAAGGCAGAGGGAGCAATGCGCGAGTGAAACGGTTCGCGTTGCGGGGGCAGAGATGCTTTCGTTGCTTTTCTAAAACAGAAAAATAAGCCTAGTCCCGAGCCTTCGGGGTTTGTTACTTTTTTAGGCAATGTAAAAAAGTAAAGAACAATCATGAATTGAAGTTCTTTTCATTTTGCCTTGACGCAAAACCCCTGATGTCTTTTTCGCTTCATGCTTATCACTTTCGTGATGCACTTTCGCGAAAGCCACAGGTATTTCTTTAAATTAGTCATTTGCTTTCTTAGTTTCTTTCCGTTGACGTGAAGTATTATCAGCTTCTTAGCAGGGGTAAGATAAATTCTAAATTTTGAATTCAAAATTTAGAATTTAAAGATTCGGCCTATTTTTTATGTTTTTTAGAAAACTAGAAAGCGTTGAAGAAAGGCAGAGGGAGCAATGCGCGAGTGAAACGGTTCGCGTTGCGGGGGCAGAGATGCTTTCGTTGCTTTTCTAAAACAGAAAAATAAGCCTAGTCCCGAGCCTTCGGGGTTTGTTACTTTTTTTGGCAATGAAAAAAAGTAAAAGAACATCAATAGAAGTTCCTTTCATTTTGCCTTGACGCAAAACCCCTGTTGTCTTTTTCGCTTCATGCTTATGACTTCGTCAAGCACTTCCGCGAAAGCCACAGATATTTCTTTAAATGAGTCAGTTACTTTCATAATTCATTTCCGTTGAGTTGAGCTATGACAAACTTCTTAGCAGGGATAAGAGTAATTCAAAATTTTTAATTCAAAATTCATAATTGAAGAGAATGGCCTAATCCCTAACATCTAACATCAGATACAAGAAATGTTGATTGTTAACAGGAAAAAACTTAATTTCGCAATAACTAACTTTAATATCAGATTTTGTGAAAGAACTTCTAAAAAAAAGGCTTAAACGCCAAACGCCTAGGTGGCTCGTTCTTATTATCGACCTTCATGTGGTAGCAATGACGTTCTTGCCAGCTTATTTATTGATATTTAAACTCAATTGGGAGCCTTTTTCAATTGACTTTATCAAATTGATTTGTGCAAGCTTGCTTGTTTACTTCTTTGTCTTTGTTGTTTTTAAAACTTACAGAGGTATTGTTCGCCACACAGGTTTTAATGATATGCTAAAAGTCTTGTGGGTGTGCCTTATTGCCTTAGGACTCTTATCCATTTATGTTGCACTTTCAGGTTTTGAAAGCGCTAACCTGATTTACTCCATATTGCTTGTTCATTTCTTGATCTGTAGCATGAGTCTTATTTTCTTAAGATTAGTTTATAAGTCAATTTACTTTCAGTTGATAGAAAGCAAGTCGAAACAAGATCATGTTTTGATATATGGTGCTGGTGATTCAGGAATTATCACTTATAATGCTTTGCAGAATGACAGGGGTATGGCAAAGCATATCCTTGGCTTTATAGATGATAATACGAAGGTGCAAAAGAATAAAATTAATGGAAAGCCTGTTTATTCGCCTGCACATATCGATCTTCATTTTGTTAAGAAATATGAGGTTTCTGAAATTATATTTTCTATTCAAAACATCACTTCAAAAGAGCTCAATAAACTGGTTTCCAATTTTGAAAACTTCCCGGTTTCCTTAAAGATTGTGCCAGCCTTGAGTCATTGGATTGATGGCGATTTGGAAGCGCAACAGATTAAAGATATTCGTATTGAGGATTTATTGAGTCGAGATCCGATTGAACTCAAAAAAGAAAGTGTCTCTCAGCAGCTTAAAGGAAAGACTGTTTTGATTACTGGTGCTGCCGGCTCTATTGGGAGTGAGATTACAAGCCAAGTGACAAACTATGCTTGTAAACAAATAATACTGGTAGATCAAGCAGAAACACCTATGTATAATTTGCAGCAAGAGTGCTTATCAAAACTGACGGCAGAAGCAAAAGATGTGCAAGTGAAGTATATTGTGTCGGATATCAGGAATAAAGCACGTATGCAGTCGATCTTTCAAGACTATCAGCCAGATATTGTTTATCATGCCGCCGCTTATAAGCATGTGCCATTGATGGAAGATAATCCTTGTGAAGCGATTAGCACCAATATAAAGGGAACCATGCATATTGTTGATTGTGCCATTGCGCATCAAGTTGAGAAATTTGTGATGGTATCGACAGATAAAGCTGTGAACCCAACAAATGTAATGGGGGCAACCAAGCGTATTGCGGAATTATATGTGTCGCAGATGTCTAAAAAACACAAACACACCAAGTTTATCACCACGCGTTTTGGAAATGTCTTGGGAAGTAATGGATCCGTTATTCCTTTATTTCAGAAACAACTGTCAAATGGAGGACCGCTAACCGTGACACATCGAGAGGTGACGCGATACTTTATGACGATCCCGGAAGCTTGTCAATTAGTACTTGAAGCTGGTGCTATGGGAGAAGGTGGAGAGATTTTTGTTTTTGATATGGGAGAGAGCGTTAAGGTCTATGATCTTGCCAAACGCATGATTCAGTTAAGCGGTTTAAACTACCCGCAAGATATTGACATAAAGATTGTAGGCCTACGCCCAGGCGAAAAGATCTATGAGGAACTGCTAGCCGATGGTGAAAATACATTGCAAACACATCATGAGAAGATCCTAAAAGCAGAGGTGCGTGATAATAAAATTGAAAATTTTGAGGTGATTGTCAATGATTTAATTAAATTTGACTTTAAAGAAGGTGAAAAACAGATGAATATGAAGTTGGTGAGTGTAATTAAAAAACTTGCCCCAGAGTATGTCTCAGAAAATTCAATATATGAAAGCTTAGATACAAAAAAGCTCTCTTAGCCTAGATTTAATTTAACTGAATTTAGCATAAATTAAATAAAATTCACATAGATTTTGTATTTTTAAAACATTTATATTTGTATATAATCAAAATAAAGATAATCATGAAAAAATTTACATTATTAACCTTAGCTGCTCTTCTTACTGGAATGGTAGTACAGGCACAAACTCCCGAGAATGAAGACTCCTCTATGGACTATAATAAATGGTCTATCAATGGAAATGTTGGTTTATTAACTGCATCTGGTCCTTATAAAGATGGTCATTCAGATTATTTATCTGACATGAACTACGGTTTAGGCGTACGTTATATGTTCAATGATAAGTTTGGTCTAATGCTTGACGGAGGTTTTGGTCAGGTTGAAGGTGATGATGCATCAGCTTTTGATTTTGAAACTAAATACACACGTTTAGGCTTACAAGGTGTTGTTAATTTAGGATCGGTTCTTAACTTCAACACATGGACTAAGCGTTTAGGTTTATTAGCACATGGTGGTGCTGGAGTAACTTTTTTATCTTATGATGATGCTGCTTTAGTAGAAGATGAAAAAGCGATCAACTTAATCTTTGGTGTGACACCACAATTTAGAGTAAGTGACCGTGTTTCTCTTTTCCTTGATCTTGCGATGCAAGGAAACTTAAAACAAGATATGACAATGGACGGTATGCAGTACTCAGGCAAATCTTCAGTACACCACTTTAAAGGAATGGTAACAACTGTTTCTGCTGGTATCTCTGTTTATTTAGGTGGAAATGACTACCACGCTGATTGGGCTGCTGCAGGTCAATCTAATATGATGAATGAGCGTTTGACTAATGCAGAAAACAAGTTAGACAAAATTGAAAATGATTTAGCTGATGATGATCGTGATGGTGTGCCGAACTACCTTGATCAAGAGCCAAACACAATCAATGGTGTTGCTGTGAATACAAAAGGACAAGCAATTGACACTGATGGCAATGGTATTCCGGACGAAATAGATAAATCATTACAGGAGAGATACATGTCAAAATCTGACTTTGAAGAAAACTACAAAGGTGGTGGCGATATCAATAGTGTAAAATCTATGGCTAATTCAGGTCTAATTAGTGTATTCTTTAAGTTTGATAGCGCTCAGCCAGTTGATCACTCTTATGCATCAATTAATAAGATCGTGCTTTATATGAAGTCTAATCCAGATGCATCAGCGAATTTGGTAGGTTATGCTGATGAAATTGGTAATAAAGCTTACAACAAACAACTTTCTGAAAAAAGAGCTAAATACGTTTATGATGTATTAGTTGCTTCAGGAATTAGTGAAGATCGCCTGTCTTACAATGGAGGCGGAGTTGATGCTTCAGTAAATAAAGATTCTTCAAATGCTAGAAAATTAATGAGAAGAGTTGTGTTTGAAATCAAATAATTTATTGACACATATTTTATTAAATTTTAATAAAGACACCTTTCGGCAACGGAAGGTGTTTTTTTTTATAGCGAACTTTAATATAGTTTTCCTTTCATTTTTTCCATTGATGAAAAAACAAATCAATCCTCCCGACCATTCGGGATCGGGACAAGACTAATTTCAAGAAATTTTTGCTTCGCTTCTCTTCGCAAAACCCCTGATGTCTTTTTCGCTTCATGCTTATCACTATCGTGATGCACTTTCGCGAAAGCCACAGGTATTTCTTTAAATTAGTCATTTGCTTTCTTAACTCATTTTCGTTGTTTTGAGCTATTGCAAACTTCCTAGCAGGGGTAAGATAAATTCTAAATTTTGAATTCAAAATTCACAATTGAAGACAACGGCCTATTTTTTATGTTTTTTAGGAAACTAGAAAGCGTTGAAGAAAGGCAGAGGGAGCAATGCGCGAGTGAAACGGTTCGCGTTGCGGGGGCAGAGATGCTTTCGTTGCTTTTCTAAAACAGAAAAATAAGCTAGTCCCGAGCCTTCGGGGTTTGTTACTTTTTTTGGCAATGAAAAAAAGTAAAAGAACATCAATAGAAGTTCCTTTCATTTTCCTTGACGCAATCCCGAAGGATCGGGAGAAACAATCCTCCCGACCATTCGGGATCGGGACTAGCGAATCAATCCCGAAGGATCGGGACAAAGGAATACACGAATTTATCCCGAATAACTCGGGACTAACAAAGCATGGGATTCTGATCCCGACCCCCGAGTTATTCGGGGCGGGGCAGAATGACAAAACGTAAACTACTGTCATGCTGAACAAACGCCGCCATAGGCGAAGTGCGATTCAGTATCTCATCTTTATTCTTGTCATTCTGAAGACACGAGTATGGGAGTGTCATTTAGAATACCATCAATTGGAGACGAATTAATAATTGTATCGAAGTCTTCCTTTAAATCATTATTGAATATTACATAGTGATTTCTTTCATTTTTTCCATTGATGAAAAAACGAAACAAAAAAATCTAGACTAAATTTTTATGAAATTTTTGCTTCGTTGCACTATGCAAAACCCCTGATGTCTTTTTCGCTTCATGCTTATCACTATCGTGATGCACTTCCGCGAAATCCACAGGTATTTCTTTAAATTAGTCACTTGAGTTATATTGAGATTTTAGAGTTAAATAAAACCGATTCACTAGTCACTAGTCACGAATCACAAATCACAGACAACAGAAAACCGATTCACTAGTCACTATTCACCAATCACGAATCACGAACCACGAATACACGAATATACGAAACACGAACCTCCAAAAAACTATCAACTCAGAAACTCCTAATTAGCTTTAAATTTATACTTTTGTTGTTCACTAACTCATCTAACAAACAAGCATTAAAAATATGAATGAAAAAATATGGCTCTCTTCCCCACATATGGGAACGAAAGAGCAAGCATACGTCAATGAAGCCTTTGAAACCAATTGGATTGCTCCTCTTGGTCCACATGTTAATCATTTTGAAAAAGAACTTTCACAATATGTCAACTCAAATAAGTCTGTAGCTGCATTGAGTTCAGGGACTTCAGCTATTCATTTAGCTTTGATTTTGGCAGGTGTTCAAAGAGATGATTATGTCATTTGTCAATCGATGACATTTTCAGCTTCGGCCAATCCGATTATTTATCAAGGCGCGCATCCTGTTTTTGTAGATAGCGAAGAGGAAACCTGGAATATTTGTCCGGTTCACCTTAAAAAAGCCATAGAAGGCACTATTAAAAAGCATGGTAAAAAGCCCAAAGCCATTATTGGCGTTCATTTATATGGGATGCCTTATCAAGCAGATGAGGTGAATGCTATTGCAAAAGAATATGATATTCCAGTAATAGAAGATGCCGCTGAAGCCTTGGGGAGTCAGTATAAAGGAAGAAACTGCGCAAGCTTAGGCGATTATGGTATTTTATCTTTTAATGGTAATAAAATCATCACAACTTCAGGCGGAGGCGCTTTAGTTTGCCAGACAGAAGAGGAAAAGCAGAAAGCTATATTCTATTCAACACAAGCCAGAGACGAAGCCCCGCATTATCAACATTCAGAACTCGGGTTTAATTACCGCCTGTCGAATGTTGCAGCTGGTATAGGTCGTGGGCAGCTGGAGGTGATTGAAGATCGAGTTGCGGCTAGACGTTCAAATTATGATTTTTATCTTAAAGAGCTTTCAAAATTAAAAGGCTTTGAATTTCTTGAAGAATCTGAAGGCTTGAAAAGTAATCGTTGGTTATCCACAGTTTTGATACATCCAGAAAAAGCAGGTGTTACAAGAGAGGATATTCGTTTAGCTTTATTAAAGGAAAATATAGAAACCCGCCCTTTATGGAAACCTATGCATATGCAGCCATTTTTTAAAGACGCCGACTATTACGGAAGTGATGTCGCAGAAACACTCTTTGAAAAAGGCCTCTGCCTACCAAGTGGGTCTAATTTAGAACCAAAAGATTTAGAAAGAATCAGAAGCGCAGTCTTTGATGTTTTTGAGAAATAGATTTTAGATAACAGAGGTGAGAGGTGAGAGGTGAGTGGTGAGAAGTGGGTTTTTGAGTCAATGAGTTTTTGAGTGGTGAGACTTTAGAAATTCAGAATTTAGAATTTTGAATTCTAAATTAGTACTGTCATGCTGAACAAACGCCGCCATAGGCGAAGTGCGATTCAGTATCTCATCTTTATTCTTGTCATTCTGAAGACACGAGTATGGGAGTGTCATTCAGAATACCATCAATTGGAGACGAATTAATAATTGTATCGAAGTCTTCCTTTAAATCATTATTGAATATTACATAGTGATTTCTTTCATTTTTTCCATTGATGAAAAAACGAAACAAAAAAATCTAGACTAAATTTTTATGAAATTTTTGCTTCGTTGCACTATGCAAAACCCCTGATGTCTTTTTCGCTACATGCTTATGACTTCGTCAAGCACTTTCGCGAAAGCCACAGGTATTTCTTTAAATTAGTCATTTGCTTTCTTAACTCATTTTCGTTGTTTTGAGCTATTGCAAACTTCCTAGCAGGGATAAGAGTCATTCAAAATTTAAAATTTTAAATTCATAATTGAAGACAACGGCCTATCGAAAATAATGTGTAAAATTGGCAGTGAAATAAGCGTTAAATTTTAGGCTGTTTAAGCCTGATGGAATCAGGTGAGTTTCCTAAAATTTAGCTTATGAACATACAATTTAGCATTAAGTTCGTAAGCCTAGACTTTCGTAGTCCCGAGCCTTCGGGGTGCTTCTTTTCGGCAATGGAAAAGAAGAGGGAATATCAATAGAAGTTCCCTTCATTTTTTCTTGATAAAAAACGAAGCAAAAAATCAAGAATAAAATGAGGAAATTTTCACTTCACTATCGTTTCGTGAAACCGCTGTTCAAACTGTGCTTCATGCTCTTTTTTGCGAAAATGCAAAACGCACTTTCGCTTGTTTGACAGACTATTTCTTATATTATTCCTCTCACTAAACAATAATGATATGAGGTTTAAAACATACCGCCTAAAGCCTACCGCTTATAGTGTAAAAATCGAATCAATCCTCCCGACCATTCGGGATCGGGACTAACGAATTCACAAATACACGAATCAGCAAATTAACGAATTTATCCCGAATAACTCGGGACTAACAACTCATGAGATTCTGATCCCGACCCCCGAGTTATTCGGGGCGGGGCAGAATGACAGATAACTGTAAACCGATAACTGTAAACTGAGAACGAAAAACTGAGAACGAAAAACTGAGAACAGAAAACCGATTCACTATTCACCAATCACGAATCACAAGTCACAGACAACCGATAACCGATAACCTATTAAATGTATTCCCTTCATTTTTTCTTGATAAAAAACGAAGCAAAAAATCAAGAATAAAATGAGGAAATTTTCACTTCACTATCGTTTCGTGAAACCGCTGTTCAAACTGTGCTTCATGCTCTTTTTTGCGAAAATGCAAAACGCACTTTCGCTTGTTTGACAGACTATTTCTTATATTATTCTGTTTAAAAGATAAACAGACACTAGATATGAGATGCTAGATTTCAAAAGTCTTATGTCTAACCTGATGTCTTTATAAATCGTGAGATTCTGAATAAATATCTCCTATCGTCGATGTTTTCCAGAATGACAGATATTTTGCAAGACACGATTACACCATTACACGAATACACGAAAAACTATAACCGATCAACTAACAACAGAAAACAGAAAACGATAAACTGAAAACCGACAACCGACAACTGAATTAGTCGTGGATCAAAAAGTCGTGGATCGTGTGTCCTGAGAAATCGAACTGATAACAGAAAACTGATTACCGAATAATCGAATAGTCGAATAAACGATTACACGGAAATCGAAAAACTATAAACGATCAACTAACAACAGAGAACAGAAAACGGTAAACTGAAAACCGACAACCGAAAACTGATTTAGTCATGGGTCAAAAAGTCGTGGATCGTGTGTCCTGAGAAATCGAACTGATAACAGAAAACTGATTACCGAGAACAGATAACCGAATAAAGGAATAGTCGAATAAACGATTACACGAACCACGAACAACCGACAACAGGTAACAGATAACCGAAAACTTTTTGTAACTTAGAATATCAAAACAAATTGATGCATTTTAAATTCGCATTTCTTTTATACCTAACAATACAAATTTCTATGGCACAACCTCAGATAAGCTATTTGGCACTCGGTGATTCTTATACCATTGGTGAATCCGTACCACTTGAAAAATCTTGGCCTCATCTCTTAATGAAAGACTCTCAAGAACATGATTTCAATATTAAAAACCCTAAAACCATCGCTAAAACAGGCTGGCGAACCGATGAGCTGATTTCTGCTATTGCATCTGAAAATATCGCTGATGCTTCTTATGATCTCGTTTCTCTTCTCATAGGTGTTAACAATCAATATCAATCAATTGCTTTAGAAGTTTATAAAGAAGAATTTCAAGAACTTCTTAATAAAGCGATTCACTTTTCAAAACATAAAACCAAAGGTGTTTTTGTTGTGTCAATCCCAGATTATAGCACGACAACATTTGCCAAAAAATCTGATAAAAAAAACATCAGAGAAGAGCTTAACCAATATAATGCTTACGCAAAACAACTCTGTGAATTATATGAAATTCCATTTTATGATGTTACTGATCTTTCGTCTGAAATCAACTCTGAAAAAGAAATGTTAGCTGAAGATGACTTGCATCCTAGTGCGAAGCAATATCAAAAATGGGTGAATCATTTTATAGAAAATTTTAATAAAGATTTTTCACATTTAAAGCATGAATGAAGATTTTTTGCATTACGTCTGGCAGTATCAAAAGCTTGATACACTACACCTTCAAACAACAGATGGTGAAAAGCTGCACGTGATCCAAAAAGGCTATCATAACAAAAGTGAGTCTGGCCCTGATTTCAAAGAAGCCATTATAGAAATCAATGGTCAGAAATGGGCAGGACAAATTGAAATTCATATCAAATCATCAGATTGGTACGCGCACAAACACGAAACAGATTCAAATTACAATAATGTGATTTTGCATATTGTATGGGAACACGATCTTGAAGTTTTTGATTTCAACCAAAATCCAATCTCAACATTAGTTATTTCTGATTTTGTGAACGCTGAAGCCTTAAAAAATTATAAACTTTTGCTCTCTCAAAATGATAAAAAGTGGATTAATTGCGCTCAAGATTTTCACACATTTTCAAAATTCACTTTCGATCACTGGTTGGAGCGGATTTATATTGAACGTTTAGAAGAAAAATCTCAATTGGTTCAAGATTTATTGGTGAAAACCAAAAACCATTGGGATGCTGTGTGCTTTCAATTCTTGGCTAAAAACTTTGGACTGAATTCCAACGGAAATCAATTTTTGAATATTGCGCAAAGCTTTGATTTTAAAATCATACAGAAATTACAAGGGAATCAATCACAAATAGAAGCGCTTATATTTGGCCAATCTGGTTTACTTCCTGAAGATTCTGATGAAATTTACGTCAAGCAGCTCCAGAAAGACTATCAATTTTTAAAAGTGAAATATGATTTAAAACCGAGGCAAGAAGTATTGGAATTTTTCAGGTTACGACCTTCTAACTTTCCGAGCATTCGATTGGCACAGTTGGCAGCATTATTGTCTAAATCAAGTCATCTTTGTGAAGCATTGATGCATATCGATTCTCAAAAGTCGGCAAGAGATTTCTTTAAGGTTGAAGTGTCTGATTTCTGGAAAACACATTATACTTTTCAAAAAGAGTCTAAAAAGTCACCTAAAAAATTAAGTCACTCTTTTGTAGATTTAATGATGATCAACGCAATCATTCCTTTGGAATTCGCTTACTATCAGCATTTAGGGCAATTGGAATTTGAAGAGCATATCTTTAAATTGATCAATAGCATTAAGCCAGAACAAAATTCTATTATTCAAAAGTTTGAAAAACTGAGGCGTCATCAAATGAATTCAGCTCTAGAAACACAAGCCTTGATACATTTAAAGAAGAATTATTGTGATCTTAATCGCTGTTTAAGTTGTAATTTTGGACTCAAATTAGTGAGAGGATGAATAAACAAATCGAAAAGCTTCGTTTTTTTCTAGAGCGACGTGGGTTTTATGTCAGCAGTCGTTTAGCTGATCGTCTAGGGATCAGAGCTAAGTGGGTACGTTTGTTTTTTATTTATAGTTCTTTTGCAACTTTCGGGATGGGCTTTGTCGCTTACTTAATCTTGGCTTTCTGGTTGAGACTTAAAGATTTAGTTTCAACAAAAAGAAGCTCAGTTTTCGATCTTTAAGGGATTCATTGATATTAAGCTAGATTAATCAATTAATTTCTTAGATGAGATTAAACAATTTTATATATTGCGATGTATTTTATATAAAATTAACATTCAGATGACCCATAGATACTTCCTATTACTACTCATTTCTTTTTTAAGTTTAACGAGTTTTTCTCAGGAATTAGAAGTTAAAGCCGATTTAATCAATCCTTCAAAAACGATTAATGACGGACAAATAGAACTTCATGTTTCCGGAGGTCAAGAACCTTATGAATATTTTTGGTCAAACCCAGACACGCCTTTATCATCATCAATTTCTACAAACTTGGTTGAAGGTATGTCTTATACAATTGTGATTGAGGATGCTAATGGTTTGAAAAAAGAGGTGACTTATGAATTAAAAGCAGAGTCAATTACAGAGAAATTAAACGGAACGCTAAAGCCAGCAGTTGATGGACTTGGTTCAGTTTTATTCTGGGATCCGTTTGCTGCAGTCGGAATTTATGATCCTGTGATGTACTCTGATTCAAAACTTATTTTTGTACCAGGCTGGACAGCTGGGACTTCAAATCAATTTAAATTAAAAAAGTGGTTGGTCAAAAAGGGAACTCGAATTAATGAAGGAGATCCTATTGCGATAATCTCAAGAGGAGACTTGGGTGATGTTGAAGTAAAAGCCACCACATCTGGTCAACTGAAACATCTTGTTGAAGAAGGAGAGATGATTTATAATCCTGACAATAAATCACATGTTATTCAACAAAATGCGCATAAATTTGCTGAAGTAAAATATGATGAACCAATAGCTTTACTCAATGCTAATGGCACTAAAAAAACAAAAGGAATACCCTTTATTGTCGTTTGGCTAGTTTTGGGAGCATTATTTTTTACTTTAAAAATGGGCTTCATCAATTTCAGAGGTTTTAGACATGCGCTTGATTTAGCAAAAGGAAAATATGATGATCCGAACGCGCCAGGTCGTATTACGCATTTTCAAGCTTTATCAACTGCTGTTTCTGCAACAGTTGGTTTAGGAAATATTGCGGGTGTTGCTGTTGCTGTTTCTTTAGGTGGTGCAGGCGCTACGTTTTGGATGGTTGTTGCGGGTTTGCTCGGGATGTCATCTAAATTTGTAGAATGTACACTTGGTGTTAAGTACAGATTTATTGGTAAAGAGGGGCGAATCTTTGGAGGCCCGATGAACTATTTGCGTTATGGTCTTGAAAAGAGAAACCTGACGAAACTGGGTAAATTTTTAGCAGCCTTTTTTGCTGTTCTTGCTATTGGCGCTTCTTTTGGAGGTGGAAATATGTTCCAGTCCAACCAATCTTATGCCATATTGTCTAATCAAATTCCATTTTTAGATGGCCATGGATTTGCTTTTGGTGTTTTCTTGGCTATCCTTGTTGGTGTTGTTATTATTGGCGGAATCAATAGTATTGCAAACGTAACTGGTAAAGTCGTGCCTGTCATGGCTTTGGTTTATATCATCGGCGCATTAATCGTTATTTTTATCAATATTGAAAATCTTGGACCTGCAATTTCAGCGATTATTAATGGTGCTTTTTCACCAGGCGCGCTTAAAGGTGGCTTTATAGGTGTTTTAATTGTTGGTTTCCAGCGTGCAGCTTTCTCAAACGAAGCTGGTGTTGGTTCTGCTGCAATTGCTCACTCTGCTGCAAAAACGCATCATCCACCTTCTGAAGGTTTTGTTGCTTTATTGGAACCATTTATCGATACAGTTGTCGTTTGTACCTTAACAGCTTTGGTATTGATTTTTACAGGAATGCACGAAGTGGAAGGTGTTTCAGGTGTACAGTTGACAACTGATGCTTTCGGTAGTGTGATTTCTTGGTTTCCTTATGTGTTAGCATTGGCTGTGTTCTTATTCGCTTTTTCAACAATGATCTCCTGGTCTTATTACGGAATGAGAGCTTGGTCTTATATTTTTGGAAGAGGAAAGAAGACAGAATTTGTTTATAAAATTTTATTCTTGCTTTTCATTATCGTGGGGTCTTCTGCAAGTTTAGGCGCAGTTCTTGACTTTTCAGATATGATGATTCTTGCGATGTCATTCCCTAATATTATTGGACTTTATATTTTATCAGGAGAAGTCCGTAAAGACCTACGACAATATTTATCAGATTTAAAAACAGGTAAGCTTTTTAAGAAGAATGCTTGATTAAAATAAAAAATATGAAACTTAAATCCCATTTTGTGATGAGTAAAACTGATCGAAATGGGATTTTGATTTTTATCGGCATCTTGATTATCGGCTGTGTTGGCATTTATCTCGTTAATACTTATTCAAAACCTAAAGACATATTTCAACTTGACAAGAAAGCACAAGACCGCATGAATGTTCTTTTGGATTCGTTAAAAAAAGAACAAAACAAGCCTTATGTTCCGAAAATTTATCCTTTTAACCCTAATTTTATAACCGATGAGAAATCTTATCGTTTAGAGATGAAGCCTGCTGAGTATGATAAATTAAAAGCTTATAGAGAAGCTGATCAATGGATCAACTCTGTGGAAGATTTTCAGAAAGTGACAGGTGTTTCTCAAACTTGGCTGAATAAGTATTCTAAATACTTTAAATTTCCCGATTGGGTGATTGAGCAGCAAGCTAGAGAGCGAGAAAACAGAAGGTCACAACCAAGTGAATTGAGTTACACAGCGAAAAAAGATTTGAACAAAGTTGAAGCTGATGATTTAACTGAGATATCTGGAATTGGCTCTGTTTTGTCTCAACGTATCTTGCGTTATCGAAACAAAATAGGTGGCTTTAGGGGTGATAGTCAACTCAAAGATATTTATGGTTTAAAAGCAGAACTTGAAGCAAAGATTCTTGCAAAAATGACTGTAAAGTCTGGGAATGAAATTCCTAGAATTAACATTAATAAAGCAAGTGTAATCGAATTAGCAGATGTTCCGTATTTCGATTATGAATTAGCGAGAGAAATTAATACTTTTATCAAATTAAGAGGTGGTATTGAAAGTTTTGAAGAACTGTCTAAAATTCAAGACTTTAAAGCTTATCAAATCCCACAATTGAAACTATATTTAAAACTAAAAGAGAATGAATAGATTGTATTTTACAGAAGAGCACGACATGTTTAGGGAAAGCTTGAGAGCTTTTCTTAAAAAAGAAGTTGCTCCTCATATTGATAAATGGGAGAAAGATGGCAAAATTGAGCGCTTTATATGGGAGAAGTTTGGCGAAATGGGTTATTTCGGTTTGGCTTATCCAGAAAAGTATGGCGGCTTAGATCTTGATTTATTTTATACAGTGATTTTACTTGAAGAGCTTCAGCGTATCAATTCTGGCGGTTTTGCTGCTGCGATTTGGGCACATGCTTATTTGGCCATGACACACGTGAATAAAGAAGGTTCTGATGATATCAAGGAGAAGTATTTAGCGCCTTCTATCGCTGGCGAAAAAATAGGAGGCTTATGTATTACAGAGCCTTTTGGTGGATCTGATGTTGCAGCGATGCGATCAACAGCTAAAGACGAAGGTGATCATTATATACTTAATGGATCGAAAACATTTATCACAAATGGTGTTTACGCGGATTATTTAGTGATTGCAGCAAAAACTTCCCCAGAGAAAGGAGGTAAGGGCATCAGTATGTTCATCGTCGATAGTGACACGCCAGGCATCAATGCAACTAAATTAAATAAACTTGGGTGGAGAGCTTCTGACACTGCTGAATTATCTTTTGATAATGTCAAAATACCGAAGTCTCAATTGATGGGGGAAAAAGATATGGGTTTTCCATACATCATGCAACACTTTGCACTTGAGCGTTTAATTATGGGAATCAACGCACATGCAAGAGCAGAATATGCGATTGAATATACCTTGCAGTATATGTCCGAACGCGAAGCATTCGGCAAGTCAATCAATCAATTTCAAGCATTGCGTCATCGCATTGTTGAACGCGCAACAGAAGTTGAAATTTCTAAAAACTTTAATTACACAACAGCTAAACGCTTAGATGCGGGTGAATATGTTGTAAAAGAAGCAACGATGTCTAAATTACAATCGACTAAAGTTGCTGATGAAACCATTTACGATTGTCTTCAGTTTTTAGGAGGTTATGGTTATATTGAAGAATATCCGCTTGCAAGAATGCTTCGTGATAGCCGACTTGGTCCTATAGGTGGAGGAACTTCAGAAATACTCAAAGAAATTTTATCAAAAATGATAATTGATAATAAAGATTATAAACCTGCAACTTAATAAATTGTACTTTAATAAATAATTTGAAGCAGTTTCAGTTGATGAAGCTGCTTTTTTTATGAATTTAGAATAAGCTATAAATTGTCTAAATTTGTCAATATGGATTACGTTTCTAAATTTCTTGATTATTTAGCTTTCGAAAAGAAATACGCCAAGCACACCTTGACAGCTTATCGCGCTGATTTGGTCTCTTTTCAGAAATATGTGATTCAAACATATGATTCAAATCAGCTTGATGAGGTTCAATACCCGATGATACGTTCCTGGATAGTTCATTTGTTTGATCAAGATCTTAGTAAAAGTACGATTAACCGAAAGTTGACAAGTCTTAAGGTGTTTTATAATTACTTATTAAAAATAGGGGAGATTAAGAAAAACCCGATGGCCTCTCATAAATCTCTTAAAAGTCAAAAGCAACAAGAGTTAGCGTTTAGCTCAAAAGAAATCAATGGTGTTTTTGATTTGTTTGATACAGAAACTTGGCAAGGACAAAGAGACCAGTTGATTGTTGAAATTCTTTATGCAACAGGGATGCGGCGCCAAGAATTGATGAATATAGAAATCTCCGATATCAATTTTTCTCAAAAACAAATCAAAGTTCTTGGAAAGAGAAACAAAGAAAGATTAATTCCAGCCTCAGAAAGTTTATTAAATAAGATCAAGGAACATATCAATAGAAAGAATGATAAGGCCGAATCTAGGACAACATATTTAATCACAACAGAGAAAGGCAAGCAAGCTTATCCTAATTTGATTTACAGAGTTGTTCATGCTTATTTTAAATCGGTTTCAGTTAAACAAAAATGCAGTCCTCACATGATAAGGCATAGTTTTGCCACACATTTACTTGAGAAAGGAGCAGATTTGGTATCGATTAAAGAATTGATGGGACATGATAGTTTGGCATCTACACAACATTACACAAAAAATAATTTAGTCAAATTGAAGCAAGTCGTTAGGAATAAGCATCCTAGATCAATTTCTAAAAACAAAAATGAAAAAAAGTAAAAAAAAATATGTTTTTTATTTTGCAGATTTAAATATCGGACATATATTTGCACTCCGTTAAACGAAAGTAGTTTTGACATATTGAAAAGCCGATGTAGCTCAGCTGGCTAGAGCAGCTGATTTGTAATCAGCAGGTCGTGGGTTCGAGTCCCTCCATCGGCTCACAATTACTCGGGGAGATACTCAAGCGGCCAACGAGGGCAGACTGTAAATCTGCTGTCTTTCGACTTCGCAGGTTCGAATCCTGCTCTCCCCACAACCAAGTCGGAAAAATGAAGAATACGCGGGAGTAGCTCAGTTGGTAGAGCGTCAGCCTTCCAAGCTGAATGTCGCCGGTTCGAACCCGGTCTCCCGCTCTTTAATTTTTTGCCGACGTAGCTCAGGGGTAGAGCGTTTCCTTGGTAAGGAAGAGGTCACGAGTTCAATTCTCGTCGTTGGCTCATATAAGTCTCAAAATTTATTTTTGGTGACTTTTACGTGGTTAATAATATTGAACACTATATATAAACTAAGATTATTAAATAATTACTACTATGGCAAAGGAAAATTTTGATCGTTCCAAACCGCACTTAAACATTGGTACGCTTGGTCACGTCGATCACGGAAAAACGACATTAACTGCAGCAATCACTAAGGTTCTTGCTGATAAAGGTTACTCTGAAGCGAGTGCTTATGATCAGATTGATAACGCGCCTGAGGAAAAAGAGCGTGGTATTACTATTAACTCTTCTCACGTTGAATATCAAACTGCAAATCGTCACTACGCACACGTTGACTGTCCAGGTCACGCCGATTACGTAAAGAACATGGTAACTGGTGCTGCTCAAATGGATGGTGCTATCTTAGTTTGTGCTGCGACTGACGGTCCAATGCCACAAACACGTGAGCACATCTTATTAGGACGCCAGGTTGGTATTCCTAAAATTGTTGTTTTCTTGAACAAAGTTGACTTAGTAGATGACGAAGAATTATTAGAATTAGTTGAAATGGAAGTGAGAGATTTACTTTCTTTCTACGAATATGATGGTGATAACGCTCCTGTTATTTCTGGTTCTGCTCTTGGTGCTTTAGATGGTGATGAGAAGTGGGCTGAAAAAATTATGGAGTTGATGGATGCTGTTGATGAGTATATCGAGCAGCCAGAAAGAGATGTTGACAAAGATTTCTTAATGCCAATTGAAGATGTATTCTCAATTACAGGTCGTGGTACTGTTGCAACTGGTCGTATTGAGACTGGTGTTGCTAACACGGGTGATACAATTGACATCATCGGAATGGGTGCTGAAAAATTGAAATCAACAATCACAGGTGTTGAGATGTTCCGTAAGATTCTTGATAGAGGTGAAGCTGGTGATAACGTTGGTATCTTATTGAGAGGTATTGAGAAGTCTCAGATTACACGTGGGATGGTTATTACAACTCCAGGTTCTGTTACGCCTCACGCTAAATTCAAAGCAGAGGTTTATATCTTGAAGAAAGAAGAGGGTGGTCGTCACACGCCATTCCATAATAACTACAGACCTCAGTTCTATGTAAGAACAACTGATGTTACAGGTACAATATCTTTACCTGATGGTGTAGAAATGGTTATGCCAGGTGATAACTTAACGATTACAGTTGAATTGTTACAAGCAATTGCTTTAAATGTTGGATTAAGATTCGCAATTAGAGAAGGTGGTCGTACAGTTGGTGCTGGTCAGGTAACTGAAATTTTAGACTAATTTAGTCTGTTAGAATATATGAAATTAAGGTGTCTATTCGGCACCTTAATTTTTTTGACTTAAATTGTTTTGTATTTAAAATATTTTTAGTTTATTTGCAAACCAATAATTTACGGGTTTAGCTCAGTTGGTAGAGCACTGGTCTCCAAAACCAGGTGTCGGGAGTTCGAGCCTCTCAACCCGTGCAAATCTTAACGAAGATGGCAAATTTTAAATCATATCTATCTGGCTCATATGATGAGCTTAAAAACCACGTCACTTGGCCAACGGCTAGTGAGGCGCAACGACTAATGGTTGTTGTTGCAGTTTTTTCAATTTTATTCTCTTTAGCGATATGGGGAATCGATGAGCTTTTTAGTGGTCTTATCAAGCAGTATTATAATTGGGTAAAATTTTAATTGATGGCGGACGCTAGTTTGAAGAGGTGGTATGTTGTAAGATCTATTAGTGGATCTGAAAATAAGATAAAAGATTATATAGAGAAGGAAATTGCTTCTCAAGGTCTTGAGGAGTATGTTGACGATATCTTGGTGCCTACTGAAAAGGTAGTTCAGATTCGCAATGGAAAAAAAGTCAATAAAGAAAAAGTTTTCTTTCCTGGTTATATTATGGTTCAGGCCAATCTTGAGGGTGAAGTTCCTCACGTTATTAAAAATGTTAATGGTGTGATTGGGTTTCTAGGTGAAACCAAAGGTGGTGATCCTGTTCCATTGAGAAAGTCAGAAGTAAATCGTCTGTTGGGTCGTGTTGATGATCTTGCTGTTCAAAGCGAGACAGTTGCGATTCCTTATTCAATTGGTGAGTCTGTAAAAGTGATCGATGGTCCTTTTAATAGTTTCACTGGAACGATTGAAAAAGTGAACGAAGATAAAAGAAAACTTCAGGTTATGGTTAAAATCTTTGGTCGTAAAACACCAGTTGAGCTTAGCTATATGCAAGTAGAGAAAATATAAGTGTTACACTAAATAATGAATTGCAGGCAAACATTGCTTCCCTCTGTCTGTAATCCAAATTAAATTTAACAAAAATGGCAAAAGAAGTAAGTAAAGTAGTTAAGCTTCAGGTTCGTGGAGGTGCCGCTAACCCGTCGCCACCAGTTGGTCCTGCTTTAGGTGCTGCCGGTGTTAATATCATGGAATTCTGTAAGCAATTCAATGGTAGAACACAAGATAAAGCTGGTCAAGTTCTTCCGGTTGTTATCACTGTTTTTAAGGATAAGTCTTTTGACTTTATTATTAAGACTCCTCCAGCTGCTGTACAGTTATTGTCAGCATCAAAATCTAAAAAAGGTTCTGGAGAGCCAAATAGACAGAAGATAGCAAGTGTGACTTGGGATCAGGTAAAGGCTATTGCAGAAGATAAAATGCAAGATTTAAATGCTTTTACGATTGAGTCTGCAATGAAAATGGTTGCAGGGACAGCGAGATCTATGGGTATAACAGTAAAAGGTAATGCACCGTTCTAAAATAAAGACAAATGGCAAAACTTACGAAAAAGAGAAAAGAAGCAATCAGTAAAATAGATAAGACATCTACTTATACTGTTGCTGAAGCAGCTGGTTTGTTGAAGGATGTTGTTTCTGCTAATTTCGACGAGTCTGTTGAATTAGCTGTTAAACTTAATGTTGATCCTCGTAAAGCAAATCAGATGGTGAGAGGTGTTGTAACGCTTCCTCACGGAACTGGTAAAGATGTTAAAGTCTTAGCTTTAGTAACGCCTGATAAAGAGCAAGAAGCTAAAGATGCTGGTGCAGATTACGTTGGTCTTGATGAGTACCTTGAGAAAATCAAAGGTGGTTGGACGGATGTTGATGTGATTGTGACTATGCCAAGTGTGATGGGTAAATTAGGTCCCTTAGGTCGTGTTTTAGGACCAAGAGGTTTAATGCCAAACCCTAAAACTGGTACGGTAACGATGAATATCGCTAAAGCTGTTGCTGATGTAAAAGCTGGTAAGATTGACTTTAGAGTTGAGAAATCAGGAATTATCCACGCAGCTATCGGTAAAGCATCTTTTGATAAAGATCAGATTGCAGGCAATGCAAGAGAATTATTAACGACATTGGTAAAACTTAAGCCTCAGGTTGTTAAAGGTACTTATATTCAGAGTATTTTTATGACAGCAACGCAGAGTCCGAGTATAGAAATCGATACAAAAAGGTTTACTGAGCAATAATTTAAGTTATGACAAGAGAAGAAAAATCAAAAGTAATTGAAGACATAACTGCAAAGTTAGCCGAAACATCGAGCATCTACTTAGCAGATATTTCTGGCTTAGATGCGGGTTCTACGACAGCTCTTAGACGTGCTTGTTTTAAGGCTGATGTGAAGCTAATGGTGGTTAAGAATACACTCCTTGCAAAAGCAATGGAGGCTTCTGATAAAGAGTTTGAAGAGTTAAATACAACTTTAGTTGGTAACACTTCAATTATGTTATCAGAAACTGGAAATGCTCCAGCTAAGATTATTAAAAATTTCAGAAAGAAAAACGATAAGCCTGTATTGAAAGGTGCTTACGTTGAAGAGGCCGTCTATATTGGTGATGAAAACTTAGAAGCACTTGTTAATATCAAGTCTAAGGAAGAAGTTATCGGAGATATTGTTGGCTTGTTACAATCGCCTGCTAAAAATGTTATTTCAGCTCTTAAGTCGAGCGGACAAACATTATCAGGTGTGTTGAAAACACTTTCAGAAAAAACAGAATAAAATACACTAAATACTAAATAATAATTTTTTTTAAAACGATAGAAAATGGCAGATTTAAAAGATTTCGCAGAACAATTAGTTAACTTAACAGTAAAAGAAGTTAATGAGTTAGCTGATATTTTAAAAGAAGAATATGGCATTGAGCCTGCTGCTGCGGCAGTAGCTGTTGCTGGTGGAGGTGCTGCAGATGGTGGTGCTGAAGCTGAAGAGCAAACAGAATTTGATGTTATTCTTAAAGCAGCTGGTGGTTCAAAATTAGCAGTTGTAAAACTTGTTAAAGAATTAACAGGTCAAGGATTAAAAGATGCTAAAGCATTAGTTGATGGCGCACCAGCTCCAGTAAAAGAGGGTGTTTCAAAAGACGAAGCTGAAGCTTTAAAAGCTCAATTAGAAGAAGCAGGAGCAGAGGTTGAGCTTAAGTAATTTAAGTTCACTTAGATTTATAGGTTTAGACCTCAGATATTAATCTGTAGGTCTAAACCATTTTGCGTATTTATACGTAGGGTGTGAAAACACATTATTTTTTGGTTAATTTTGCTTTTGAGAAAAAGCATTAAATTCTTTCTTTAGATGTTAGCATTGCAAAACAATCGTATCAGTTTTTCTTCGGTTAATCAACCCGATTATCCAGATTTTCTTGACATACAAGTCAAATCCTTTCAAGATTTTTTTCAACTTGAAACTAAGCCAGAAGAAAGATCTAACGAAGGTTTATACAAAACCTTCAAAGAAAACTTCCCTATTACAGACACAAAAAATCAGTTTGTATTAGAATTTTTAGATTATTTCGTCGACCCTCCGCGTTACTCTATTCAAGAGTGTATTGAGCGTGGTTTAACATATAGCGTGCCTTTAAAGGCAAGATTAAAACTTTACTGTACTGATCCTGAGCACGAAGATTTTGAAACTATCGTTCAAGATGTTTATTTAGGAACAATACCTTACATGTCACCTAGTGGTACTTTTGTCATAAATGGTGCTGAACGTGTTGTTGTATCTCAGCTTCACCGTTCACCAGGTGTCTTTTTTGGACAATCATTTCATGCTAACGGAACTAAACTTTACTCTGCCAGAGTTATTCCTTTTAAAGGATCATGGATTGAGTTTGCAACAGATATCAACTCTGTCATGTATGCTTATATCGACCGTAAGAAAAAGCTTCCAGTAACAACGCTTTTTAGAGCGATTGGTTACGAGCGTGATAAAGACATTCTTGAAATCTTTGACCTAGCAGAAGAGGTTAAAGTTTCAAAAACAGGATTAAAAAAACATATTGGTAGAAGCCTTGCTGCAAGAGTCCTAAATACTTGGTATGAAGACTTTGTTGATGAAGATACAGGGGAGGTGGTCTCTATCGAAAGAAATGAAATCGTTCTTGATCGAGATACAATTCTTGAAAAAGAACATATTGAAGAAGTTTTAGAAACAGGTTCTAAAACAATCTTACTTCATAAAGAAGATAATACGACAGGTGATTATGCAATTATTTATAACACATTGCAAAAAGATCCTACAAACTCTGAAAAAGAAGCTGTAGAGCATATTTACCGTCAACTTCGTAATGCTGAGCCGCCTGATGAGGAAACTGCGCGTGGCATTATCGATAAACTTTTCTTTAGTGAGCAACGTTACAACTTAGGTGAAGTTGGTCGTTACAGAATGAATAAAAAATTAGGTCTTGATATCAGCATGGAAAGTCGTGTATTGACTAATGATGATATCATCACTATTATTAAATATTTAATCGAGTTAGTTAACTCTAAAGCAGAAGTTGATGATATTGATCACTTATCTAACCGTCGTGTACGTACAGTTGGTGAGCAATTATCTCAACAGTTTGGTGTTGGTCTAGCACGTATGGCACGTACGATTCGTGAAAGAATGAATGTTCGTGACAACGAGGTGTTTACACCTATTGACTTGATCAACGCGAAGACGCTTTCATCTGTCATTAACTCTTTCTTTGGGACAAACCAATTGTCTCAATTTATGGATCAAACCAACCCAATTGCTGAACTGACAAACAAACGTCGTTTATCAGCTTTAGGGCCAGGAGGTCTATCACGTGAAAGAGCTGGCTTTGAGGTGCGAGATGTACATTATACGCATTATGGTCGTTTATGTCCTATTGAAACACCTGAGGGACCAAACATTGGTCTGATTTCTTCCATGTCTGTTTATGGAAAGATCAACTCGATGGGCTTTATCGAAACGCCTTATCGTAAAGTAGAAGATGGTAAAATTGATTTTGAATCAGAACCACTTTATCTTTCTGCTGAAGAAGAAGAAGATAAATTAATTGCTCAAGCAAATATTCCTTTAACAAAGGATAACGTGATTGATGCCGAAAAGGTTATTGCACGTATGGAAGGTGACTTCCCAGTTGTAGATCCTAAAGAGGTTCACTACGTTGATGTTGCACCTAACCAGATTTCATCAATCTCAGCATCTTTAATTCCATTCTTGGAACATGATGATGCCAACCGTGCTTTGATGGGATCTAACATGATGCGTCAAGCAGTTCCATTATTGCGTGTTGATTCACCAATCGTTGGAACAGGTCTTGAAAGACGTGTTGCACAAGATTCTCGAGTGTTGATTAACGCTGAAGGTCCAGGTGTGGTTGAATATGTTGATGCACGACAGATCACAATCAAGTATGATCGTACTGATGATGATAGACTTGTTAGCTTTGATACTGATTCTAAAACTTATGATCTTATTAAGTTTAGAAGAACGAACCAAGGAACATCTATCAACTTGAAGCCAATTGTAGAAATTGGTGATCGAGTTGATAAAGGACAGGTTCTTTGTCAAGGTTACGCAACTGAAAAAGGTGAATTAGCACTTGGTCGTAACATGAAAGTGGCCTTTATGCCATGGAAAGGTTATAACTTTGAGGATGCTATTGTAATATCTGAAAAAGTTGTTCGTGATGATATCTTGACATCTATTCATATTGATGAGTACTCTCTTGAAGTCAGAGATACAAAGCTTGGTAATGAAGAATTGACAAGTGATATTCCTAACGTTTCAGAAGAGGCAACAAAAGACCTTGATGAAAATGGAATGATCCGTGTTGGTGCAGAAATCAAGCCAGGTGATATCTTAATTGGTAAGATTACACCAAAAGGTGAGAGCGATCCAACGCCAGAAGAAAAATTATTGCGCGCTATTTTTGGTGATAAAGCCGGTGATGTTAAAGATGCATCATTAAAAGCTTCTCCTTCATTAAACGGTGTTGTTATTGATAAAAAATTATTTTCACGTGCTGTTAAAGACAAACGCAGACGTGCTCAAGATAAGCAAGAAATTGAGAAGTTAGAATCTAAATTTGAGGTGAAGTTTGAAGAATTAAGAAACATTCTTATCGAAAAACTTTTCTCTCTTGTTGGTGGCAAAACAGCTCAAGGTGTACAAAATGATTTAGGTGAAGATGTTCTTCCTAAAGGTAAAAAGTACACACAAAAGATGTTGAACTCAGTTGAAGATTTTTCTCATTTAACAAGAGGAACTTGGACAACAGATGCTAAAACAAACTCACTTGTTGCTGACTTGTTGCATAACTATAAAATCAAACAAAACGATTTACAAGGTTCTTTAAGACGTGAGAAGTTTACAATTACTGTTGGAGATGAACTTCCATCAGGAATTTTAAAACTTGCTAAAATTTATGTTGCTAAAAAACGTAAACTTAAAGTAGGTGATAAGATGGCAGGACGTCACGGTAACAAAGGTATTGTTGCTAAGATTGTACGTCAAGAAGATATGCCTTTCTTAGATGATGGAACACCGGTTGATATTGTTTTAAACCCACTGGGTGTACCTTCTCGTATGAACATCGGTCAGATTTATGAAACTGTTCTTGGTTGGGCTGGTCAAAAATTAGGTAAGAAGTTCGCAACACCTATTTTTGATGGTGCTTCTCTAGATCATATCAATGAATTGACTGACGAAGCTGGTATTCCACGTTTCGGACATTCATACCTTTATGATGGTGGTACAGGTGAGCGTTTTGATCAACCAGCAACTGTTGGTGTGATTTACATGCTGAAACTTGGTCACATGATTGAAGATAAGATGCACTCGAGATCTATCGGGCCTTATTCATTGATTACGCAGCAGCCATTAGGTGGTAAAGCACAGTTTGGTGGTCAGCGTTTTGGTGAAATGGAGGTTTGGGCACTTGAGGCTTATGGCGCATCAAGCACGTTAAGAGAAATCTTAACTGTTAAATCTGATGATGTGATCGGTCGAGCTAAAACTTACGAAGCAATCGTTAAGGGTGAGCCAATGCCAGAACCAGGATTACCAGAGTCTTTCAATGTATTAATGCATGAGTTAAAAGGACTTGGATTAGATATCCAACTTGAAGGGGATAACAAGTAATAATTGTTAGTAATAAATTTTTAGAATAATTCTTTAGCAACTTGTATTATGGCAAGAAATAATGAAAAGAATACACAACCGAGATTTGATAAAATCTCAATAGGTTTAGCATCTCCAGAAAGTATACTTTCTGCTTCTAGAGGTGAAGTGCTTAAACCTGAAACTATTAACTATAGAACACATAAGCCTGAACGTGATGGCCTTTTCTGTGAGCGTATTTTTGGCCCAGTTAAAGATTACGAATGTGCTTGTGGTAAATATAAAAGAATCCGTTACAAAGGTATCGTTTGTGACCGTTGTGGTGTTGAAGTCACTGAAAAGAAAGTGCGTCGTGATCGCGTCGGACATATCAATTTAGTTGTTCCTGTTGCACACATCTGGTATTTCAGATCTTTACCTAACAAAATTGGTTACCTTCTTGGAATTCCTTCTAAGAAGCTCGATATGATCATTTATTATGAAAGATATGTCGTCGTTCAGCCTGGTATTGCTAAAAATGCTGAGGGTGAAGAAATCAATAAAATGGATTTCTTAACTGAAGAAGAATATCTTGATATTTTAGAGACGCTTCCTCAGGACAATCAAATGCTTGATGATGATGATCCTAATAAGTTTATCGCCAAAATGGGTGCTGAGTGCTTATTAGAAATTTTAAGACGTATTGATCTTGATCAATTATCTTACGATTTAAGACACAAAGCAAATAATGAAACTTCAAAACAACGTAAGACTGAAGCGCTGAAAAGACTTCAGGTTGTTGAAGCTTTAAGAGATTCAAAAGAAAATCGTGAAAACAATCCAGAATGGATGATCATGAAGGCAATTCCGGTAATACCACCAGAATTACGTCCTTTAGTACCATTAGATGGAGGTCGTTTCGCTACTTCTGACTTGAATGATCTTTACCGTCGTGTGATTATCCGTAACAACCGTTTAAAGCGTTTGATGGAAATCAAAGCACCTGAGGTTATTTTACGTAACGAAAAACGTATGCTTCAGGAGTCTGTCGATTCATTGTTTGACAACACAAGAAAGTCATCTGCTGTTAAAACAGATTCTAATAGACCATTAAAATCACTTTCAGATTCATTGAAAGGTAAGCAAGGACGTTTTAGACAAAACTTACTTGGTAAGCGTGTTGATTATTCTGCACGTTCTGTCATCGTCGTTGGACCAGAATTGAAAATGTACGAGTGCGGTCTTCCTAAAGACATGGCTGCAGAGCTTTACAAACCTTTTATCATTCGTAAATTAATCGAAAGAGGTATTGTGAAAACTGTGAAGTCAGCAAAGAAGATTATAGATAAGAAAGAACCAGTGGTTTGGGATATTCTTGAAAATGTCTTGAAAGGACATCCGGTCTTATTAAACCGTGCGCCTACACTTCACAGACTTGGTATTCAAGCTTTTCAACCTAAGTTGATTGAAGGAAAAGCGATTAGTCTTCACCCATTAGTTTGTACGGCATTTAACGCCGACTTTGATGGTGACCAGATGGCTGTTCACTTACCTTTAGGGCCTGAGGCTATTCTTGAAGCACAATTATTAATGTTGGCTTCTCACAATATCCTTAACCCAGCAAATGGTTCTCCAATTACTGTTCCTTCTCAGGATATGGTTCTTGGATTATATTATATGACAAAGCATAGAATTTCTACTGAAGAAAAGCCAGTGAAAGGTGAAGGCCTGACTTTTTATTCTGATGAAGAAGTTGAAATTGCTTATAACGAAAACCGTGTTGCACTAAACGCTGGTATTAAAATCAGAACAAAAGATTTTAATGACGAAGGCGAATTAGTTAACCAAATAATTGATACAACCGTTGGTCGTGTCTTGTTTAATCAAGCAACGCCAGAACAAATTGGTTTTGTCAATGATGTCATGACAAAGAAAGCTTTGAGAGACGTTATTGCACGTGTACTTAAAGTCACTTCAGTTCCTGAAACAGCTGAGTTCTTAGATAAGATTAAGTCTCTTGGTTATAACTCTGCTTTTAGAGGTGGACTTTCATTCTCATTAGGTGATATTATTATCCCAGCTGAAAAGCAAGAGATGATTCGTGATGCTGAAAGCCAAGTTGAAGGTATTACAGGTAACTATAACATGGGTCTGATTACAAATAACGAACGTTACAACCAAGTTATTGATATCTGGACTGCGACAAATGCAAACTTAACAGAGCTTGCAATGAAGCGTATTCGTGAAGATGATCAAGGCTTCAACTCTGTATTTATGATGCTTGACTCTGGTGCGAGGGGTTCTAAAGAACAAATCCGTCAGTTAACTGGTATGAGAGGTTTGATGGCTAAGCCTAAGAAATCGACAGCAGGAGGTGGAGAGATTATTGAAAACCCAATTCTTGCAAACTTTAAAGAAGGTTTATCAATTCTAGAATACTTTATCTCTACTCACGGTGCTCGTAAAGGTCTTGCCGATACGGCTCTTAAAACTGCCGATGCTGGTTACTTAACGCGTCGTTTGGTTGATGTTTCTCAAGACGTCATCGTCAGAGAATCAGATTGTGGAACTTTAAGAGGTATTGAAGTTCAAGCCTTGAAGAAGAATGAAGAAGTTGTTGAAAAACTTGGTGCAAGAATCATTGGCCGTACAGCGCTTAATGATATTATTGAGCCAATTACACAAGAATTAATTGTCTCTGCAGGTGAAGAAATTACGGAAGATATCGCTGATAAAATTGAGGTATCTCCATTAAATTCTGTTGAAGTTCGTTCTCCACTATCATGTGAGGCTAAACAAGGTATTTGTGTGAAGTGTTACGGACGTAACCTCGCAACTAATAAAACTGTTCAAAGAGGTGAAGCTGTTGGTGTTGTTGCTGCTCAATCAATTGGTGAGCCAGGAACTCAGTTAACACTGCGTACTTTCCACGTGGGTGGTATTGCAGGAAACATTTCTGAAGAAAGTAAATTAGAAATTAAATACGACGGTGTTGTTGAGATTGAAGATTTAAAAACCGTTAAAGGTGAAGATAATGAAGGTAAGGAAGTGGATATCGTGATTTCACGTACTTCTGAAGCTAAAGTTGTTGATAAAAAATCCGGAATCACATTAAGTTCTAATGTTATTCCTTACGGTTCTCAGATATTTGTTAAACCTGGTCAAAAAGTGTCTAAAGGTGATGTTATTTGTAAGTGGGATCCTTATAATGGTGTGATTATTTCTGAATTTGCTGGTCAAGTTGAGTTTGAAAACATTACACAAGGTGTGACTTACGAAGTTGAAAGTGATGAACAAACTGGTTTTGAAGAAAAAGTAATTACAGAATCTAAGAATAAACGTAAGATTCCGACATTACATATTAAAGATAACTCAGGAGAAATCATCAGATCGTACAACTTACCAGTTGGCGCTCACTTAATGGTGGATGATGAAGAAGGTATTAAGATAGGTAAAGTCTTAGTGAAGATTCCTCGTAAATCATCTAAAGCTGGTGATATTACAGGTGGTCTTCCAAGATTGACTGAGCTATTTGAAGCACGTAACCCATCAAACCCAGCTGTTGTCAGTGAGATTGACGGTGTTGTTTCATTCGGAAAAATCAAAAGAGGTAACCGTGAGATTATCGTTGAGTCTAAACTAGGTGAAATCAAGAAATATCTTGTTAAACTTTCAAATCAGATTCTTGTTCAAGAAAATGATTATGTTAGAGCAGGAATGCCTTTATCTGATGGTTCAGTAACACCTGAAGATATCTTGAATATTAAAGGGCCAAGTGCTGTTCAGCAGTATTTAGTCAATGAAGTTCAAGAGGTTTACCGTTTACAAGGTGTACAAATTAATGATAAGCACTTTGAAGTCGTTGTTCGTCAAATGATGCAAAAAGTGAAAATACAAGATCCAGGTGATACTATTTTCCTTGAAAATCAATTGGTTCACAAGCAAGACTTCATTGAAGAAAATGATAATATCTTTGGTAAAAAGGTTGTTGAAGATGCAGGTGATAGCGTTAACCTAAAACCAGGTCAAATTGTCACTTTACGTGATTTAAGAGATGAAAATTCTTTATTAAGACGTGAAGACAAGAACCTAGTTGATGCACGTGACGTAGAGCCAGCAACTGCAAAACCAATATTACAAGGAATTACAAGAGCTTCTTTACAAACTAAATCATTCATATCAGCCGCTTCTTTCCAAGAAACAACTAAGGTTCTTAACGAAGCAGCAGTGAGTGGTAAAGTTGATAAGCTAGAAGGATTAAAAGAGAATGTTATTGTAGGACATAAAATTCCTGCAGGAACAGGCCTTAGAGAGTTTGATGACATCATCGTTGGTTCTAAAGAAGAGTTAAACGAAATGATGCAACAAAATCAAGATACAAAAGTTAATTTTAATTAAACAATAAGTTATGAGTGATCAAAAAGACGATAAACGTCAGAAACTAAATATTCAATTAGATGAAGATATCGCGCAAGGGATTTATAGTAATCTCGTGATTATTAATCACTCACCAACTGAGTTTGTATTAGATTATGTCAATGTTATGCCTGGGACGCCTAAGAGCAAAGTCAGATCACGTGTGATCTTAACACCTCAACATGCAAAGCGCTTGTTGAATGCTTTAAAGGATAATATCGATAAGTATGAGAAGAGACATGGTGAAATTCAAAAAGAAGAACGCCAGAATATTCCTCTTAACTTCGGACCCACAGGTGAAGCATAATAAATTTCACTAAAAACCAAAAAAGGGCTGCAAATTAATTTGCAGCCCTTTTTCTTATTCTAAAACTAAACTCTATTACTTTTTAGCTTTTAAAACAAAATTAATTTTGATTTCATCATTGATGAATTTGTCTTTAACATCGTCCATAATCGATTTAGACATAAAGTTGATGCCCCATTCAGTTCTGTCAATAACAACAGCTTCACTTGTTGATAGTTTCAATGTTTTTTCATTATCATCAAAACTTAAATCAGCAGGAAAACTGATGTTTTTAGTCACACCTTTAATCGTTAAGTTTCCATTGATTTTCTGACCTGATTCAGTCTTGCTAACTTTTGTGATTTCAAAGTTTGCTTCTGGGTGATTTTTGATATCAAAAAAGTGATCTTCTTTGCCTTGAGCAGTTCCTTTAAGGTGCATTTCAAGATCATTTTTGTCATCACCCTCTAAGTCCTCAACTGTAATAGAAGCCATATCAATTTTGAAGTTTCCAGCTTCAAGTGTTTTTCCATTGACTGAAATTTCACCTTCTTTAAAACTTAATTTTCCATAGTGTTTTCCAGCTGGTTTTGCTCCTTCCCACTCTATATGAGAATCACTTGTGTTAAGAGTGTAAATTGTCGCTTTTTCACTTTTTTCAGCAACTTCAGTTTTTTCAGAAGTTTTTGTTGTTTCAGTATTTTGACAAGATGTCAAAATCAGACCAAATGCAAGGGCATAAATTGGTAATCTTAATCGTTTCATGTTTGTAATTTTTGTTGTAAAGTTACATCTTATTTTAAAACTTTAAATTTATTCTTATAAACTTTTTACGCTGACATTTTGACATTATTATCAATGTGGCAATGGATTTGAAATAACAGAATTAAATTATTTGTGATGAAAAAAGAGCAAAATCAAAAAGATATAGATCAAGAGCTTAAAAAGGAAGATGTAGATGTACAATCAAAACCTCAAGAAGAAAAAGATGTTGATCAAAAAGAATCTCATGATGAGCAAGAGGCTCAAGATGTAGAGGAAAAGAAAGAATTAAGTAAAGAGGAGCAATTGGAGGAGTCTTTAAATGCTGAAAAAGATAGGTATCTACGCTTATTTGCTGAGTTTGAAAACTATAAGAGAAGAACCAGTAAAGAACGCATTGAGCTATTCAAAACGGCTGGAGAAGAGGTCATGCAAGCTTTATTGCCGATTTTAGATGATTTTGATAGAGCATTAGTTGAACTTAAAAAATCTAAAGATAAAGAAAGCTTTTCAGGAGTAGAGTTGATTAGCAATAAGTTTAGAGAAACATTGAGGTCAAAAGGTTTAGAACCTATTGCTGTAAAGTCAGGCGATACTTTTGATGCTGATTTACATGAGGCTGTCACACAAATTCCAGCTCCTTCTGATGATTTAAAAGGAAAAATTATTGACCTTATTGAAAAAGGTTACACTTTAGGCGATAAAATCATTCGTTATCCAAAAGTTGTAACAGGAAAATAAACATTTATGAAAGAAGATTATTACGATATATTAGGCGTTTCTAAAGATGCTTCTCAAGCCGAAATTAAAAAAGCATATCGAAAACTTGCCATAAAATATCATCCAGATAAAAACCCTGACGATTCTAAAGCTGAGGACATGTTTAAGAAAGCAGCCGAAGCTTATGAAATACTTGGGAATCAAGAAAAACGTCAAAAGTATAATCAATTCGGTCATGGTGCATTTGATGGATCTGGCGGCTTTGGCGGTGGCGGCATGAACATGGACGACATCTTTAGCCAGTTTGGCGATATCTTCGGCGGAGGCGGCGGAGGTTTTGGCGGCTTCGGCGGTTTTGGCGGCGGCGGTCGCAGACAAGCCAAAGGCGGTAACCTGCGTATTCGTGTCAAGTTGACATTAGAAGAAGTTGCTTCTGGCGTCGAAAAGAAAATTAAAGTCTCTCGTAAAAAGAAACCTGCTGATACCACCTACAAAACTTGTTCATCTTGTAATGGCTCTGGTCAAGTGACAAAGATCCAAAACACAATTTTAGGGCGTATGCAGACTTCTGCACCTTGTTCAAATTGTAGCGGAACTGGTAAAATGCTTGACAAAAAAGGTAAAGGGACAGACGCTAGTGGATTAAAAATGGAGCAAGAACTTGTTTCCATTAAAATACCTGGAGGTGTTGAAGATGGTATGCAGCTGAAAGTTTCTGGCAAAGGAAATGAACCTGCAGGCGAAGGCATCAGTGGTGATTTGCTTGTGCTGATTGAGGTTGAAGAACACGAGAAATTGAAGAGAGATGGAAATAATTTACATTATGATTTATATGTGAGTTTTCCAGAAGCTGCTTTAGGTGCAAGCACAGAAATTTCTACAGTGAATGGAAAAGTTCGTATCAAGATTGAACCAGGTACACAAAGTGGAAAGATTTTGAGACTGCGTCATAAAGGTTTACCTAGCTTAAACAGATATGGAACAGGTGATTTACTTGTGCATGTTAATGTTTGGACGCCAAAAACTTTATCAAAAGAACAGAAGCAATTCTTTGAAAAGAATATGGAGGATTCAAATTTTGAACCAAGTCCAGAGAAATCTGATAAATCATTTTTCGAAAAAGTGAAAGATATGTTTTCATAATCATTAAATATTAACAAATTTTTATATATTTGAACGTCACTTCCTAACTCGTAGTGACGTTTTCTTTTTCATAGCAATTTTTTTCCCATTCGATTCGTCGGATGGGTTTTGTATTTTATACCTGCTCTTATCTTTCTTTAAACTTTAGCTCATATTTTTTCTTATATTGTCAATTCAATTAATTTTTGATTTAAAACACAAAATATGGCGAAGATTTTAATAGCAGAAGACGAAGCAAGCATCAGAAGAGTTTTGAAAAATATTTTAACGGAAGAAGATTCTAAATTTGAAATATTTGAAGCTAAAGATGGCCAGGAAGCTATTAAGATAATTGAGTCTGAAAAGTTAGATACAGTTTTATGTGATATCAAAATGCCAAAAAAAGATGGCGTTGAAGTTTTGAGTTATGTCAAAGAACAAGAAATCGATCTTCCTATGATTATGATTTCTGGTCATGGCGACATAGAAACTGCTGTTGAAACCATGAAAATGGGAGCTTTCGATTATATTTCTAAACCACCTGATTTAAATCGCTTATTAAATACAATCCGAATTGCATTATCTCATAATGATTTACATCAAGAAAATAAAAAATTAAGGAAAAAAGTCAGTAAGAAGTTTAAGATGGTTGGTGAGTCAGAGGAGATTGACCAGATTAAAACAATTATTGCTAAAGTTGCACCAACAGATGCTCGCGTTCTTATCACAGGTCAAAATGGTACTGGGAAAGAATTGGTAGCAAATTGGTTACACGAACAGAGTGACCGTTCAAAAAAGCCATTTATAGAAGTCAATTGTGCTGCAATTCCTTCTGAACTTATTGAAAGTGAGTTGTTCGGTCATGTTAAAGGCGCTTTTACTTCGGCCAATAAAGATCGCGCTGGAAAATTTGAAGCTGCTGATGGAGGAACACTTTTCTTAGATGAAATTGGAGACATGAGTTTGAAAGCCCAAGCCAAAGTACTGAGAGCTTTGCAAGAACATAAAATTCAGCGAGTAGGTAGCGATAAAGATATCAAGGTTGATGTTCGCGTTATTGCCGCCACGAACAAAGATTTAAAAACTGAGATAAAACAATCTCTTTTCAGAGAAGATTTATACCATCGATTAGCAGTGATTTTAATTAATGTGCCTGCACTTAAGGATAGAAAAAGCGATATTCCATTATTGGTAAATTATTTCTTGGAATCTATAGCTAAACAGCAAGGTGTGAAAACAAAAGCGATATCAGGTAAAGCTCTTGACATTCTCATAGCACATGATTGGCCAGGAAATATCAGAGAATTAAGAAATGTGATAGAACGCTTAATGATTCTTGGGAAACAAAAAATCGATGAAGAAGATATGAAACTCTACTTTTAAATGAAGCTAATCTTTTACGACTGTTTTCAAGAATTAATGTTTAGTCGGATCATATTTTAAAAAGTACATCGTGTCTCCGCTTGGGTGTTCCCATTCTTTAAGAAGTTCAAAACCATATCTTCTATAGGCAACAGAAACCCTTCTTAATCTAGTTTCAGCATAGATTGGTAATTGCTCTTTCTTTGCAATTTCAAACATCTGGTCCTTCATTTTATAAGGCGTTTTCTTATCGGTCAAGCCTCTAGAATCTGGTAAAACTCCCCAAAACCAACAATAAAGATAAGCACCTTTATTTGGTCTTTGTTTACGGATGAACTTTTGATTTTTTAAAGCTTTTAAACCTTTTTTGATGCCTGTGACATTTAAGGCAAGCTTGATATCGTTAATCATTTCGTACCAAAACCCTTCAGATGTGCCATCTTCTTTAAAGAAAATAGCGATTCCGCTATCATCATCACAGGTGAGTAGAGCATCTCTTTTGATGGCTTTCTCAACCATATGTTTAGCCAGGTATTGAAAACGTTGTTCTTTTTTATGGTCGTCTTTTACAATTTCCATTGAAGTAGGGATTTCTTGCAAAAGCTTAGCGACGTTTGAAATGATTCGTTCTTTGTTCAACTTTAAAAAATTTATGACAAATTTACTTTAACTCTAATTCAAAAAAAACTATTAATGCTTAAAACTTAAATTTTGATGATTTGGCTTATTTCTCAAAGACAAGTCTTACTTTTGCAGCCTGAAAAAAATAGCTTTGAATATATCAATTTATACAAAAGAATTTAAGCAAAACCTTAATCTTGCTTTGCCTGTAATGCTAGGCCAACTCGGCCACGTTCTTGTCGGCTTTGTTGACAATGTTATGATCGGGAGGTTAGGTGCAGCACAGCTTGCTGCGGTTTCATTAGGGAATACCATGATCTTTTTTGCTTTGCTGATTGGATTGGGATTTAGTTTTGCAATTACACCTTTAGTTGCTGAAGCTGATGGTGAAGGTGATATTGTAAAAGGGAGGTCTTTTTTTCAGCATGGTATGGTCATGTGTGGAGTTAACGGCATACTCTTATTTCTATTTCTCATTGTTGCAAGACCTGTTTTATATTATTTAGATCAACCTGCAGAAGTTGTTGATTTAGCGATTCCTTATATAAATATTGTCGCTATCTCCATGATTCCTATGATGATATTTCAGGGATTAAAACAATTTGCCGACGGTTTATCAATGACAAAATATGCCATGTACGCAACAATTGCTGCAAATGTTATAAATGTTATATTCAACTATCTACTGATTTATGGGATATGGTTTTTCCCGAGATTAGAACTGGAAGGAGCAGCGATTGGAACTTTATTATCGCGTGTATTTATGATGGTCATGCTTTACTTTATTCTCAAAAATAAATCTAAACTCAAACCTTATTTTGTTTTGATGAAGCGTTCTCTAAAAAAAGAAACCTTCAAAAAATTATTAAGTCTTGGTTTCCCAACCGCTTTGCAAATGTTGTTTGAGGGCGGAATTTTTACCGCATCGGTTATATTAGCGGGAACAATAGGAACAAATGCACAAGCTGCAAATCAAATTGCACTCAACCTGGTTTCGATGACTTTTATGGTAGCAACAGGTTTAGGTGTGACAGCCACAATACGTGTTGCTAATCAAAAAGGAAAAAAAGATTATATCAATTTAAGACGTATTGCAAATTCGATTTACCTACAAACCTTTTTAATTTCTGCTGTATTTACAGTTGCTTTTATTCTTTTGAAATCTTTCTTGCCAACGCTTTATATAGATGATCAGCAGGTCATTAATTTAGCAGCTCAACTACTTGTTGTCGCAGCATTGTTTCAATTAAGTGACGGTTTGCAAGTTGCATTTTTAGGAGCTTTACGTGGAATGCAAGATGTAAAAATACCAACCATAATCTGCTTTGTAGCGTATTGGTTAATCGGCTTCCCGATTTCTATTTATTTTGGGCAAGAAGAATATTATGGAAGTGCAGGAATATGGTTTGGTCTATTGGCCGGCCTTACAGTTTCTGCAATATTATTGTATATTCGTTTCAATAATTTGACTCATCCTAAGAAAGAAAAATTAAAAAAAGCTTATGAAACTACCTAGATTTATACTTGGTGACAACACTGATTTACCTGAATCAATTTTTATCATTCACACGGAATATCCTAGATTTATTATTGATTTAAAAGATGATGAAATCGAATGGCTTGAAGATATTAACGCTGATAATCAAGATGATTTTATTGAAGAGACAAATAATTTAATCAAAGAAGCTTCTGAATTTTACGATCGCGAAGTTGATAGATACCAAGATTAATCATGCATACGCTTGTTGAATTAGATCACCAACTCTTTTTATACCTCAATAATCTTGGGTCTCGTACTTGGGATGTTTTTTGGGTTTTTATCACAGAAAAAGAAACTTCTTACCCGCTTTACGCTGTCTTTTTGTTTTTGTGCTACAAGCATTATGGTTTAAAAGGTTTAGGAACAATTATGATTACTGTTGCTTTGATGATAACAGTAACAGATCAATTGTCAAATCTTTTCAAAGACACGATTATGCGTCCAAGACCTTGCAACGAAGATTTTATGATGCAAGCCCGTTTTGTTGCAAAACGCTGTGGTGATTTTGGCTTCTTTTCAGGACATGCTGTCAGCTCTTTTGCAGTTGTATTTTTTATAGGAAATCTGCTGAAAAATAAAGTCAAATATATCTTTACCTTTCTTTTAATTTGGGGTTTTGTTATTGCTTATAGTCGCATTTATGTTGGCGTGCATTATCCTGGAGATATTATTGTCGGCGCACTTTTTGGAACAATTATCGGTACGCTTTTTTATAAACTCAATGTTTGGGCTAGAAAGAAGATGAATCTGACTAAAGCTTAGTTTTTTTGTAGAGTTTAAGTAAATTCTCTGCTGCTTCAAAAGCTGTCGTTTTTTTCTGGTCAATTTTTAATAATTCTTTTTTCAAAGCAATTTTGATTTCTGAATGTGAATAAAAGTCTTTTTTTAGATTTTCCCCTATGCTCTGCGTCAACCAATATTTCGCTTGTTGAGCTCTGTTATCATCAAAAGACTGATTGCTTTTTGTTTGTTTGACAAATCGCTCGATTAACTCCCAGATTTTATCAATGCCTTGATGCTTGAGTCCGCTGGCTAAAAGAACTTTCGGTTTCCAATCATTTGATTTTGGAGGATATAACTGAAGCGCTCTGTTAAACTCTAATTTTGCACTTTTCGCTTGATCAATATTGTTACCATCAGCTTTGTTGATAACAATGGCATCGGCCATTTCAATAATTCCTCTTTTAATCCCTTGAAGTTCATCACCTGCACCAGCAAGTTTGAGTAAAAGGAAAAAGTCCGTCATACTGTGAACCAAAGTCTCGCTTTGACCAACACCAACTGTTTCTATAAGAATAATATCAAAACCAGCAGCCTCACATAAAGCTATGCTCTCACGTGTTTTTCTGGAAACACCACCGAGAGAAGTCCCAGAAGCAGTGGGTCTGATATAAGAATGCGGTGATTGAACTAATTTCTCCATGCGTGTTTTATCACCGAGAATACTTCCACCAGATATTGAACTTGAGGGGTCAACAGCAAGGACAGCAACTTTATGACCTTGTGTAATCAAATGCATGCCAAAACTTTCAATAAACGTGCTTTTGCCAACTCCGGGTACACCTGTGATTCCTATTCTAATTGAGTTCCCTGCATGAGGTAAGCAATTCTCTATCAGTTTTTTAACGCTATCCTCATGTCTATTACTTTGACTTTCAACCAAAGTAATGGCCTGACTTAAAGCTGTTAAGTTTGAGTTTAATAATTCGTTAGACAGTTTCTTTATATCAACTTTCTGACGTCTTAGTTTTTTAATCCTTTCAGCAGATTTTTGACTCAAATTTTCGCATGCTGAATTTTCTCGATTTCCTAAAGCTGTTGAATGTGTTTGTTTTGCTGCCAATTCGATAATATTTAATACAAATTTAGCAAGTTATCTTCGCTAAGCTTACAAAACTATGTTACATTTATTTAAAATAAAAATATATCTTATGAATACTCTATACACAGCTAAAGCCACCGCAACTGGTGGAAGAAAAGGACATGTAAAAACAGAAGATGGACCTATTGATATGAATGTTGCCATGCCTAAAGAAATGGGTGGTAAAGGCGATGGTGTCAACCCTGAGCAACTTTTTGCATCTGCATACTCGGCTTGTTATGGTAGCGCTTTAGAAGCTGCTGCTGAAAAATTAAATCAAAAACTTGGTGATTTTAAAGTGAAAGCACATATAAGTATTGGTAAAACTGAAGAAGATAACTTTCAGCTAGCTGCTGTCATCGACGCTTATATTCCAGGAGCTGATTCTGTTGAAACGGGAGAGAAGTTGATGAATGAGGCACATGTAATTTGTCCATTCTCTCGCGCAACTCGCGACAATATAGATGTCACTTTAAATCTTTTACTTGATCAATAAAGTATAAAAATATCTCTATAAAAATCCTCAATTTAAGTTGAGGATTTTTTTTGCTTGAGAATGACTAAACAGGACTTATCATTTAAAATAAAGGGAATCACATTTAGGTTTATTACCTTTGCAATCTAAATTTTTGACGATGTTAAAACTAAATATACAAGACGAAACTTCACGATTAAAAGCCGTTGTTTTAGGAACTGCAAAATCATCTGGTGACCAACCAAAACTTGAAGATGCTTATGATCCTAAATCAAAGTTGCATATCAAAAATGGAACTTATCCTAGAAATGAGGATATGGTTAAAGAAATGGAGGCTGTTGCTGAAATTTTTAAGAAATACGATATTGATGTTTACAGACCTGAAATGATTGAAGATTATAATCAAATCTTTAGCCGCGATATAGGTTTTGTAATTGAAGACAAATTTGTGAAAGCAAATATACTTCCTGATCGCGATCAAGAAATCGAAGCGATTAATTATGTTCTAGAAAAAATAGATCAAGATAAAATTATAGAATTACCAGAACATTGTCATATTGAAGGTGGAGATGTTATGCCGCATGGCGATTATATTTTTGTAGGAACATACCGCGGTAAAGATTATTCTGATTATATCACAGCAAGAACAAATCCTGTTGCTGTTAAAGCGCTTCAAGATGAATTTCCCAATAAAAAAGTTAAGTCATTTAATTTAAGGAAGGATAATGAAGATCCTAAAAATAATGCTTTGCACTTAGACTGTTGTTTTCAGCCTATCGGAAAGGATAAAGCGATTATTCATCGAAATGGATTTCTTGAAGAAGAAGAATACCAATGGTTAGTTGATTATTTTAGTGCTGAGAATGTTTTTGAAATTACCAAAGATGAGATGTATGATATGACGAGTAATGTTTTTTCTATTGCGCCTGATGTTGTTATTTCAGATGCGCATTTCACGCGTTTAAATGACTGGTTGAGATCGCATGACATTACTGTTGAAGAAGTTAACTATAGAGAAATTGCTAAACAGGAAGGTTTGTTGAGATGCTCAACACTTCCACTTATAAGAAATTAATATATGAAACAAATCACGAATTCAATTTTAATGATTCGACCTGTTGCATTCCGAATGAATGAACAGACAGCCGTTAACAATTATTTCCAGAAGAAAACATCAGATTTAGAGGCGACGATTAATATTAGAGCCCAAGAAGAATTTGATAACTTTGTTGATAAATTAAGAGCCGTTGGTGTTCATGTTATTGTTGTAGATGATGACAAAAATCTAAATATTCCCGATTCAATTTTTCCTAATAATTGGATTTCTTTTCATCAAAATGGTGACATCGCGCTATATCCAATGTTTGCTGAAAATAGACGTCCTGAACGTCGTCAAGAAATTATTGAGGCTATTGAAAAAGATGGTTTTCAAATTAAAAATATTGTAGATTATACATCTGCTGAAGATGAAGGTGTTTTTCTTGAAGGGACTGGCAACTTGATTTTAGATCGTGCAAATCAGAAAGCATATTGTGCGCTTTCTCCTCGTGCGCATGAGGATTTATGTATTGAGTTTTGTGAAGATTTTGAATTTACTCCTGTTTTATTTAAAGCCTATCAAACGGTTAACGATCAACGTTTACCAATTTACCACACAAATGTGATGATGTGCTTAGCAGAAGAATTTGCTATCGTTTGCTTAGCAAGTATAGATGATAAAAAAGAAAAAAAGACTGTGATTAAAGCTTTAAAGCAAGATGGTAAAGAAATCATTGACATCACAGAAGATCAAATGCATCAGTTTGCAGGAAACATGTTGCAAGTTCAAGGCGATAAGGATAAGTATTTGGTGATGAGTGAAAGTGCTTTTAAATCTTTGACTGAAGCACAGATTAAAACAATAGAAAGAACTTCTAAAATTTTATACGCTGATCTCCATACCATAGAAACTCATGGAGGAGGCAGCGCTCGCTGTATGTTAGCTGAGATTTTTAATCCGAAAGCTTAAAAATAAAAACTGTCTTGAAAACTAATTACATATCATTTCAAAATGATAGTGTTGTTTTCAAGACAGTTTTTTATATCTAATTAGCGATATCGCTGATGAATTTAATTCTGTAAAGGCGTAATTCTTCTTCGTCATAATCGCCATCAAACTCCTCTAAAGCTTCGTCGATCTTGTCAGTTGACGCGTCTAAGAAATATTCATGAATTTCTTCTTGTTGATCTTCATCTAAAATTTCATCAACCCAATAAGTGATATTTAATTTTGTACCGCTATAAACAATGGCTTCCATCTTTTGAATAAACTCATTCATTTCCATTCCTTTTGATGAAGCAATATCTGGAAGCGGAAGCTTACGATCAACGTTTTGAATAATATAGAGTTTGCTCTTACTATTTGATCCTGTGGTTTTGACGACTAAATCATCTGGTCTGAAAATATCATTTTCTTCAACATAATCAGCGATTAATTTAACAAACTCTCGCCCATATTTTTTAGCTTTCCCTTCTCCAACACCATGAATATTAGCCATTTCTTCTAGAGTAATCGGATATTTTAAAGCCATATCTTCTAGAGAAGGATCTTGAAAAACAACAAATGGAGGAACGTCTTTTTTCTTGGCTACTTTTTTACGGAGGTCCTTTAAAATTTTTAGTAGCTGTTCATCGCTTACGGCAACTTTATTGTTTTTAGGTTGAGCAACATCTTCATAATAAGTATGGTCTTCCGTCATCATAAATGATTCAGGTTTTTCAAGAAATGAACGGCCTTGATCTGTTAATTTTACAACACCATAACTTTCGATATCTTTGCGAAGCATTCCATTGACAATAACTTGTCTGAGAAGTGCTTTCCAGTAATTACTATCTTTATTTTTTCCTTGACCAAAAATTGGCAGTTCGTTTGTTCTGTGAGATTTGATTAAGGCATTGACGTTTCCTGTCAAGGTAGAAACGACATCTTTAGATTTATAAATACCTTTTGTTTCTTTGATGGTATTGAGTAAAAGAACTACTTCATCTTTAGCTTCTACTTTCTTTTTTGGATATCTTACATTATCATCCATATCACCACCAGCGCCAGTTTCAGTGTCAAACTCTTCACCAAAATAATGAAGAATATATTTACGTCTAGAAACGGAACTTTCAGCAAAAGCGACAACTTCTTGAAGTAAAGCGTGACCTATTTCTTGCTCAGCGATAGGTTTACCACTCATGAATTTTTCTAACTTCTCAACATCTTTATAATTGTAAAAAGCTAAACAATGTCCTTCACCACCATCACGGCCAGCCCGACCAGTTTCTTGATAGTAACTTTCTATACTTTTAGGAATGTCATTATGTATAACGAATCTGACATCAGGTTTGTCAATTCCCATTCCAAAAGCGATTGTTGCAACAACAACATCAATGTCTTCCATCAAGAACATGTCTTGATGCTTATTTCTGGTTTTTGAATCTAAACCAGCATGGTAAGGAATGGCTTTGATGCCATTGACTTGAAGAGTTTGTGCTAATTCGGCAACACGTTTCCGGCTTAAACAATAAATAATTCCACTTTTACCTTGATTCTTCTTAACAAATTTGATGATTTCAGAATCAACTTGAGATGTTTTTGGCCTTATTTCATAATAAAGGTTTGGTCTATTAAAAGAGGCTTTAAATGTGTTAGCATCTGTGATACCTAAATTTTTCAAGATATCTTCTTGAACTTTAGGTGTCGCTGTTGCTGTTAAGCCTATAATAGGAATATTGTCTCCAATCCTTCCGATAATTTTCTTTAAATTTCTGTACTCAGGTCTAAAATCATGTCCCCACTCAGAGATACAATGCGCTTCATCAATTGCTAAAAACGAGATTGTTTCTGATTTTAAAAAATCGACATACTCTTCTTTTGTTAAAGATTCTGGCGCAACATAAAGAAGTTTAGTGATGCCGTTAGAAATATCTGATTTAACTTGTTTGACTTGAGTTTTATTAAGCGAAGAGTTAAGAACATGCGCTACACCAGGATTGTCAGAAATACCACGTAATGTGTCAACTTGGTTTTTCATTAAAGCGATTAATGGAGAAACAACGATGGCCGTTCCTTCTTTAATCAATGCAGGGAGTTGATAACAAAGAGATTTTCCGCCTCCAGTGGGCATAATGACAAATGAATCTTTGTCGTTTACAATACTCTTGATGACCTCTTCTTGTAGTCCTTTGAATTCGTTAAATCCAAAATACTTTTTTAGTTCTTTGTGTAAATTGTATTGTGCCAATTTAGTAGATTATATTACGTTTTAATTACATTTGCATCTTTAAAGATACGTATAAAATCAAGAACGACAAATGCGTCAATAAAATTTAATTATGTCTCAATCAAAGATACAAACTTTAGCAAAGGAAACAATTCAGTTGCAAGCAAAAGCGATTTCATCTTTAGTAGAATCTATTAATATTGATTTTGAAAAAGCGGTTGATGTTATCTTTAACTCTTCAGGACGTGTTGTGATTACTGGTGTTGGAAAGAGTGCAATTATCGCTCAGAAAATTGTGGCAACGCTTAACTCAACTGGAACACCTTCTATATATATGCATGCCGCTGATGCAATTCATGGCGATTTAGGAAATATTCAAAAAGATGATGTTGTTATTTGTATTTCTAAAAGCGGCACAACACCAGAAATAAAGGTTTTGGTTCCTTTTATCCAAAGCTTCGGAAATACTTTAATTGCCATTACTGGAAATCTTAAATCATTTTTAGCTGAAGAAGCAAACTTTGTATTGGATACACATGTAGAGAAAGAAGCTTGTCCAAATAATTTGGCACCGACAACCAGCACAACTGCTCAATTGGTGATGGGTGATGCTTTGGCAATAGCTTTATTGAATTTGAGAGGCTTTTCAAGTTCTGATTTTGCTAGATATCATCCAGGTGGAGCTTTAGGGAAAGCACTGTATCTCCGTGTTAGCGATGTGACAAAGCATAATCAAAAACCACAAGTTTCTATCGATGCAAGTTTAAGAGATATTATCATTGAAATCTCTGAAAAGATGCTTGGTGTTGCTGCTGTGATAGAAGATGATAAAATTGTTGGAATCATCACAGATGGTGATTTGAGGAGAATGCTCAAAAATAACACTGATGTCTCTCAGCTGAAAGCGAAAGATATTATGAGTAAAAATCCTAAAACTATTTCAAATGATGCGATGGCGATTGATGCGATGGAAATCTTGGAAACCAATGATATCTCTCAAGTGATATCTGAGGAAAATGGAAAATACGCTGGCGTGGTGCATATCCATAATCTAGTAAAAGAAGGAATTATATAAAATGGCAAAGAAAAAACGCAAAAAAGATCCAGCAAATATGTCATTTATGGATCATCTTGAGGATTTAAGATGGCATTTAGTTCGTTCTGTTTTAGCAATACTATTAGGTGGAGCTGTCGCTTTTGTTTTAAAGGATATCACTTTTGGAATTTTGTTTGCACCCAAAGATGCTAGCTTTGTAACTTATGATGTTTTGTGTCAATTCTCTAGAACCTTAGGTTTCGAAAAAAGTTTCTGTTTTGATGAGCTTCCTTTTCGAATTCAAAGTCGAAAAGTCGCTGGGCAGTTCAGTGCGCATATCTGGACATCCATAACTGCAGGTTTCATTATTGCATTCCCTTATGTGATTTATCAGTTTTGGTCTTTCTTAAAGCCAGCTTTAAGTATGAATGAACAGAAATACGCACGTTTGTTTATTGTTTTTTCTTCATTTTTATTTTTCATAGGTGTTTTATTCGGTTATTACGTCATCACACCTTTATCTATCAACTTTTTAGGAAATTATACAATTAGCTCTGAAGTCTTTAATGATTTTGATTTAGATTCTTATATCGGTTTGGTTCGTGCGTCTGTATTAGCTTGCGGATTGATATTTGAACTCCCAATCATTATTTATTTTCTGACAAAATTAGGACTAGTCACGCCTCAGTTTTTAAGAAAACATCGTAAATATGCACTTGTATTTATCCTGATTATCTCGGCAGTTATTACTCCGCCAGATATCGCGAGTCAAGTGATCGTGGCAATTCCTGTATTAGTTCTTTATGAAATCAGTATTTTTATTTCAAGGATTGTTGTGAGAAGACAGAAAAGAAGAGAGCGTCAAAATGCTTAAGTTAAATTTATAATTAGATATTTAGAATGAGTGATTTAGTAGAAGAATTCGATGTGTACAGAGCACGAATGAATGATAAAATTTTGAAGGATAACAACAAAGTCCTTAAAAGAATTTTTAACTTAGACACAAACTCTTTTGCAGAAGGAGCATTAGATAAAAAAACGAAAGAACTTCTTGGTTTAGTAGCTTCATTGGTTTTGCGCTGCGATGACTGCGTTAAATACCACTTAGAATCAAGCTATAAAGCTGGATTTACAAAAGTTGAAGTTGTTGAAGCCATGAGTATAGGAACTTTGGTTGGCGGAACAATTGTTATTCCACATTTGAGGAGAGCTTATGAATATTGGGATGCCTTGGAAGAAAAATTGGGTAATAATGAATAATTATAAAAAGCTTACGCCTTTAACGGTTAGAATTGTCTTATATGCATTAGCAATGCTTTCAGTTGCCCTAATCATCAAGCAAGATTTTGCCAATGGACAAGTTCTTGAGGAAGAGATGATTGAAATTTTTCAAGAAGTTTTCTTGATTCTTGCTGTTATTTTTTCATTAATTGCGACGAGATTCCAAAAGTTTAAAATTTTCAATTATGCCATGGCAGGCATGCTGATGGTGCATTTCATAAGAGAGTTTGATTTTTGGCTCAATTATAATCTATTCGATTACGCATGGCAAATTTTAGCACTTGTTGTGTTTATACCCACTGTTTATTTAATAATCAGTAAACGAAAAGCATTTATTAAAGATGTTCTTAGTCTATCAAAATCTTACGGATTCGGAATTTTTATTATTGGGTTTTTAACATTACATGTTTTCTCAAGACTTTTTGGAAGTAAAAAAATATGGAATTGGTTGATGGAACCGATTTATATGAAAAGTGTTGCTGAGGCTAATGGTGAAAAAATCATTTCTCTTGAAGATTTTGTATACCCACTCAAAACAGGAGCACAAGAAGGTATAGAATTGTTTGCTTACTTGCTGATTCTAATAGGTGTTATCGAAATGTTTATCAGTAAAAACAATGCGCACAAAAAATTAAAATAATTTAAAATGGATCAATCAGTTGCAACTTTAAGAGCAGAAAATATCATAAAATCTTACAAAGGAGTTAACGTCGTGAAAGGTGTTTCTTTGGAAGTGAGTCAGGGAGAAATCGTCGGTTTGCTTGGACCAAATGGTGCAGGGAAAACAACTTCTTTCTATATGATTGTTGGACTGATCAAGCCAAATGGCGGGAAGATATTTCTGAACGATACGAATATTACAAAGTATCCAATGTACAAACGTGCTCAAAACGGCATTGGCTATCTCGCACAAGAAGCTTCTATTTTTAGAAAATTGAGTATCGAAGACAATATAATGAGTGTCTTGGAGCTGACTAAAATGAATAAAAAACAACGAGAAGAAAAAATGGAAAGCCTAATTGAAGAGTTTGGCCTAAACCATATTCGAACAAATAGAGGTGATTTGCTTTCTGGTGGTGAGCGTCGACGTACTGAAATTGCACGCGCTTTAGCTACTGATCCTAAGTTCATTTTACTAGATGAACCTTTTGCAGGTGTTGATCCCGTTGCTGTTGAGGATATCCAGAAGATTGTTGCTCAACTTAAAAAGAAAAATATCGGTATTTTAATTACAGATCATAATGTTCAAGAAACGCTTGCAATTACCGATCATACTTACTTGATGTTTGAAGGTAGAATATTAAAGCATGGCGTGCCTGAAGAATTAGCCGAAGATGAAATGGTGCGTAAAGTTTATTTAGGACAAAACTTTGAATTACGTAAAAAGAAACTTTTTGATTAAGTTTTCTTTTTCTTTTTTTCTGCCGCAGGAAATAAAATATTATTTAAAATCAGCCTATAACCAGCAGATTTTGGGTGAAGCTTCAACTCTGTTTTGGGATCACCAACCATATGTCTGTAATCTTCTGGATCATGGCCACCGTAAAAAGTGAAAAATCCTTTCCCTTTAATGCCATGAATATAACGTGCTTCATTATTGATTCTGTTTTTTCCTAATACCAAAACGTGAGACTTAATCTGGTTTGGATTAAACGCTGTTGTTTGTCCCATAAAACCTTTAACCATTGCTGTATGGTTTTGTGTAAGCATCGTTGGTATCGGATCCCATTTTGCTGAATATTCGCTTAAAGTAAAGTAATCTTTATCCTGAGGAACCTTTCTTTTGTCAGTCATATCAATTGATGAATATTCGTAAACCATCGGATCTTTTTCAAGAATAAAATCTGTAAAAGCAAATGTCTTCTCGTAATCAATCTTATTTTGATAGCCAGGTTCGCTCGCATCACCATCAAACATGGGTTCGCAAATATCTACACCTTCTGCAGAAAGTGCGATGTCAAAAGAATCAGTCGCGCTACACATCGCAAACATAAATCCGCCGCCGACAACATAATCACGAATTTTTTTAGAAACAGCAAGTTTAGATTCTGAGACTTTATCAAAACCTAAAGATTTAGCTAAAGCTTCGGCGTCTTTTTTTTGTTCAATATACCAAGGTCTTGCACGATAAGCTCTATAAAATTTACCATATTGTCCTGTAAAATCTTCATGATGAAGGTGAAGCCAATCGTAGAGGAGGAGTTCATCTTCTAAAACATTCTTATCATAAATTTTCTCATAAGGAATTTCAGCATAAGTCAAAACCATCGTCACCGCGTCGTCCCAGGGTGCTTTTCCGCTTGGTGTATAAACTGCAATTTTAGGAGCTTTTTCTAAAGTGATCGAACTTTTGTTTAGTGAAGGGCTGTCAATTTCTTTTAATAAGTTTTCAGCTTCATTTGTTGAAAGTATCTCATAATCAACACCGCGAATTGTGCATTCTCTTTTTAATTCATCTGATGCTGTGGTTAGAAACGAGCCACCCCGATGATTAAGCAACCATTGTACTTTTGTGTTTTTTTCAAGCAACCAATAAGTGATACCATAAGCTTTTAAATGCTGACTTTGAGATTCATAATCCATAGGAATTAAAATAAAATTCGCCCATGTGAATTGAGTTAAACAAAACAAAACAATAAAAAGCTTAGTTTTCATAAGTTTTCTTTTTATTAAAAAGGAACACCGTCATCGTCGTCATGAAGATTTGGACTAGATGGTCCAAAAACATCTTCACCTTTAGGTAAATTTTGTGTTGAAATATCATCATCATTCATACTTGAGCTAATTTCGTGTAACTCTGAACCGAAGTTATCTAAGTTATCAAACTTACCAAGTTGGCCAATAAACTTCAGTCTGATGTTGTCAAGTCCACCATTTCTGTGTTTTGCAATAATAAATTCGGCTTGACCTTTTGTGCTTTCTTCCGAGCCATCATCCCAGGTATCAATATCGTAATATTCAGGTCTAAAGATAAATGAGACAATATCCGCATCTTGCTCAATTGCACCAGATTCTCTCAAGTCACTTAGTAAAGGTCTTTTACTTCCGCCTCTTGTTTCAACAGCACGAGATAACTGAGAAAGTGCGATCACAGGAACACTTAATTCTTTTGCTAAAGCTTTTAAGTTTCTTGAAATTGTAGAAATCTCTTGCTCACGGTTACCGTTTTTTGCACTTGCACCACCAGTCATTAATTGCAAATAATCGATAACAATCAGTTTAATGCCATGTTGTGATGAAAGTCGTCTTGCTTTTGCCCTTAAATCAAAAATAGATAATGAAGGTGTATCATCAATAAATAAAGGTGCTTTCTCAAGTGACTTTACCTTGACATTCAACATCTCCCATTCATGTTTCTCTAAATTTCCTGTTCTTAACTTTTCAGAAGAAAGTTCAGTTTCAGAGGAAATCAACCTCGTGATAAGTTGTACGGATGACATCTCAAGTGAGAAAAATGCAACAGGAATATCCTGACCCACAGCAATGTTTCTTGCCATAGATAAGGTTAATGCTGTTTTACCCATACCAGGACGTGCAGCAACAATAATTAAATCACTAGGTTGCCAACCAGAAGTAAGTTTATCGAGGTCGGTAAAGCCAGTAGGAATTCCACTTAGACCTTGTTTATTTGAAATTTCTTCGATTCTTTTTTTTGCTTGTAAAACAAGTTGTTGCGCCGTTTCTGAAGATTTCTTGATATTGCCTTGAGTAACTTCATAAAGTTTAGATTCGGCATGGTCAAGTAAATCAAAAACATCAGTGGCTTCATCAAAAGCTTCTTCAATGATTTCACTCGAAATATGAATTAATTTACGTTGAATATATTTCTGTAAAATTATTCTTGAGTGGTACTCAATATGTGCTGAAGATGAAACTTTTTGGGTGAGCTGAATGAGATAATATTCGCCACCACTAGATTTCAACTTTTTTTCTTTTTTAAGCTCGTTAGCGACTGTTAATAAGTCTATTGCTTCCCCTTTTTCAAAAAGAGTTTGAATGGCTGCATAAATATTTTTGTGAGCATCTTTATAAAATGCTTCAGGTTTTAGGATATCAATTGTTTCGTCAACACCTTTTTTGTCAATGAGCATTGCGCCAATGACAACTTCTTCAAGATCAACAGCTTGAGGTGGTATTTTGCCGCGTTGCATCTCAATCACTTCTGATTTTTTCTTGAAGGTTTGTGGTGTTGTTCGTGTTTGTTCCATAAAAGCGAAAATAAGAAAATACAGCTTTTAAAGCCTCGGTTTATTGTTAATTTGTTAGGGGACTTATGAACAGTCGATTTGTTCATAAAGTGTTGATAGCTAAAAAAATCCGAACAAAATAAGTTGTTCGGATTTTAATAAATTATGTAAATATGAATATAATTAATCGTTGTAAACACCCATGTTGATGTATTTATTCATACGCTCATTGACTAAATCTTCACTAGTGAGTTTCTTAAGTTCATTGTAAGTTTTAGTGATCGCATTTGCAACCGTTTTAAAGTTCTTTTCAGGATCTTTATGAGCGCCACCTAATGGTTCTTTAACGATTTGGTCGATAATTTTAAGTTTCTTCATGTCTTTAGCTGTCAACTTTAAAGCCTCAGCCGCAGTTTGTTTATGCTCCCAGCTTCTCCATAAAATAGATGAGCAAGATTCAGGAGAAATAACAGAATACCATGTGTTTTCTAACATTAAGATTTTATCACCAACGCCAATTCCTAAAGCGCCACCACTGGCACCTTCACCAATAATGACTGAAATAATTGGTGTTTCCAATTGGCTCATTTCAAGAATGTTTCTCGCAATGGCTTCACCTTGACCTCTTTCTTCAGCTTCTAGACCTGGGAAAGCACCTGGCGTGTCAATAAGAGTGACAACAGGAATGCCAAACTTCTCTGCGCTTTTCATTAAACGCAAAGCTTTTCGGTAACCTTCAGGGTTTGCCATACCAAAATTACGGTATTGTCTTGTTTTGGTGTTATGTCCTTTTTGTTGACCAATAAACATGTAAGATTGGTTTCCGATTTTTCCTAAACCGCCAATCATTGCTTTGTCATCACCATAATTTCTGTCACCGTGAAGTTCTAGAAAAGTATCGCCACATAAAGCCTTGATGTAGTCTAAGGTGTAAGGTCTGTTTGGATGTCTTGAAAGCTGAACACGTTGCCAAGCAGTTAGATTTTTATAAATCTCTTTCTTTTTATCCTCGATCTTTTTCTCAAGTTGTTGACAGGTGTTGCTGACATCAACTTCGCTGTCTTCACCAATTGTACAAGCTTTCTTGTATTGTTCTTCTAGTTCTTTAATAGGTAATTCAAACTCTAAATATTCCATGATTTAGATTTTTATCAATCAATGAGCAAATATATAAAACAGTGTCGAACTTCAGCTAAAATTTTTGCTTTCAAGCTTAATTATTAATTAGCGTTTGGCTTTTCGTAAGAGAATAATGGCTAAAATGCTAAAGACAATGTTTGAAAACCAGACCGCTAGCAAAGGAGAAAACGTAGATTTCTCAGCGATTGTTCCGAAAATTTTATCCATAAAAATATAGCCAAATGCAATCACAATTCCTATCGCTAAATTAACACCCATACCGCCTCGGCGCTTCATGGCGGAGACAGAAACAGCTATAATGGTGAGTATAAACGCTGAAATAGGAATGCTCCATCTTTTATAAGCAACAACCAAATAAGTGTTGATTAATCCCGAACCTTTCTTTTTTTCTTGTTCTATAAACTCATTGAGTTCGTTGTAGTCTAAAGTTTCAGCGATGTAATTAACTGGCGTTAGCGCTTCTATATCAAATGGCATGATTGTATCATAAGATGATTTTCTAACAAATTGATCTTCTCTTTCGCCGATATCTCTTCTTAAATAATTTGATAAAGTGTAAGTGGAGTCGTTAAACTTAATACGTCTTGCGCTTATTTTGAATTTAAGATCTTCTCCTTCAAAATGTTCTAAAGTGAAATTTTGAGCGGATTTATTTTCTGGTCTAAAATTGGTTGCATAAATGAATTCGTTGTCATTGATTTGTGTGTAAACATCTTTAGTAATACGCGTTTCACGTCCTTTTTTAAGATAAGCATATTTAAATTCATTGTAACCTTCACTCGCATTAGGAAATAAATACAAGCTAAAAAGTAAGGCGACGCTACAAACAATAGTTGCACCAATAATGTAAGGTCTTAAAAACCTTGTAAATGAAACCCCTGAACTCAAAAATGCAATCACCTCTGTGTTGTTTGCTAGTTTAGAGGTGAACCAAATAATGGATAAGAATAATAGGATAGGGAAGAGTAGATTGGCAAAATAAATTGTGAAATCAAGATAGTAAAGCAAAATTGCATCAAGTGGTGCTTCATTCTCTATCATGTCATCAACTTTTTCTGATAAGTCAACAACGATTCCGATAGGAATAAATAGCAGAATCAATACACCAAATGTACCGAGATATCTTTTAAGTATGTACCAATCTAATATTTTCAAAAGCTTAGAGTCTTGTATTCATATTTTTTACCATTTGGTCTTTCCAAGTTCTGAAAGTTCCGTCGATAATTTTTTGACGCGCTTCTCTCATCAACCACAAATAAAAACCTAAATTATGTATTGATGCAATTTGTAGGCCTAAAAGTTCTTTCACACTAAATAAATGTCTTAAATATGCTTTTGAATAAGCAGTGTCAACCCAAGTGTAAGCATTTTCATCAATAGCAGAAAAATCGTCTTCCCACTTTTTGTTTTTGATGTTGATAAAGCCATTTGCAGTAAACAACATTCCGTTTCTAGCGTTTCTTGTAGGCATGACGCAATCAAACATATCAACGCCAAGCGCGATGTTTTCTAAAAGATTAATCGGTGTCCCAACACCCATTAAATAACGTGGTTTATCTTCGGGTAAAATCGAATTAACATGATCTGTCATCGCATACATTTCTTCATCAGGCTCACCGACAGATAAGCCGCCAATTGCATTTCCTTCTGCACCGACATTAGCGATATACTCAGCGGATTGCTCTCTCAAATCTTTATAAGTGCTGCCTTGTACAATCGGGAAAAGTGTTTGATTGTGGCCGTACAGCGGATCAGTTTCATTAATGCGTTTCACACAGCGATCAAGCCAACGATGCGTCATATGCATGGAGCGTTTTGCATAACGATAATCACAAGGATAAGGTGTGCATTCATCAAAAGCCATGATGATGTCAGCCCCAATTTTTCTTTGGATGTCCATCACACCTTCTGGTGTAAATAAATGCGTTGAACCATCAATATGGGATTTAAATTTAACACCGTTTTCTTTTATTTTTCGATTTGCTGAAAGCGAATAAACTTGAAAACCACCACTATCTGTCAAGATATTGCGATCCCAATTCATGAATTTATGTAAACCTCCAGCTTTTTCCAGAATGTCAGTTCCTGGTCGAAGGTAAAGGTGGTAAGTGTTTCCTAAAATAATATCAGGATTTATTTCTTCTTTCAGCTCGCGTTGGTGAACACCTTTAACAGTGGCTCTTGTGCCTACAGGCATAAAAATAGGTGTTTCTATTGTGCCGTGATCTGTTGTGATTTTGCCAGCTCTGGCTTTTGAATTTGGATCTACAGCTAATTTTTCAAATGTCATATCAATCTTAAATAGACGGCAAATATAATGAACTCAATTTCATTTAAAACCAAAAAACAGAATGGGTATAAGTCATTTATTTAAAGTTTGTGATTTCAAGTGAAAAAAGTTGTGCTGTTGAAATAAACTAATTCAAAAAATGATAATGTTTTTTGCTGGTTGAAAAAGTTAAGAGAAGAGAAGATTTTGAGATTAAAACATCAAATTAATAAAAGCTTATTATTTGAAATAATATTCTTTAACACTTAAGTGCAATTTAATTCAAATTTGATGGATTAAGTTCTTGGGTTTTATGAGGTCGTTTATATTGTGCCAATAAATTCAATCCATACTGAAAAGTTGATAGAAAACTCAGCACAAAAACAACTTCACCCCAGCTTGAGTTTATAATCTGAATTAAAAACATTATTTTTGCGCAACTTTAATTTTTTATACAATAATGTCAACAACACAACAACTTCAAGATTTTGTCACGCAAGTAAGACGTGATATTCTTAGACAAGTTCATCAAGTGAATTCAGGTCACCCAGGTGGTTCTTTAGGTTGTGCAGAATTCTTTTCTGTACTTTACCAAGAAGTGATGGATTACTCAACAGATTTTAAAATGAATGGTGAAAATGAAGATTTATTCTTCTTGTCTAACGGACATATTTCTCCTGTTTTTTATAGTGTTTTAGCGCGTTCTGGTTTTTTCCCAGTTGATGAATTAAACACCTTTAGAAAAATAGATTCTCGCTTACAAGGTCATCCAACAACACATGAAGCTTTGCCAGGTATCAGAATTGCATCTGGTTCTCTTGGTCAAGGCTTATCTGTTGCTATTGGAGCAGCTGCTGCTAAAAAACTAAACAATGACGATAAGTTGATTTACACATTACACGGTGATGGTGAGTTGCAAGAAGGTCAGAACTGGGAAGCAATCATGTATGCTGCTGGGAATAAGGTGGATAACCTTATCGCAACTGTCGATTATAATAAAAAACAAATTGACGGTGCCACTGATGATGTCTTGCCTTTAGGAAGTTTAAAAGCAAAGTTTGAGGCTTTTGATTGGGATGTGATTGAATTAAAAGAAGGAAATTCTTGCGATGCAATTAAATCTGCTTTAAATGAAGCGAAATCAAGAACAGGTAAAGGAAAACCTGTTGTGATTTTAATGGAAACTGAAATGGGTAACGGTGTCGATTTTATGATGGGAACGCACGCTTGGCATGGTAAAGCACCTAGTGATGAGCAGTTGAAAACCGCTCTTGAGCAAAATCCAGAAACTTTAGGTGATTACTAAGCAATTTTTAAACAAGAATTTCATGAAAACTTATAATAATACAGGTAACGTAGATACAAGATCTGGCTTTGGTGCTGGATTGGAAGAACTAGGCAAAAAGAATCCAAATGTTGTTGCACTTTGTGCTGATTTAATTGGGTCTTTAAAAATGGATGCTTTTAAAGAAAATCATCCAGAGCGTTTTTTTCAAATCGGAATTGCAGAAGCCAACATGATTGGTATCGCTGCAGGAATGACTATTGGTGGTAAAATTCCTTTTACAGGAACTTTTGCAAATTTCTCAACAGGTCGTGTTTATGACCAAATTCGTCAGTCTGTGGCTTACTCAGGAAAAAATGTCAAGATTTGTGCCTCTCACGCAGGTTTAACTTTAGGTGAAGATGGTGCAACCCACCAAATTTTAGAAGATATTGGTTTGATGAAAATGTTGCCAGGAATGACAGTCATCAATACTTGTGACTACAACCAAACGAAAGCTGCAACGCTTGCAGTTGCAGAGCATGATGGCCCAGTTTATTTGAGATTTGGTCGTCCAAAAGTGGTAAACTTTACGCCTGAGGATCAGAAATTTGAAATCGGTAAAGCTGTGCAATTAACTGAAGGAACTGATGTGACAATTGTTGCAACAGGTCATTTGGTTTGGGAAGCGCTAGAGGCTGCAAAAGAACTTAATGAAAAGGGAGTTTCGGCTGAGGTGATTAACATTCACACAATTAAGCCATTAGATGAGAAAGCAATTTTGGACTCTGTTTCAAAAACGAAATGTATTGTCACGGCAGAAGAGCATAACTTCTTAGGTGGTTTAGGCGAAAGCGTTGCGCGCACATTAGTTGAGCATCAACCTACACCTCAAGAATTTGTGGCAACGCAAGATACTTTTGGTGAAAGCGGAACACCTGCACAATTAATGGAAAAATATGGTTTAAATGCTAAAGCTATCGTTGAGAAAGCACAGAAAGTGATTAAACGTAAATAATTCTTTCCAACTGTTAAGATATAAAGAGCTGCTTCAAAATTGATTTAATTTTGGAGCAGTTTTTATTTTGTCAAAGTATTGACGAAATTATAGAGAATCTCTAAAGCTGGGTGGTTCTCTTTTTTTTGAGTCGTAAAAATTTTTTTAAGGTCGATATTTTTGTTCTTCATGACATCTTTTACTCGCATTTCGCTTATCTCATGATAAGCCATTGACCAATCCTTAAATTGTTGCTCATTAATCGATCCAGTGTCAAGTAGCATCATGTCTTTATGCCTCTTATCTTTTTCGATTGTTTTATAAAGTTCGTCAATTTTAGTTGATGGGCCTTCAATGTATTGAATAAATTTTCCTTGTATTAAGAGTAAGATACCTGTAACCCCCAAACGCGAGTTCTTTTCACGGATATATAACAGGAAGTCTTCAACATCTTTTTGAGTCATCATTTGCGTTTGAAAACTCATGTAGGCAACAAATTTCAATTTCAATTAAATTATTGGTTTTCAGTAAAATTAAAATTTTTTTTCGAATTGTTCATTTTAAATCACTTAATTCGATTGTATGAGTTTTAAAATCTCGCTAAAATAGATTGCTTTTAGTATCTGATAAATTCTAATTGATACCTTTGTAAATAAATTTGTTTTATGGATTTGAAGCTACACAGGCCTATATGTTTTTTTGATTTAGAAACGACAGGGATTAAAATCGCAAAAGATAGAATTGTTGAAATATCTATCTTAAAAATACACCCTAATCAAAATAAGGAAAGCTACACATGGCGTGTGAATCCTGAAATGCCGATTCCACCAGAAACAACAGCTGTGCACGGCATAAAGGATGAAGACGTGGTTAATGAGCCAACTTTTAAAGAATTAGCTCCTAAAGTGAATCAACTTATCGAAGGATGTGATCTCGCTGGCTATAACAGTAACAGATTTGATATTCCGCTTTTAGCAGAAGAAATGATGCGAGCTGATATTGATTTTGATATTAAAAAAGTTCAGGCTGTCGATGTACAAACAATCTTTCATAAAAAGGAAAAGAGAACATTAGAAGCGGCTTACAAATTCTATTGCCAAAAGGATTTAACCAACGCGCATTCAGCAGAAGCAGATACTTTAGCAACTTATGAAGTTCTGAAATCTCAATTGGATTTTTATGATGATCTTGAAAATGATACAAAATGGTTAGCAGAATTTAGTGCACATAAAAAGTTTGCTGATTTGGCCGGATTTATTACTTATAATAAAAAAGGAGAAGAAGTTTTTTCATTCGGAAAGCATAAAGGTAAAAAAGTTGAAGATGTTTTAGAAAAAGAACCAGGCTATTTTGGATGGATCCAAAACGCCGACTTTCCGCTTTATACAAAAAAAGTTTTAACGAGAATTAAACTCCGAAAATTAGCCACCAAGTAAGATGAAAATAATTTGTATTGGCCGAAATTATGCAGATCATGCGGCTGAGTTGAAAAATGAAAAGCCAACTGAACCAGTCGTTTTTATGAAGCCTGATTCAGCTTTGCTTTCTAAAAAACAACCTTTTGTTATCCCTGAATTTTCTGAAGATGTGCATCACGAAGTTGAATTACTTGTGCGCATCAATAGGTTAGGAAAGCATATTCAGCCAAAATTTGCACATAAATATTATGATCAAATTGGAATTGGATTAGATTTTACAGCGCGTGATTTGCAAAGTGAACTGAAAGAAAAAGGTTTGCCTTGGGAAAAAGCAAAATCATTTGATGGTGCTGCCGTGGTGTCAAATCAATGGCTTTCAGTGAGTGATTTTGAAAATTTAAATGATATTAATTTCACTTTAGAGAAAAATAATGAAATTGTTCAGCAAGGAAATTCGTCGCAAATGCTTTGGAAAATTGATGAAATCATTTCATACGTGTCGCAATATTTCACTTTAAAAATTGGTGATATCATTTTTACAGGAACACCAAAAGGTGTTGGACAAGTTAAGCCTGATGATAAATTGATTGCAAAAATTGAAAATAAAGAACTGATAAATTTGAACATTAAATAAGATGATGAAAGCTGAAATAATTACGATTGGTGATGAGATTTTAATCGGTCAAATTATTGATACCAACTCTGCTTTTTTAGCGAAGCAACTCAATAAAATCGGAATTGACATTTATCAAATCACATCGATTCAGGATGAAAAGCAACATATTCTCGATACGTTAATAGCTGCTAAGAAGCGTGCTGATATCGTTATTATGACAGGGGGTTTAGGTCCGACAAATGATGATATTACAAAGCATACATTGTGTGAGTTTTTTAAAGATGAACTTGTTTTAAGTCAAAATGTTTTGACGCACATCGAAAGTTTATTTAAAAAATTTATTGATTCACCTATTTTAGAAGCCAACAGAAATCAAGCTTACTTACCGTCAAAATCTATCACTTTAAAAAACGAATTTGGAACTGCAGCAGGTATGTGGTTTGAAGAAGATGACGTTATATTCATATCCATGCCAGGCGTGCCTTACGAGATGAAGTCTATTTTCGTCAATGAAGCTATTCCGCGCTTGCAAGATCGTTTTGAAACACCTTATATTTTACACAAAACTGTATTGACTTATGGTTTAGGTGAAAGTGCAATTGCCGATAAATTACAAGATTGGGAAATTAATTTACCGGATTTTATCAAGCTTGCTTATCTACCAAGTTTAGGACGTGTTCGCTTGCGATTAAGCGCGAGAGGAAATGATGAGCAGCAGTTAAAAGACGCGCTCAATAACGAAGTTGAAAAGCTTCATCGTATTATCGGAGACATTATTAAAGGCTATGAAGAAGAAGCGAGTGTTGAAGAAAGAATAGCTGAATTCTGTCGTTTGAAAAACAAAACTTTGGTAACCGCAGAAAGTTGTACAGGAGGAAGGTTGGCTGCCAAATTTACAGAAAACCCTGGCGCATCGAATTACTTTAAAGGTGCAGTTGTCAGTTATGCAACATCAGCAAAAAATGATGTTTTAGGAATTTCTGAAGAACTGATCTCTCAGTATTCAGTTGTGAGTGCAGAAATCACCAAAGAAATGGCAGAGCGCGTTAAAATGATGTTTAAGGCAGATTATGCAATTGCGACAACAGGAAATGCTGGCCCAACCAAAGGAGATAGCGATGCAGAAATTGGTACAGTTTTTATTGCTATTTCAACTGACTCAGAAACAAAGGTTCACGAATTTAATTTTGGTAAAAATCGTGAGCGTGTCACCGAAAAGGCTGTCAATAAAGCTTTAGAGCTGATATACGATGCTATTGAATAAAAAAACTGATATTTTTTAAATATAGTTTACTTATCTGCTTGGCTATTACGCAAAAAAGTATTTAATTTGCATCCTGTTTTAAATAACACTTAAAAATAAGAATAATGTCTAGAGTTTGTGAACTTACAGGTAAAAGAGCGATGACGGGAAATAATGTTTCTCACGCTTTAAATAGAACGAAAAGAAAATTTAGCGTTAATTTAATCAAGAAGCGTTTTTATATTCCTGAGGAAGATAAGTGGATTACTTTGAAGGTTTCAACGTCAGCGTTAAAGACAATTAATAAGAAAGGAATTTCAGCTGTTTTAAAAGAGGCTAGAGCAAAAGGTTTCTTGAAAAAATAATTAAGTTATGGCAAAGAAAGGAAATAGAGTTCAAGTGATATTAGAATGTACTGAGCATAAAGATTCTGGTTTACCAGGAACGTCTCGTTATATCACAACCAAGAATAAGAGAAATACTCCAGACCGTATAGAGTTAAAGAAATTTAACCCTATCATGAAGAAAATGACTACTCATAAAGAAATTAAATAATTAAGTTATGGCAAAGAAATCGGTAGCGACAATTCAAACAGGAAGCAAACGTTTAACGAAAGCCATTAAAATGGTAAAATCGTCAAAAAGTGGTGCTTATGCATTTGAGGAGAGAATCATGGCTCCTGAAGATGTGAATAACTATTTTAAGAAATAGTAAGTTCGACTCAATACAATATTTTTAAGCCGTTACATTCTAGTGACGGCTTTTTCTTTTTAACTATATTTGCAACTCGATCACGCAAATATCATTTTTGAATTTTGCTTAATTTTTGAGATATGAGCTTTTTTAAAAAAATTTTTTCAAAGGATAAAAAAGAAAAACTTGATGAAGGTTTAGAAAAATCTAAATCGAGCTTTTTCGGTAAACTAACCAAAGCCGTTGCTGGTAAGTCTAAAGTTGATGATGAGGTTTTAGATGATTTGGAGGAAGTCCTCATTTCTAGTGATGTTGGTGTTGCCACAACAATCAAAATTATCGATAGAATCGAAGAGCGCGTTTCTAAAGATAAGTATATGGGCACTGATGAGTTGAATCAGATTTTGCGTGAAGAAATTGCTGGTTTATTAAGTGAGCAAGAACATGGGAATTATGAATCTCTCCATATTCCTGACGGTATCAAGCCTTATGTCATTATGGTGGTAGGCGTTAACGGTGTTGGAAAGACGACAACGATTGGTAAATTAGCACAACAGTTCAAAAACAAAGGTAAAAAAGTTGTGTTGGGTGCTGGCGATACTTTTCGTGCTGCAGCCATTGATCAGCTTCAAATTTGGGCTGATAGAGTTGATGTGCCCATTGTCAAACAAAAGATGGGAAGCGATCCAGCTTCTGTTGCTTTTGACACTGTGCAAAGCGCAATTAAGCAAGACGCTGATGTTGTGTTGTTAGACACAGCTGGCCGTTTGCACAATAAAGTCAATTTAATGAATGAATTGACTAAAATTAAACGCGTTATGCAAAAGGTGACAGATAATGTCCCGAATGAAGTTCTCTTGGTCTTAGATGGTTCAACTGGTCAAAATGCTTTTGAACAAGCAAAACAATTTACTGCTGCGACTGAAGTCACTTCTCTTGCCGTCACAAAACTGGACGGAACTGCCAAAGGTGGCGTTGTGATCGGGATTAGTGACCAATTTAAAGTTCCTGTGAAATATATCGGTGTTGGTGAAGGTGTTGATGATTTACAAATCTTCAATAAATTTGAGTTTGTTGATTCTTTTTTTAATAAAGCTTAATGGAAAACCAACCCAAACCATTTAGCGCTGAACGCACAAAGTTGACAGTCGCTAAAATTACCGTTTTTTATGCCTTATTTTTTGTAGCGATGAAGATTGTGATCATTTTTCAAGGTGCTTGGGTACTCCCGAATTTAATAATTTGCTTACCAATTGCGCTAACAGGTTTAGCTGCTTGGTATTTACTGAAAATAAAAAAAGTTAACTGGCTTTTTGTCATTATAAGTATTGTTGTGATATCGGCTGTGCGTTATTACGAAACTGAAGCTGTGCACTGGCTTCATTCATATTTGAATTCATAAATTTATGCGAACAAAATCGATCAAAAAAAATAAAATCAATGTTGTCACTTTGGGTTGTAGCAAAAATGTTTACGATTCAGAAGTTTTGATGGGGCAGCTTAAGGCTAATCAAAAAGATGTTGCTCATGAGCAAGAAGGTGATGTTGTCGTCATCAATACTTGTGGTTTTATTGACAATGCTAAAGAGCAATCAATCAATACAATTTTAGATTTTGTTCAGCAAAAAGAAGCAGGTGAGGTTGAGAAAGTTTTTGTAACAGGTTGTTTATCTGAAAGATATAAGCCTGATTTAGAAAAAGAGATTCCAAACGTTGATCAATATTTTGGAACAACGGACTTGCCAGCTTTATTGAAGGCTTTAGGTGCAGATTATAAGCACGAGTTAATTGGTGAGCGTATGACAACAACACCTAAAAACTATGCTTTCTTAAAAATTGCAGAAGGTTGTGACAGACCTTGTTCTTTTTGTGCAATCCCATTGATGCGTGGTGGTCACAAATCAAAACCTATTGAAGAACTAGTTCAGGAAACTGAAAAATTAGCTGCAAACGGTGTCAAGGAATTGATACTTATTGCGCAAGATTTAACTTATTACGGCTTAGATCTTTATAAAAAAAGAAATTTAGCAGAACTTCTTAAAGCACTGGCTGAGGTTGAAGGTATTGATTGGATTCGTTTACATTACGCATTTCCTACAGGTTTCCCAGTTGATGTGCTTGATGTGATAAGAGATGAACCTAAAGTTTGTAATTATATTGATATTCCGTTACAGCATAGTTCTACAAAATTGTTAAAATCTATGCGTCGTGGAACAACTAAAGAAAAAACGAATAAATTACTTCATAAATTTAGAGAAGTTGTCCCAGGTATGGCAATTCGAACAACTCTAATTGTTGGTTATCCGGGAGAAACCGAAGAAGATTTTGAAGAGATGAAAGCTTGGGTTAAAGAAATGAGATTTGAACGTTTAGGATGTTTTACTTATTCTCATGAAGAAAATACGCATGCTTATAATTTACAAGATGATGTTCCTGAAGATGTCAAGATGCAACGTGCTAATGAAATTATGGAAATTCAATCTCAAATTTCATGGGAACTCAATCAAGAAAAAATTGGACAAACCTTCAAATGTATCTTTGATAGAAAAGAAGGAAATTACTTCGTCGGTCGTACAGAGTTCGATTCGCCTGATGTTGATAACGAAGTTCGTGTAGATGCAAAAGATCATTACTTAAAGGTCGGTGACTTTGCAATGGTGAAAATTACCGAAGCTGAAGATTTTGATCTTTATGGTGAACCTGTTTAAAAAAATGAATTAACTTTTAATTTGTAAGCTTCTTGAATAGGTGTTTTATTTTTGTAGTAAATCTGTTTCTATGATTGACTGTTTTAAATATCGTGAGACGCAACATTTTTCAGAACTTGTCTACGATTATGTAGAGCAAAGCGAGAGCTTTAAAGAATTTATTTCAAATTTTCCCTCTTATGAAAATCTTGAAAAGCAAGCCATTCAAAAAGGAAAGTCATATTTAAAGGCATCGCGAGAAGTGCTTGTTGATGCTTTAAAAAGTCAATACGCTTATGCTGAAACTTCTCAGAAAACTAGAGATAACATTGAAGCTCTATCTTTTGAAAATACATTCACGATAACGACAGGTCATCAGTTAAACTTATTTACAGGACCGCTTTATTTTATTTATAAAATCATTTCTACGCTGAATTTAGCAGAAGAAATGAATGAAAAATATCCTGATAAGAATTTTGTTCCTATATATTGGATGGCTTCAGAAGATCATGATTTTGATGAAATCAATTTTTTCAACTTTAAAAGAAAAAAAATCCAATGGAATTCTGATCAAACTGGTGCTGTTGGAGAGTTTAATACAGAAACACTTGAAGATTTAATTCCTGAACTGGAAGTAGTTTTTGGAAATTCAAAACGTGGACAAGATTTAGTTCAACTTTTTAAGAAAGCCTATTTAGAACATTCTACTTTATCTGAAGCGACATTTTATCTCGTCAATCAATTGTTTCAATCTTATGGTTTGGTTGTTATCGAGCCTCAAAAATCAAGTTTGAAACGTTTGTTTGTTGATGAAATGAAAACTGATTTGTTACAACAAAAAGCTTCCATATGTGTTGAAGAGCAATCTGAAAGATTAGCAGATAAAGGCTATAAGTTGCAAGTCAATCCGCGAGAAATCAATCTTTTTTATTTAAAAGAAAATCAACGTTTAAGAATTGTAGAAGAGGAGAGTTGCTTTCAACTTGTTGATACAGATCTGCGTTTCTCAAAAGATGAATTTTTAGAAGAACTGGAAAATCATCCAGAGCGTTTTTCTCCAAATGTCATCATGCGACCACTTTACCAAGAAAAGATTTTGCCGAATATTTGTTATATCGGTGGAGGTGGAGAGTTGGCTTATTGGTTGCAGCTTAAATCTTATTTTGATTCACAAAACATTCCCTTTCCAATATTATTACTTCGTAATTCAGTGATGCTTTATTCTGATAAAACGGAGAAAAAGATGAAAAACTTAGATCTCAATTTGTCAGATTTATTTCTGCCACCAAATCAATTGGCTGATAAAAGAACTTATCAAGTTACTGACATTAAAATAGATTTTAGTCAACAAATCGTACATTTAAAAGATCAGTTTTCGGATTTGCATCAACTTGCTCATCGCACAGACCAATCTTTTGAAGGTGCAGTTGCTGCTCAAGAACAGAAACAAATCAATGGACTGAAATATTTAGAAAAACGTCTGCTAAAAGCACAGAAAAGAAAGTTAAAAGATGAAGTGAATCGTGTTTTATTAATGCAAGATCTTTTGTTTCCTGATGAAGGTTTGCAAGAAAGAAGCTTGAATTTTAGTGAGGTTTATGCAGATTGTGGACCAGACTTTATCGATATATTAAAAGAAAATTTAAAACCACTTTCAGGGGAATTCGCTTGTATTCGCCTGAATGTTTATAAGACTCAAAACTAAATTATATGAAAAGTATGCACTCCATCGACCTAGAAACGGTTGAAATGACTTTAGATATTATGAAATATGCAATTAACCGTATTTCAAATACATCGCCAGAGTTAGGGAAGCCAAAAAAAGAACAAGATTTATTAAAGTTAGTAGGTGAAACGATAACTAAAGAAGGTATTGGTGGAGAGAAAGCATTCGAACTTTTTAGAGATACACTTGTCAAAGCGGCAGTTCCAGTAGATCATCCGCGACACTTGGCATTTGTTCCTGCGGCGCCAACAAGAGCTGCAATTTTATTTGATTTAGTCACATCTGCAGCAAGTATTCACGGTGCATACTGGATGACAGGCGGCGGCGGTATATTCTGTGAAAACCAAGCGATGAAATGGATTGTGTCTCTAACAGATATGCCAGAGGATTCTTTTGGTGTTTTTACGAGTGGAGGAACTTCCGCAAATCTTTCTGCAATGATTGCTGCGCGTGAATATTGGAGGGATTTAGATGAAAATAATCAAGGTTTAAAAGCCTTGATGATAACTTCTAAAGGTGCACACTCATCAGTTAAGTCAATGGCAAAGGTGATTGATGCAGATATTATTACAATTGATGATGATAATGAGCATAGACTTACAGGAGAATATTTAGATAAATGTATTTCTGAACTCAGTGAATTTGATAGAAAAAGACTTTTTGCTGTTATTTCAACTGGAGGCACAACTAATGCTGGAATAATTGATGATTTGTCAGGTATTGCAGACATTTGTGACCGTGAAAATTTATGGTTTCACGTTGATGCAGCTTATGGAGGTGCAGCTTTAGCAGCGCCATCAGTACGTCATTTATTTGATGGGATTGAAAGAGCTGATTCTGTAACGATTGATCCACATAAATGGATGTTCTCACCTTATGATTGTGGTGCGATTATCTATAAAAATATGGAATTGGCAAGAAATGCGCATTCTCAAAAAGGTGCTTATTTAGATATTTTTAAAGATGAAGGTGCGCAAGGTTTTAATCCTTCAGATTATCAAATTCAATTAACACGTCGTTTAAGAGGGTTGCCGTTGTGGTTTTCTTTAGCCATGCACGGTACGGAAAAATACACGCAAGCTATTGAGCGAGGTTTAAGTTTGGCAAACAATGCTGCAAAACAAATCAAACAACAGCCGCATGTAGAATTGATAAGAGAGCCAGGTTTATCTTGTGTTTTATTCAGAAGAATAGGTTGGACAGCTGAAGATTATCGTGATTGGACTTATAAAAACCATAGCGAAGGTTTTGCTTTGGTAACTCCTACTAAGTGGATTACCAATGAGGAAAATGAAACTTGTGCAAGATTCTGCTTTATCAACCCTGATACAACAGAAAAAGATATTGAAGATATTTTAAAAACAATGATTGAATAGCAGAATCTTTGTTTAGTCATATAAAATTGAAAAAGCTCAAAACGGAAATGTTTTGAGCTTTTTTTATTATAAATCTTTATTGGTGATAGGGATTTCTAGGTAAGTGTCATCCCAACCCATTAGCATGTGAGCGCCTTCGCTGTGCGGCCTGAAAGTAATTGAGAATTTTTCGACAGTTGCAGCAGTTTGATTAGCTTTAGTTTTTACACGAACCACATCTTTGGCTTTTTCGTAGTTGTAAGCGCCCCAAGCATTGGTCATCTCATTAATGATAATCGTCCATTTTTCTTTTCCCGGAATCGTAAACAAACTATATGTGCCAGCCATAATATGTTTTTCTCCAAAATTAACATTGTCATAGAAAGTTATTTCCGTGGCCTCATTTGCGCCAGTTCGCCATATTTCATCATAAGGAACTAAGTTACCGAAAATTTTTCGTCCTCTTTTTTGAGGTCTAGAATAAATAATTCTTACCAAAGGCGAGTTGTCTTTATTTCTAACAATGACGGCATCCATAGGACTTTTATCTAGGTCTGAGAAATCTTGAGCAAAGCTTAGGCTGCTGATGCCAAAAGTGAATAATATAAGGAAAATGCTTTTTTTCATTGTCGTATTTTTTACAAGTTTAATAGAAAATAATAAAACTTAGGCTTGATTTATTGTTAAAAACTAAATCGATGGTAAGGTTAAATTTTTAAGTTAGATTAATTTGAGATTTAGGTCAACTAAAGTTAATAAGTGACGTTCAGTTTGCTTATATTTGTGAGTGATTTTAAAAATAAATTATGAGCGAAGAAATTAAGAAGCATAATTACTCTGCGGATAGTATTCAGGCTTTGGAAGGCATGGAACATGTGAGGATGAGACCATCGATGTACATTGGTGACGTCGGAAATAGAGGTTTGCATCACTTGGTTTATGAAGTAGTAGATAACTCGATTGATGAAGCGATGGCAGGCCATTGTGATAAAATCGATGTAATTATTAATGAAAATGGCTCAATTACCACAAATGATAACGGACGTGGTATTCCTATAGATTTACATAAAAAAGAAGGCGTCTCAGCATTAGAGGTGGTGATGACTAAAATTGGTGCTGGAGGTAAATTCGATAAAGATTCATATAAAGTTTCTGGTGGTTTGCACGGTGTTGGTGTTTCTGTTGTTAACGCTCTTTCTATACATACGCATGTTAGAGTTTTTAAAAATGGACAAATTTGGGAGCAAGAATATAAGCAAGGGAAACCACTTTATCCTGTAAAGCCTACAGAAGAAACTGAGCTTTACGGAACAGAAGTGACCTTTTTGCCAGATCCTGAAATTTTTCAAGATAGTGTAGAGTATAAGTTTGAAACACTAGCGAGCCGTTTAAGAGAATTAGCTTACTTAAATAAAGGTATAAAAATCAGTATTACTGATCATCGTCAAAAAGACGAAAATGGTGAATCTTTAAGAGAAGAGTTTTATTCTGAAGAAGGCTTGAAAGAATTTATCCGATTTCTGGATGAAACAAGAGAGCCACTCATCGGAGATGTGATTTCTATGGAAGGCGAAAAGAATGATATTCCTGTTGAAGTCGCCATGATTTACAACAATTCTTATGCTGAAAACTTACACTCTTACGTAAATAATATCAACACTCATGAAGGAGGAACGCATTTATCAGGTTTTAGAAGAGGCTTAACGTCAACTTTAAAAAAGTACGCTGATTCATCTGGTTTACTTGATAAGTTAAAATTTGAAGTTGCAGGTGATGATTTTAGAGAAGGTTTGACAGCAATCGTCTCTGTTAAGGTTGCCAACCCTCAGTTTGAAGGACAGACGAAAACTAAATTAGGAAACAGAGAAGTTTCTTCAGCAGTATCTCAGTCGGTTTCAGAAATGTTAGAAATCTATTTGGAGGAAAATCCGAATGATGCAAAAATAATTGTTCAGAAAGTGATTTTAGCTGCACAAGCACGTCATGCCGCTAAGAAAGCGCGTGAAATGGTGCAGAGAAAAACCGTGATGAGCGGTGGTGGTTTGCCAGGTAAATTATCAGATTGTTCTGAGCAAGATCCTGAGAAGTGTGAAGTTTTTCTTGTCGAGGGAGACTCGGCGGGTGGAACTGCAAAACAAGGTCGTGATCGTGAATTTCAAGCGATTTTACCATTAAGAGGTAAAATATTAAATGTTGAAAAAGCGATGCAACACCGTGTTTTTGAAAACGAAGAAATCAAAAATATTTACACAGCTTTAGGTGTCACCGTCGGAACGGAGGAAGACTCAAAAGCATTAAATTTATCAAAATTAAGATATCATAAAGTTGTCATCATGTGTGATGCCGATGTGGATGGTAGCCATATTGCAACACTTATTTTGACATTTTTCTATAGATACATGAAAGAATTAATTGAAGCAGGGCATATTTACATTGCAACGCCACCGCTTTACTTAATTAAAAAAGGAAATAGAAAACGATATGCGTGGAGCGAGAAAGAAAGGAACGAAATTGTTCAAGAATACAAAACCAGTGTCAGTGTCCAGCGCTACAAAGGTCTTGGTGAGATGAACGCAGAACAGCTTTGGGATACAACCATGAATCCGGAGCATCGTATTTTACGACAAGTGACTGTTGACAACTCAGGAGAGGCCGATCGTGTATTTTCTATGTTAATGGGTGATGAGGTGCCGCCTCGTCGTGAATTTATTGAGAAAAATGCGATTTACGCGAACATTGATGCGTAAAATCCACCATTTATGAGAGTCTATGTTTTATTATTTTTAATTTTTTTCAGTGTAAAAGCTAAAGCGCAAGATGAATTAGTTGAGTTTATGTCTGCTGGTATCGAAGATGCCCAGACATTCGCTCAAGGTTATTTCTCACCGGCAACTGATGCTGTGATTAATAATATGAGTAACAATTGGTACACTTCAGGTGAAGTAAAATCACTTTTTCAATTCGAAATTACTATAGCCGGTAATATGTCATTTACAAGTGACGAAAGTCGAAGTTTTACGATGAATACCAGTGATTATAATAACATCAGTTTTGCTTCTGGTGCTCAATCTCTTCAAGTTGCTTCAGCTTTAGGAGCTAACGAAACTGATATTAGCGTTTTAGTAGATGGAACTAACGGTCTCGTCAATTTTGAGCTACCTCAAGGTTTATCTTCAGAAAATATTGACTTTATGCCAGGCGCTTATGCACAGTTTAGCATGGGTTTACCTTATCATTTTGAAGCTAAAATTCGATTTCTTCCAGAAATTAAAACATCTGATGTTGAGGCAAGTTTATACGGCTTTGGCATACAACATGAATTTACAGAGTGGGTGCCTTTTATGAAGCATTTACCTGTTGGCATTTCAGGTTTTATAGGTTATACAAGATTGAAAGGGACTTATAACCTCACTAAGGTAAGTCCGATTTTTATTGATTATGATGATCAATTAATTGACGCTGACATCAACTCGTGGCATTATGCGGCTATTGTTTCAACTAAGCTGCCGATCATTAATTTTTATGGAAGTATTGGTTACGTTTCAGGGAAAGCGACAACTGCCATGAAGGGAACTTATGAGTTTAATGAAGGGATTCAGGATATACAAGATTTAGGTAGGTTTAAAGATCCTTTTTCAGTAAAATCAAATGTCAATAGTTTTAAAGCTTTAGTTGGTGCAAGATTGAAATTAGGTTTTGTAAGATTAAATGCCGCATATAGTGTTCAAGACTTTAATACTTTAAGTGTTGGACTAAGTTTTGGAAATTAAATATTAACATAACATAAAAACAATTATAATATGAAAGTTACAGTCGTAGGAGCAGGAGCAGTTGGTGCTAGTTGTGCCGAGTATATTGCAATTAAAAATTTTGCATCTGAAGTTGTTATTTTAGATATCAAAGAAGATTATGCAGAAGGAAAAGCAATGGATTTGATGCAAACTGCATCATTAAATAAATTTGATACGAAAATCGTTGGTTCTACAAATGATTATTCGAAAACTGCAAATAGTGATATCGCTGTTATTACGAGCGGAATTCCTCGCAAACCAGGGATGAGCAGAGAAGAGCTTATCGGTATTAATGCAGGAATCGTTAAAGAAGTCGCTACAAAAATTGTTGAACAATCTCCTGATGTTACTTTAATTGTTGTGAGTAATCCAATGGATACATTGACCTATTTAGCGCATAAAACAATCAATTTACCTAAGAATAGAATTATAGGTATGGGAGGAGCTTTAGATAGCGCGCGTTTTCAATACAGACTTGCTGAGGCTTTAGATTGCCCTTCTTCTGATGTACAAGGAATGGTTATTGGCGGACATAGTGATAAAGGTATGGTTCCGTTGACAAGCCTTGCAACTAGAAACAGTGTAAGAGTTACTGAATATCTAGATAATGCGCGTTTGGAGAAAGTCTCTGAAGATACGAAAGTTGGAGGTGCAACATTGACAAAAATGTTAGGAACAAGTGCTTGGTATGCGCCTGGCGCTGCTGTATCAGCTTTAGTTCAATCCATCGCATGTGATCAAAAGAAAATGTTTCCTTGCTCTACATATTTAGAGGGTGAGTATGGATTAAATGATCTTTGTATCGGTGTGCCAGTTATTTTAGGTAAAGATGGTATCGAAAAAATCGTTGAACTTGACCTTAATGATGCAGAGAAAAATAAGTTAAAAGAAAGTGCAGAAGCTGTTAAGAAAACAAATGAACTTCTTGAACTTTAAAAACAAATAGAGTTTAAGACCCGAATTCATTGAGGATTCGGGTCTTTTTATTTTAGAGAAAAACTCAAAAAATCACGTTTTGAATTTCTTAAATTATCTTTAAAAAAATAATTGTCATTTCTCTATTGAAACCCTATATTTGTCCGATTTTAATACAAGTACACTAATATTTATAAATAATGCAAAACAAAGGATTAATAAAATTGTTTGCGATACTGTTTGGATTGGTAAGTATTTACCAACTTTCATTCACTTTTATTGCAGGCAATGTTGAAAGTAAAGCAGAAGAATTTGCACAAAACAAAATTCCTGAATCAGTTGAAAATTATGCTGTAAAAAGAGATCTTGAAGTTAAGAATTATCTAGATTCTGTCGCTAAAGAACCTGTATTTGCTGGTGTTACTTACGAAACTGCACAACAGAAAGAACTCAACAAAGGCTTAGATTTAAAAGGAGGGATAAATGTTATCTTACAAATTTCTGTTCCAGATTTATTAAGAGGACTTTCAAATGATTCAAAAGATCCTAAATTTAATGAAGCGCTTTCTAATGCTGGTGATAGAAGAAGTAATAGTCAAGATAACTATCTTGAGCTTTTCTTTGAAGAGTTTGATAAGATAGAAGGTGCTAAACTTGCTTCTCCTGATGTTTTTGGGACAAAAGCTTTAGCTGATGAGGTCAATTTTGAAATGACTAATAATGAGGTTAAGCCTATTGTCAGACGTAAAATCAATGAAAGTATTACATCTGCTTTTGAGGTTTTAAGAGAGCGTATTGATAAATTTGGTGTTGCTCAACCTAATATTCAAAGATTAGGTGATTCTGGTCGTATTCTTGTTGAATTGCCAGGTGCAAAAGATATTTCTAGAATAAAAACTTTATTACAAAGTACCGCTCAGTTAGAATTTTGGGATGTTTACAAGGCTGGAGAAGTTCAGCAATACATCATGACAGCTGATCAGATTGTTTCAGAATCATTAAAAGATACTGAGGCTTTAAAAGAAGAAGCAGAAGCTACCGAAACTGATGAAGAAGATTTAGAAGAACTTTTATCTTCATCTGAAGATTCAACAGATTTCTCTAAATCAAATCCTTTATTAAGCTTAGTCGCAAACTTAGGAGCTCAAGAAGGTCCTGTTGTTGCAACATTTGCTGTGAAAGATACGGCTAAAGTGAATGAATACTTGGCAATGCCAAAAGTCAAAAGCGCTTTGCCTTCTGATAAGAAATTTTTACAATTTGCGTGGGGTAAGCCTGCTAAAAATAGCGAGTTTATTGACCTTTATGCATTGATTAATAATAGAAATAATGAACCACAATTAAGCGGTTCAGTTATTACTGATGCTCAACAAACTTACAACCAAGTTGGAAGTGTTGCAGTGAGTATGCAGATGAATGCAAGAGGTGCTAAAATTTGGGAAGACATGACAGGTCGTGCATCTGCTCAAGGAACTCAAATTGCAATTGTTCTTGATAATGTTGTTTATTCAGCGCCGGGTGTTTCTTCAGGAGCAATCTCTGGAGGTCGAAGTGAGATTACAGGAGACTTTACAATTCAAGAAGCGCAAGATTTAGCAAATGTTTTAAGAGCTGGTAAATTACCTGCTTCAGCTGACATTGTGCAAAGTGAAATTGTTGGACCTTCATTGGGTCAGGAAGCGATTGATAGTGGTATCAATTCATTTATGATTGCTTTAGTTCTTGTCCTTTTATGGATGATTTTCTACTACGGTAAAGCAGGACTTTACGCTGATGTTGCATTGATCCTTAATATTCTTTTAATTTTTGGTGTCTTATCTGGCTTAGGAGCCACATTGACTTTACCAGGTATTGCAGGTATTGTTCTGACAATTGGTATGTCTGTTGATGCAAACGTTCTTATTTTTGAGCGTATCAGAGAAGAGCTTTATAAAGGAAAAGCACAAGCTGATGCGATAAAAGATGGTTTCAAAAATGCATTATCTTCTATTTTAGATGCAAACGTTACCACTGGGTTGACAGGTATTATCTTATTGACATTTGGAACTGGACCAGTTAAAGGTTTTGCGACAACTTTATTAATAGGTATCTTAACTTCATTGTTTACGGCAATCTTCATCACACGTTTATTGATTGATGGTTATGGTAAAAATGGAAAATCTTTAGCCTTCTCGACTGGAGTTACAAAGAATTTCTTTCAAAATGTCGATATTAAATTCTTGTCTAAAAGAAAAGTTGCTTACATCATTTCAGCAATCGCTTTAATTGTGAGTATTGGTTCTTTGGCAACAAAAGGATTAAACGAAGGTGTTGACTTTATCGGAGGTAGAACTTACACTGTCAGATTTGATCAAGGCGTTAATCCTACTGAGGTTGAAAATCACTTATTGGAAACTTTTGAAAGTATCGAAGCTAAAACTTACGGTGCCGATAGCCAACTGAAAATCACAACGAATTATAGAATTAATGAAGAAGGTGATGCGATTGACAAAGAAATTCAAGAGAAACTTTATAGCTCTTTAAAAGAGTATTTGCCAGCTGACCTAACCTATGCTCAATTTAGTGTAGAAAACACAGCTGACGCTGAAGCTAAATTAGGAGTGATGTCTGCCGTTAAGGTTGGTCCTACTATTGCTGATGATATTAAAACGGCTTCTTTCTATGCTATATTTGGATCTTTATTTGTTGTTTTCCTTTATATCTTAATTAGATTTAGAAAATGGCAGTTTAGTTTAGGTGCAGTTGTTGCAGTTACGCACGATGTTATTATTGTTCTTGGTCTGTTTTCATTATTATATGGTGTTTTACCGTTTAGCTTAGAAATTGATCAGGCATTTATTGCAGCAATCTTGACCGTTATTGGTTATTCACTGAATGATACAGTTGTTGTATTTGACAGAGTACGTGAATACTTTAATGAGCATACAAGTTGGCCTATGCGTAAACTGATTGACTCTTCAGTCAGTAGCACAGTTAGTCGTACGGTGAATACGTCTTTAACAACACTTGTTGTTCTGTTAGCAATTTTCATTTTTGGTGGAGACAGTATCAGAGGCTTTATGTTTGCCTTGATTATTGGTGTTATCGTCGGGACATACTCGTCAGTATTTATTGCGACGCCTATTATGTTTGACACAGTCAAAAAGAAAGGAATCGATTTAACAGATTCTAGTAAAAGTAACGAAGAAGAGGAAGAGTCAACTCAAACAGTGAGTTAATCACCTTCAAATAAATTTTAAAAAGCCTGATTTCGATTTAAGAAATCAGGCTTTTTTATGTTCTAAATTTAATTAAATGATAAGACTTTCATCTCAACCTATATAATTGATGATGAGCACGAGCGATTTATTTGTAAGAGAAGAAAGCCTTACTTTATAATTATCAATAGGTTGATTTTTGCTTTAAAACTTCATCATATAATATATAAACTCATGAAAGTTACTTAGCCTACTTCAGATAAGCCTTAAGCTTTCAATAGCAAGACTTAATAAAGTTTTATAGTATTCATGTATATAGCAATAAATCAGTTGCTTTAGAGCAATTGAGTAACCATGCCTGTTGTGTCTTTATAAAATAAAGTAGTACTCTAAGCTTTCTTTTTATAAGATATAAAGATGATAATTAAACCAATTATGAGCATTGGTAAACTCAAGAGTTGTCCTGTGTTAAGAAGCCAATCAGCACGTTCTGGGACTTGTGGTTCTTTGATGAATTCAACAAAAAACCTGATTGTCCATAGCAAAGTAAAGAAAACTCCAAAGAGGAATCCACTGATATTTTTAACCTTTGTTTTATTATATAAAAACCATAAAATGATAAATAAAATCAAATATGAAACAGCTTCATAAAGTTGAGCTGGATGTCTAGGGAAAGTTTCTCCTAATTGTGTAAAAATAACTCCGTAATCCGATTGAGTTGGTTCTCCTACAATTTCTGAATTCAAGAAGTTTCCGATTCTAATAAAAATCGCACCAAAAGAAATGGGTAAAATGACGCGATCTAAAATCCAAGTGATCTTTTTATGTAAAACCTTCTTGCTGTATAAATACATGGCTATTGCAATCCCAATTGTCGCACCGTGACTCGCTAAACCTTGAAAGCCAGTAAACCTTATTTCTGGAACAAATTGAAAAGGTAAAAATATAGAGAGTGGGTCTTCAAATATCAACTCACTTTGATAAAAAATGACATGACCTAATCGTGCTCCTAAAAGTGTTGCTATAACAGTATAAATAAATAAACTGTCTAATTTTTTTTCATCAATATTCTCTTTATTAAAAACATATTTCATGATGTACCATCCAGAAACAAAAGCTACAAGAAACATGAGACTGTAATAACGTATTGTGATGAAGCCAAGTTCAATTCCTAATGAAGGATCCCAAGTAATTGCGTGTAACATCATATTTTAAATTATTATTTTAAATTATTTTTATTTTCAGGAACAGGATCAAAACCAGAGCTTCCCCATGGATGACATTTTGAAATACGATGAATGGCTAACTGTAAACCACGACGGATACCGTGCTTTTCAATAGCTTCTTTTGCATAATGTGAACACGTGGGTTGGAATCTACAATTTTGACCTAAAAGTGGAGATATGATTAATTGATAGCCTTTAATTAAAAACTTGAGTAAAAATTTGATAAAAGCCTTCAGAATTTTCATGATTTGATACTGTATGCTGTTCTGTCTTTACCATCTTTAAGTTCAATACCCATTTCAATCAATTGATCTCTAACGGTGTCAGCCGTTTTAAAATCTTTATCTGCTCTAGCTTTATTTCTAATTTTAATTAAGATAGAAACGAGACTATCTACTTTTCCTGATCCATCATCCTGAGTTTTTTCAACCTCTTCAAGACCAAGAACATCAAATATAAAATCTGACAATGTATCTTTTATTAAAGCTTTATCAGCTTCAGTGATTTTTGCTTTTTCAGCTTTAACTGAGTTGATGAATTTAACAGCTTCAAATAATTGTGCGATTAACACAGGACTATTGAAATCGTCGTTCATTGCATCATAGCAAGATTGTTTCCATTGCTTAACATCAAAAGATGATGATGCGCTTGACTCTAATAATTCGATATCTTGATACGCATTCATCAATCGATGAAAGCCTTTTTCAGCAGCTTGTAATGCTTCATCAGAAAAATCTAAAATACTTCTGTAATTTGCTTGAAGCATAAAGAATCTCGCAACAGATGGCGCGTAAGCTTTAGATAAATTGGTATTTTCACCTGTAAAGAGTTCACGAGGTAAAATATTATTTCCAGTACTTTTGGCCATTTTTTTACCATTCAAAGTCAACATGTTTGCGTGCATCCAGTAATTTACTGGATCTTTACCACTAGCTGCTTTTCCTTGAGCAATTTCGCATTCATGATGTGGGAATTTTAAATCCATACCACCACCATGAATATCAAATGAATCACCTAAATACTTGCTACTCATAACAGTACATTCGATATGCCAACCCGGGAAACCAACGCCCCAAGGAGAAGGCCAGCGCATAATGTGTTGAGGTTCTGCGCGCTTCCATAAAGCAAAGTCTTGAGGATTTTTCTTTTCTTCTTGTCCAGCTAATGAGCGAGTGTTTGCGATAAGGTCTTCGATTTTTCGACCACTTAAAATGCCATAATGATTGTTTTCATTATATTTTAAAACATCAAAATAAACATTCCCATTGGCTTCATAAGCTAATCCATTATCAATAATTTTTTTAATAATTTCTATTTGCTCAACGATATGTCCAGTCGCAGTTGGCTCAATGCTAGGTGGGATATTGTTAAATAGACTCAAAATATCATGAAAGTCAATGGTATACTTCTGAACAATTTCCATTGGCTCAAGCTCTTCAAGTCTTGCTTTTTTGGCAATTCTGTCTTCACCTTCTTCAGCGTCATTTTCTAAATGTCCTGCATCTGTAATGTTTCTGACGTATCTAATTTTGTAGCCTAAATGCTTGAGATAACGAAAAACGAGATCGAATGAAATGAAAGTTCTACAATTTCCTAAATGGACGTTGTTGTAAACCGTTGGGCCACAAACATACATCCCGACCATGCCGTCATTTATAGGTTTGAAAACTTCTTTTTCACCTTTAATTGAATTGTAGATTTTCAATTCTTGAGTTTCGTATCTTTTCATTTTAAAGCTTTAAAATTTGGTGTCTAATTTGATGTAATCTAAGAATTCTTTTTTAACAAGCTTGTCTTTAAATTTTCCGCCGTATTCACTAGTCACTGTACTGCTTTCAATGTCACTAATACCTCTGCTATTAACACAAAGGTGTTTTGCATCAATAACACATGCAACATCTTCCGTTTGAAGTGCTTCTTGCATTTCTTTTACAATTTGCATTGTCAAACGCTCTTGTACTTGCGGTCTTTTAGCAAAGTAATTAACAATACGATTCATTTTAGATAAACCGATCACGCGACCAGAAGAAATATAAGCCACATGCGCTCGACCAATAATAGGAAGCAAATGATGTTCGCAAGTAGAGTAAACTGTAATGTTTTTTTCAACTAACATCTCACCATATTGGTAATTGTTTTCAAAAGTAGAGGCTTTTGGTTTGTTTTTAGGATTTAAACCAGAAAAAATTTCATTAACAAACATTTTAGCAACACGTTTAGGAGTGCCTTTCAAGCTGTCGTCGTTTAAATCCATTCCTAAAGTATCAAGAATTTTTTTGACATCATCTTGGATAAGTTCAATTTTCTTGTCATCACTTATCGCAAAAGCATCAGGCTTTAAAGGGTTTTCTGTGCATGTGGCAACATGATTATCACCTATATTATCGTTGAATTCTGTATTTTTATTATCACTCATTATTATGTCATATAAGGCTGCAAAGATAATTTTTTTACGCTTCAATTTCGAATGATTCCTAATAAGTTGTTTTAATCAAAAAAGATTAACCATTCTTTCACTTTTATTTATTATATTTCGCTCGAAAATCTAAATAATTGTTAATATTTATACCCCATAAAATATATTTAAAATGAAATTTAATACATATTTTAACATCTTTATACTTTTTTTCATTTTCAGTTTTTCTGAGTCATTTGCTCAAGATTTTTACATGGAAGACGGAGAAACTGTAACTACAAACTCTGGTTTTTTTTATGAACCCGGGCCGCCTGATTCTGGTATACAATCTGGAAACTTTGTTTATACCATTTGCCCAGATGGTGATTTGTACACAACTATTGAATTTATAGAGGAGTTTCAAATTGGAGATGCGCATTTGAAAATTTATGATGGTACCGATACTTCAGCAGATTTGCTATATGATTTTTCTAATACAGGAGATATACCTAACTTGAATCAAATTTATTCAGGCACTGACAGTAATCTATCAGGCTGTCTAACATTCGAATTTTCATCACTAGATGAAAATCCGATTTTTACAGGCTGGAAGGCAATTATTGGTACGCGGCCTCAGTGTATTACTGATGCACCGGAACTCATTAGTTTTTCTGGAGGAGTTAATGTTCAAAATGACCCGAACTATCCTGGAATTGACTATTTGGTTTATTATAATGAAGATTTTACGATTGAAACAAACTCACAATTTCAAGACAACACCGCACAAGTCAACGCTCAATATAATTGGGATTTTGCTAACGGAGATACAGGTTCTGGAGCAGAGGTGACTTATAGATATTCAGAACTCTGTAATTTTGATATTTCTTTAGTTTTAGAAGATGGTTATAATTGCCCTCGAGATGATTTTGAGATAACAGTTAGAGTAGTTTTAAATCCAAATAACAGCCCAGGTTCTGTAAATTTAGATGCTGGTGATGATATACGTTTGTGTGAAGAGCCAGGTACACCAATGACGGTTGATTTATCTGCCACTTATATGGATGTAAAAAATGCAACTTCTTACGAGGTGATTGATATTTCGGATGAATTCCCTTCTAATACTCCTTACATCTTTAATGCGTGTTATCCTTCAGATTCTGAGGTTTTTGATGAGCTGAATACTGATGATGATTGGTCTCAAGCTTTTCAATTAGCTTATGAAGTTAACTTTTTTGGAAATTGCTATGATGATATAATCATTACCGATAATGGAGCGGTCAGTTTTGATATTGCTGGTGTTTTGCCAGATGGTCGCTATACCGCTGGTGGCCAAGCGGGTTACAGTTTTAACAATGATATACCTTATGATTCTCAGGGTACAGGACCTCCCTATATTAACTCTATTTTTGGTGTTCTTCAAGATTTGCATCCAGGTTCTCCTAATAATCCTGCAGACCAATCAATTAACTATGGATTTATAGAAAGCGAAGATGGAAAGAGCGACCGTTTTGTTTTCAATATTTATAATACTCCTCAATTTAGTTGTAGTACTCAGCACCAAACTTCACAAATTATTTTGTATCAAACAACTAACGTGATTGAGGTTTACATCAAAAATAAAGACGAATGTAGTTTTAATAACGGGAGTTCAATTGTAGGAATTCAAAATAAAACAGGTGATGAAGCATTTGTTCCTCCAGGTCGAAATGCTGGACCTGAAACACCATGGAGTGCGCAGGAAGAAGCATGGCGTTTTGTGCCCGATGGAGGAAACAGTATTACAAGCTTCATATGGTATGATGAAAATGGTTTTGTTGTGAGTGACTCTGAAAGTTTTAGTCCAACAGTAACTGAAACCACCTATTTTACAGCTGAAGTCACTTATGATGATGGTTGTAGTAATGTCACAACAATTACAGATAGAATCGATGTTCTTTATGAAAGTGACATTGAAATTGAATTCGCTGAAGACACTTTTTATCCTTGTGATGGTGAAGGTTTGTTGTTAGAAATCAATACTACTGAAAATAACAGTGTCCCAGTTTATTATACTTGGTACAAAGACGGTGTAGAAATTCCTGATACAGATCCAGAATCAAGATATTTAAACGTATCAGAGTCTGGTATATATTCAGTAATTGTAGAAGGCGGAAATTGTCTTCTTGAAGAATCAGTTGAGGTAAGTTACCTAGATGAGATTGATACTGATAATCCTGAAGATATTATATTGTGTAATTATAATGATCCCACTTATGATTTAACAGGCATCGGAGGATTTAATAATTTAACAGGTTTTGATGCAACTTATTATGGTTCATATGATTCAACAACTGGCGATCTGACTGATGAAATCACAGATCCTGAAAATTACTCATTAGCAAACGCAGATGTACATGAAATTTTCGTAGAACTTTCAAATCAAGTTAATACGAGTTGTACAAATATTGCTTCATTCGTTATATATGAGTATGATGTTGACATTAATCCTTCTGGTTATGTGGCTGAAGATATCTGTATTAATGAAAACTCAACAGAAACTATTGATTTAACAGATGAAGGTAACAACACTTCAAACGCACTTAATGGCCAAAATCCGTCAGATTATACGGTTACTTATTTTCATAAAGACCCTTTGAATTTTCCTGATGCAATTATTGATGATCCTTTAAATTATACAATTGACACAAATAGTCATTTAGGTCCAAATACAATTTGGATTACAGTACATAATAACGACTACCCTGATTGTGATGCAGTCGCAAGTTTTTCTTTTAATGTTAGCTTAGAGCCAACGATTACTTCAAACGATGTTGTTATTGAATCTTGTGAAGGTTCAATTATTAACTTGACGAATTATGATTCTAGTTTTAATAATAATAGTACAAATATGGCGGTGTCGGTTAGCTATTATTTGAGTGAAGCAGATTTTGATGATAATAACCCAATTAATCCAGCTGATGCATATGAGTTTACACCTGATGCAGATGGAAGTCAAACGCTATACGTTGCTATAAAAAATGATAATTCTTCTTGTATTTCTGATTTGAAGAGTTTTGAGATTGTCAACCAGACTCCTAATATTGAAAATGTAAATGACTTAACGCAATGTGGTGACTTTATTTCATCTCAAACTTTTGATTTAACTCAAAATGAAGTTGAAATTATAGGTTTACAGTCAGGAACTTATAACTTTACATATTACTTAACCGAAAATGAAGCAGAAACTCCGACAAATTCAATCACTGACCAAGGTCTAGATAAAAATAACTTTTCTCCAAGTAATGCTGAACAAGATATTTACTTTAGAATTGAAGATGCAACAAATAGTAACTGTTATAATGTTGGCTCATTTGCTCTAATTATTAATGATGTTGAGGCATTAGATCCTAATCCGCTTGAAGCTTGTATTGATCCCGTGTCTGGTGTTGCTGTTTACGACCTTACATTGAGACAAGATGAGGTTTTAGGAAACAATCAAACACTTGATAATTATGAGGTTAATTATTATGATGCAAATATGGATTTAATTGGAAATCCGACAGAGTTTGAAACCTCTACAGAACAAATTATTACTGTTGAAGTTGTGAGTCAAAATGATTTAAATTGTTCAGAAACAGCTCCATTACAATTATTCATAACACCTCAACCTGTTGCATCAGTTCCACCAATTCTTGAAGTTTGTGTTAATTATGATTTAGGAGATTCTGAAATTGATTTAACACAGCAAGATGCATTCATTAATGCTGATGGAGTAGATGAAGTAGTATACTATAATTCTATTGATGCCTTTAATAATAATAATAGAATTGAAGACCCTTCAGCTTACGCTTTACCTCAAGGGCAAACTCAGATTTATGCAGCGGTTGTTAATAATGGTTCAAACTGTCGTTCCGATATGGTCAGTTTTGAAATCGATAATGTTCTGCCTAATGTTGATATATCAAATTTTGATGGAAGAACAGTTTGTATTGATGAAAACGGAAATTTGGTTATTACAGAAAACTCTCCTCCAACAATCGATACAGGAATGTCAGCAACTGATTTTGACTTTGAGTGGCAATTAGATGGAACAACTCTAGCTGGTGAAACATCACCAAGTATAATTGCTGAACAGCCAGGCGTTTACACCGTTGTTGTGACTAATGCATTATCTGACATTGCATGTGATAATACATCATCAGCTGAAATTCTTGAAACTGGTCAAATTGATTTCGACCTTGAAGTATTAACTGATAACTTCCATAATAATGAACATTCTATTGGCGTTATTTTTACCTTAATTGGTTTGGGCGATTATGAGGTGAAGCTTGATTATGGTGAGTGGTTTGATTTAGAAGAAGGGCAAACTCAACTCATTTTTAATAATCTAATAGGAGGTGAGCACACAGTAATTGTTAGAGATAAATTTGGCTGCGGCATGGTGCAGAAGTCAATTACTTTAATTGATTTCCCTGAGTTCTTCACGCCAAATGCTGACGGCTATAATGATACTTGGAATATTACAAGTATTGATCAAGCAGATGCTGAAATCAACATCTTCGATAGGTATGGAAAACACATTTATACAACAACACCTACTGATGAGGGGTGGGATGGGACTTATAAAGGAGAATTGTTACCTGCTAACGATTATTGGTTCACTATTAAATATAAAGAGCCAAGAACTGATCAGGTTAAAACATTTAAATCTCACTTTACCCTTAAACGATAATTGAATAATGTAAAAGGCAAAAAAGCGCTTCTGTTATGAGAAGCGCTTTTTTTGTTAATAATTAAGAAGACTCACCTTGGGATATTTGTCAATTTTTTTAGCTCCATTTAAACTAGCAATTTCTAAAAGAAAATTAATCTGAATAATTTTTCCATCCAATTCTTCAATAAGTTTGCAGGCAGCAGCAGCAGTTCCGCCAGTTGCTAAGACATCATCATGTAACAATATTTTTTCACCTGGCTGAATCGCATCTTTATGGATTTCGATTGTATCTTGCCCATATTCTAAATCGTAAGTAGATTGAAGCGTTTCAGCTGGAAGTTTGCCAGGCTTTCTAATGGGGATAAACCCAACCTTTAATCTTTGAGCTAAAAGGATACCAAACATAAACCCACGTGATTCAATGCCAACAACCTTATCTATTTTTTGATTTTTTAACTTTTCAATAAATAGGTCTAAAGCCATTGAGCTCGCTTCATGAGATTTTAAAAGAGGCGTAATATCTTTATATAGAATTCCTTTTTTAGGGAAATCTTCCACATCACGAATATAATTTTCAAGTTTCATTATAAAATGTCGTTTTTAATTTGGTATAAATATAAAAAGAAATATATTTGCACCCGCTAAGAGATACTTAGTTTTTATTGGCCACGTGGCGCAACTGAATAGCGCACCTGATTACGGCTCAGGAGGTTGCAGGTTTGAATCCTGCCGTGGTCACTTTCAAATTCAAAACCACTGATTTTCAGTGGTTTTCTTGTTTTTAAGCCTAATCATAGATTCCACTCCGAAGAACTAAGATCTTTTCACAGTATAAGTTCTGTATCTTGTAATTGTTCTATATCCTAACCTCTTATAAACTCTTTCTCCTAGTTCAGAAGCTTGTAAAATAACTTGTTTTTTACCGTGATCGAAACCTATATTTGTTGCGATTTGAGTTGCTAGACTACCAAGACCTTGACCTCTAGCTTTCTCTAAAGTTCCGACCCAATATATGCCAGCAATATCTTCAGAAAATACAGTCATCACGGCTGACAAAGGTTTTTCGTTTTTATAAATGATGTGGGCGATGATATCGTTATGCAGCAATGTTTTATCTGTTTCAAACATTTTATCAATGACATGTTGAGTTTTACTAAAAGCTTGCTTTATAACTTCACCGAAGTCGTCGATTTCTTTTCTGCAATTAACTTTTTTGACTTGAAAAGAGTGATTAAAATTTTGATCATTGATTTTTTTATCAATATGCATCACTGCTGATCCAGGTGATCTATTCGCAGTTAATCCTTTATTTATCAATAGCTTTTCTAGCTTAGCATTAGCTTCACTATTTACCCAAACTGAAAAATCTAAATTCAGTTTATTAAAAAATTTGTCAGCTTTATGCATCATTTCTTCGGCAAAGTCATCGTTGAGACATATTGCACCATTCAAATGAGCATCAGTGCTTTCAACACCGATGCTGTAAATCATGTAGTGAGGAGTTTCAATAAGATTGACTTCTTTTAAGTTGATGATTTGTAGCTTAATTGAATCCTTTAGATTCTTATAAGCTTTTTGTAAAAGCTCTTGATTATTTTGTTTCACTATTTATCAGCATAGTTAAAGCTTATCACTTCAAATCTTTGAGTTCGGTCTTTGAGATTAAGTTCGACAATGTCTTTTTCCTCCTTATTTATGAGTTTTTTGGCTAGAGGAGAAGTAAAAGCGATTTTCCCTTTCATGACATCAGCTTCATCCACACCTACTATTTGAAAGTTTTGTTTGCTTTTACCATTTAATTTGAGTTCAATGTGTGCACCAAATTTAATTTTGTCAGTCGGTTGTGTCTTTAAATCTATTGGTTTGGCGTTATTCAACCGTTCTTGTAAGAGTTGTAATTTACCTTCGATCAGTGCTAAAGATTTTCTTTTTTCAGCATCTTTTTGATTGTCAATAACTTCTTGACGTGATTCAATGAGTTCTTGTTTTTCGTTTTTTAATTTGTCGAGTCCGTTTGGGGTGACATAGTTAGGCACATTCATAGGTAGATCTGCACGAGGTGGAATGAATGGCTGTTCTTCTTGATCTCCTTCTTTAACAAATGCTCTACTCATAATTTATTTTTCAGATAAGTTACAAAATACTATAGACTTTTTTCTAGTTTTAAAGTTGCTCTGTCAACAGGAGCTTGACCAACGGGAACAGCTTTAAATCCATTTTTAAAATAGAGATTAATTGCTTTAACTAATTGATAACTTGTATAAAGAAAAAGCTTGTTAGCATTTAGTTCTTTTGCTTTAGATAAGCTTACATCCATTAGCCTCTGTCCAATTTTTAAGCCTTGGTATTTCAAGTCAACTCCCATTCTACTTAACATATAAGTTTTTTTGTCAATTTTTTCTAGAGCGATACAACCAATAATTTGATGGTCTTTTTGGGCTAAAAATATGTAACCATTTCTGTTGATAATTTCGTCAAGAGGATTATTCAATGCTTTTTCATCAGAAGGAGTTACTTCAAATTGAGGGGTTAACCAGTTTATATTAATGCGCTTAAAATCATCTGCATATTTTTCTTCAAAAGGAATAATCTTTAAGTCTTTAGAATTTATCATTTCTCGATCATTTGTTGATGAACAAATTTATAAATGTTATCTTGATTAAAGCAAAAACGCATGAAGAATAACTCCATGCGTTTTATGAAATAATTTATTTAAAAAGTTTATCTAACAATTAACTTTTCTACACTTTTAGATTGACCATCATTCACTTCAATCAGGTAAACGCCACTTTGAAGAGCATTTGTTAATTTAATTTGATGTGAAGTCGATTGACTGCTTAAATTGATTTCTTCTATCACTTGACCTTGTAAAGAGTAAATTTTTGCGGTTGCATTTTTATTTAGTGCCTTTGAAAAATTAAGACTAAATTCTCCATTAGTAGGATTAGGATAAATACTAAAATCACTAAGACTTTGATCATCAAGGCCTAAAGTTGTGGTACACATTTCAATAGACCAAGAATTTAGTGTTCCTGTAACAGTATCATAAAAATCACCTATTGCAAGAGTCCAGTTTCCTTGAACACTTCCAGTTGTAAGATCCGAAAGCAAACCATCATAAGCTGTATAAGTGCCAGTTACAGGAGAGTTGCAAGAATAACCCTGACCTGGTAAAGTACTTCCATTGTCGTTAAAAGTGATATTAAAAGAACCATCGGCACAGTTTCTGCCCCACAATAAGATTATTTCACCATTTGGTGCTTCCAATTGTACAACAAGATCACCAGCATCAGGGTGGGTGACATCAACATTAATATTAATATCATCAACACTCATGTCTTGAGTTACATTAATAGTACTGCTAGCAGTAGGGCCTTGTTGGTTTGGGCCTATTCCATCAGGAATATCAACAGCTGTATTGTTAGTATATGTTTCGCAATTTGTTTGAATATTTGTGTCAATAGCAAATGTTGTTTGGTTTAATGCATAATAAATATTATCAACTGGCTCAATTTTTATTCTACAAAAAGCAGCTTGTTCGTTAGGTACAATAATATCATAACTTCCATTGTTAGCAACATTTGAAGCTAAAACCGTATCAAAATTTTCTCCGTTGTCTGTTGATAAAAGGATGTTAACATTTGATGTGTTGATGCCATTGCCTGTCGTACCAGCAACATCCCATGTGATAGTTTCAGTTTCACCAGGAATCCAATTAATGTCAGTTTGGTTTTGAGAGGTCACTTTAAAAGGGCCAACGCTTTTAAAACTAACAGTTACATCTTTTCTCGCTGTTTGACCACCATTAATATTATTATCTCTCACTGTTAAAGTGAAATCCATATTACGTTGCGTTGAAGGAACAACTTCCCAAGTCGGCGTTAAGTTGTTGTTAAGGACATCTTCAAATTTAGGAAAATATCTTCTTGTTTCTGTTAATGAAGAATTTGATATAAAGTTTGGTCCTTGTATATTGGTTGGTAAAGGTGGTTGATTACTAACTTCCACGTCATATTGTTCCCAGTTATAAGTTAAAGCATCATTCTCGGCATCAGTTGCTTCAGCGTCTAAATAAAAAGCCGTTCCGTTTGGAATGCTGTAACTTAAGTCGGTTGTAATAGTCGGAGCAGTATTAGGAATAGAAGTTATGGTTGGACAAGTAGCCCCCAATCCATTGGTGATATTATTATAAATTTGAAAAATACTCAATTGATGAAAATGATCATCACTATTAGATTTTGTATTTGGAGGGCAAATACCTGCATAAGCCATAATTGTGTTTCCGCTACCAGGTTCAACAGATGAATCATTTGATCTTTGACCATTACAATAATTGTTATAAGTATGTTTTGCACCAAATTGGTGTCCGATTTCATGAGATACATAATCAATATCAAAAGGATCGCCAACAGGAGCAGCAGAACCAGTAACTCCTCTTGCTTTAAAGTTTGTCATACAAACTGAACCCAAAGATGCAATACCGCCGCCGCCAGTACTAAAGACATGACCGATATGGTAATTATTAGAACCAATTGTAGAATCTATATTTTGTTGGTTTTGACCTAACAATGCACTGCCATTATTGTTGGTGTAAGGATCTGAATTTGCATTTAAATAAATAAGGTCATCTGTGTTACCTATTAATTGTAAATTGACAGCAACATCTCTTTCATAAAGCATATTAACACGATCAATAGTGACTGTCATTGCTGCTAAAACAGCTGTAATTTTCTCACTTTGAGGTGCATTATTTAAACCGGCTTGATTAATCTGGAATTGTGAGTATTCGCCAGTAGTAGCTAACGCTAAATCGTAGGTTCTTAAAGTTGAGTCATCAACATCAAGAGTTTCATAGTCGTCAGTTGTTAAATTAGAATTGTAATCTACTTCTTCAGTATTGTCACAATAATTAAAAGCAGCAGTTTCATTCGTGTACTTTTTATTAAAAGCAGAATAATACTGCGCATCTTGAGTGATAGGGTTAATAATCAAATTTCCTAAATGCGGTCTTAACACCATGGCATATAAACCTTGAGGTGTTGATGTCATTCTTAATCGATGTGATTTTTCTTTTTGACTTATTCCAATGTAAGAACTAATTTCTGGAAACTTTTCCGCTAGCTCATCTGACATTGTTTTGACCTTGAAAATTTTATAAGTATTCACATCGCCATTTTCGTCAGGTATTTCAATTTGAACCTGACTATCTGAAGCTTCATATCTATATGGAGCATTTGTCAGCTCTGATTTGACAGTATCAAAATTTAAGTGGTAAGTGCTTTTAGACTTGACTTCATAGAAGGTTTCAAGAATTTCTTTTTGTTCTAATTTATTCTCATCAATTTGTGACCAATAGTTTTCTTGTGCAAAAGAAAGATTAATCATCAAAATCATAATTACGAAGTAGGGTAATTTTAATTGCATAATATTTTCTAAATTTTTGCTAGCAATTTAAAGGTTTTTTAAGGAATGCAAATTTAAATGAATTCTATTTTTGATTTAATTAAGTTAAATGTTAGATGACTTAAAAGAGGTTACACTGAATGATATTCTTTCTACTGATTATATTTAATCTTCTGTTCTTTTAAGTTGAGAACCAATGAAAGGCATTCTTGGTGCAAGGAAATAACCCGTTAAACTCGCAAATAAAATAGGAATGAAATAAGAAAAACCCGTTAATGTCGCTAGAAGTATAGTTGTACTCATTGGCGTACGCGTCACGCAAGCATTAATTGCGGCCATACAACTGACGATTGCTAGACTTAAGTTAATTTGAGGAAAAATTGAATTTAAAATTAGACCCAAAGTCGCTCCGCAAAAAAATAAAGGTATAATGAAACCACCTCGCCAACCTGAGGTTACAGTAATAGCAATAGCTAAAATCTTGAAAATTAATAGAGCAATTAACCACCACAGTGTAAAATCTGTTCCTAGCAATGTATTGATTTCATAATGACCGAAATAGCGTGTTAGTGGAAAATAAAAACCTATGATTCCTAATGAAATACCGCCAATTGTTGTTTTGATATAAATAGGGACACTGATTTTTTGGAATAATTTTTTAAATAAATTTATCGTGTGTATAAAAATCCATCCAAATATAGTGGCAATGAGTGCATATAAGACAACATTTGCAAAATCAGAAACACCGCTATATTCGTATGTTTCAATAATCCAAGTTGCGCCTAAGCCTAAATGAATAATTAAAGCGAAAATAATAAAGCTAAAACTGCTGGAAACAAGAGCAGGAATAATTGCTCTGTAGTATTCAACTGCGTGTCTGTGATGTAAAATTTCTAAAGCAAATAAACTTCCACCTAAAGGAGCGCCAAACAAAGCTGTAAATCCTGATGCCATTCCTGCAATTGTCATTGAACGTAACTTTTCACCTGAAAGATTGAATTTTTTCCCGAGCCATGAACCTGTTGAACCAGTCACTTGAACCAAAGGAGCTTCAGGACCTAAACTTCCGCCTGCTGCTACACAAAATAAAGAAGAAAGAATCATGGATGGATTTTGCTTTGGGTCAAGCTTCCCTTTATTAAAGCGAATGTTATTAACAATTAAATGTATTTCACCTGGGTCTCCAATAAAATGAATAATTAAACCAGCCATTAAACCAGCAAAACTCATCAAAGGAATGACAGTCCAGTTATCAAAAACAGAAACTTGATGTATGATGAAATCTAGTATCAACCAATAAACACCTGCAATGATACCACTGATAATACCCAATAATGCCCAAAGCATAAAAATTGGCTGGATGACAAAAGGTTTGAGGTTAAGTAGTTTTTGAAATCGTGATTTCAATTTGGCTGATATTAGTTATGAATAAACTTTGCAAATGTATCAACTTACTTTTGAAAATAAGATTTACTTTTTTAGAAATTTGCATGTCTTTTTAAAAAGTGTATTTTTATAGGATGCAATCCAAACTGACATATCAACAAACGAAAAGACTCTACCTTTTTACAAAAGAACACTTTGTGACTTATGTTGAGCTTCAACGCTATTTTGTTAAAGAACTCGCTGAGAAGATAGATAAAGTTCGTCAGAAAAATCCAAAGATAGGTTTTGAAGAAGCTTTAGAGGTTGCATTCAAGTCCTATGGTGTTTATGGGTTTTCTGATATCGAAGAAAAATATATTAATAAAATACATTTCGCCTATACCAAGCATTTTATAAAATATTATTTAAAGAAATTTTTTGAGCAAAAACATCTTCTTTTAATATTGATTTATATTTTGTGTGCAACTGTGTTTTATCAAACAGGAATACAAAATTTTTTCACTATTTTCTCTTCTGGAGGTTTACTTGTTTTCTTTATTTATCACTTTGTTAAGCTCAGCAGAGAAAACAAATCAAAGCGTCTGGGGAAAACAACTAGCTTGATTAATGAGACCATACAGAATTCTTTTCAGGTGATATTTCCTATAATTTTTTTACCACAAATTCTTTTACAATATTCACGATCTACTGAAATATATTCATACATATTAGTACATTCGTTTTTACTACTTTTGCTATCTTATTTTTACACGGTGACTTATAACCTGAAAAAACATGATTTAAAAAAGAATTTAACCAAATTAACAGACTATAAACTTCAATAGATATGAGTATTTTAAGAATCATTTTTGCAATTATATTACCACCATTAGGTGTTTTTTTTACAGTGGGTATTGGTAAATCTTTCTGGATCAATATTTTGCTTACACTTTTAGGTTTTGTACCCGGCATCGTTCATGCGATTTGGGTGATTGCAAAAAATGATAAGTAATGCTTTGGCTTATTAGTCTTAATTTTTTTATCACATTGGCCGCAATTATGCCTTTTGTGAAAATCTCGCATTGGACAGTGCGTATCTTTGATTTTCCTCGAGTTCAATTTTTAGTACTAGGCTTTAGTTTAATCATTATCAACATATTTTTGTTTGATGATTCTTTAGTTTACATCATCAGCTTTATCACAATGATTTTGGCGACATCATATCAACTCAAAAAGGTGATGCGCTACACACGATTGAGAAAAGTTGAAGTGAAAAAGCTGAAAGGAGAAACAGATTTACCGACTATCAAAATTATGGTCAGTAATGTGTTAACCCCAAATCGTTCTTCTGGAAAATTATTAAATCACGTTAATTCAGAAAAACCAGATGTATTGCTTTGTGTGGAAACCGACCAATGGTGGGAAGATCAATTGCGTGTTCTAGAAGAAGATTATCCAGTTCAAATTAAAATTCCTCAAGACAATTTATACGGTATGCATTTGTATTCAAAATTGGAGCTAAAATCTACAGATATTAGATTTTTGGTAGAAGATGACATTCCTTCAATCAAAACAAAAATTGTTTTAGAAGATGGTAATGAAGTTTTGTTTTATGCTTTACACCCGAAACCACCAAGCCCGACTGAGAATGATACATCAACCAATCGTGATGCAGAATTATTAGTCGTTGCTAAAGAAATTAGCCAAGTTGATGAACCTGTCATTGTTTGTGGAGATTTGAATGATGTCGCCTGGTCAAAATCAACTGAACTTTTTAAGAAAATAAGTGAACTTCTGGATTCCAGAATTGGTCGAGGGCGTTTCAGCACTTTTCATGCGCAATATCCTTTTTTGCGGTGGCCTCTTGATCACTTTTTTCACTCATCACATTTTATGCTGAAAGACATGAAGGTTTTGTCTAGTATTGATTCTGATCATTTTCCAATTGTTACACAACTTTATTTTTCATCTCAAGCTAAAAATGTTCAAAAAGAACCTCAGGCTAATCAAGAAGATGAAAAGGAAGCCGATGAAAAAATAGAAGAAGCTTTTGAAGAATAATCAAATGTTTTTAGACTTAAAATAAATCAGCTTTAAGTAACAAATTTTAGAGATAAACTTATATTTGTGCTATGGAACATTTTGTAGTATCAGCACGAAAATATAGACCTCAAAATTTTGAAGATGTCGTTGGTCAGAAAGCGATTAGCAACACTTTATTAAATGCAATAAAAAATAATCATTTAGCACAAGCGCTTCTTTTTACAGGGCCTCGCGGTGTTGGGAAAACATCATGTGCCAGAATTTTAGCGAAAACGATTAACGAAAGAGAAGACGACTCTCCTTCTGAAGATAAAGATTATAGTTTTAACATTTTTGAACTTGATGCCGCTTCAAACAACTCTGTTGAAGATATTCGAAATTTAACAGATCAAGTCAGGATTCCTCCACAAACAGGAAAGTATAAAGTTTATATCATTGATGAGGTTCACATGTTATCTCAATCAGCTTTTAATGCTTTTTTGAAAACCTTAGAAGAACCACCAAAGCATGCTATTTTTATTTTAGCGACAACTGAGAAGCATAAAATAATTCCAACAATATTATCAAGATGTCAAATTTTTGATTTTAAAAGAATCACTGTTACTGACATTAAAGAACACCTTAAAGAAATCGCAATAAAAGAAGGTGTCAATGCTGAGGATGATGCGCTTCATATCATAGCTCAAAAAGCTGATGGAGCGATGCGAGATGCACTTTCTACTTATGATAGAGTTGTTAGTTATTGCGGCACAGAATTGACAAGACAAGCTGTTGCTGAAAACTTAAATGTGCTTGATTATGAAACTTTCTTTAAAGTCACAGATTTAATTCTGGAAAACCGAATAGCAGATCTTCTCATGACTTTTAATCATGTGCTTTCTAAAGGATTTGATGGTCAGCATTTTATATCAGGATTAGCTTCTCATTTTAGAGATTTGATGGTTTGTCAAAATCAAAATACAATCAAACTTTTGGAAGTAGGAGAGTTGATTAAATCAAAATATTTTGAACAATCAGAAAGAGTCTCTCAAAGCTTTCTATTAGAAGCTTTAGAGCTCACAAATAATTGTGATTTTGATTATAAATTAAGCCGAAATCAACGTTTGCATGTTGAAATCTCTTTAATGCAATTGGCTTCAATTACAGCCCAGAACGGAGAGAATCTTCAAAAAAAAAAGCTTGATACCAAAATCATAACGCCTCAAGAAGCTGAGAGAAATAATACAAAAGAAGAATCTAAGGATTATCCCAAAACCAAAGAAGAGCAAAATTCTGATTTAAAATCGTCAACATTAGTTTCCGAAAATAAACCAGAAACCATTCAGCAGAAATCTGAAAATAAAACATCAGAAAAAACAGAGGTTGAAAAAGAACAGAAGAGTCAAGTTAAAGATGAGGTTTTAGCTGATAGTGAAATCAAACAACCAGAAAATAAAGAGCCAACTAAATCCAATCCTCCAGCCCGAAAACCGGATAAGCCTTCAGGCTTATCGCTCAAAGGTTTACGTCACAAAAAAGAACTAAAAGCAGAGCAGGAAAGATTAAAAAGTGAAGTTGAACATAAGGATAATGACTTCAGTCAAGAGGAACTTGAAAACGCTTGGACGGCTTATAGAGATCAATTGGAAGCAAATGGTTTAAAAATTTTAGCTTCAACAATTGGGATGTGTTCTCCTAAAATTGATGGTCAGCAAATAAAAATTGAAGTCGCTAACGACACAATGCGTGTTGAGATTATGCAATCTCAAGGTGAGTTAATGGCCTTTTTGAAAGAGAAGCTTCAAAACACCTATATTGAGCTCCATATTGATATCAATCATAATGAAGTTGAAAAAACAAAGTACGTTTACACGGATAAAGAAAAGTACAACAAACTCAAGGAAATCAATCCAGCGATTGATAACTTACGTCAAAAATTAGATTTAGATTTTTCATAATTATGCTAGGACTTAAATTACCAACCGATCCAAGATGGGCAAATATTGCCGAAAAGAATATTTCAGAAATATTAATTGATCATGCTTATTGTGAACAAAAAGCAGCATCTACAGCAATTTCCCTCATTGTTAGTTTTCCTGAATATGAGGAGTTAGTCACTGCAATGACAGAGCTTGTGGAGGAAGAAATGAGTCATTTTAAAATGGTTCATAATCTTTTAAAAGAGCGCAATATTCAGTTAGGGCGTGATCGAAAAGATGAATACGTCAATCAGTTGCTTAAGTTTTTTCCAAAAGGAGGAAGCCGAGCCGATCAATTAGTGCATAGATTACTTTATGCAGGTTTAATTGAAGCGAGAAGTTGTGAGCGTTTTAGATTATTGTCTGTAGAATTAGAAGATCCTAAATTGCGTAAATTCTATCGCGCTTTAATGATCAGTGAAGCCAACCATTACACAATGTTTCTAAATTTTGCTCGTCAGTATGGCGAATTAGAAACTGTTAATCGTAAATGGAATGAGTTGCTAGATTTTGAAGCCGAGATTGTCAAAAATTTTGAGAAAGGTAAAAGTGTTCATGGCTAATTGAAACATTAAAAAAATGCAGGTCTATAAGCCGGATTCTGTCATTAAGTCAAACTTAATGCCTTATCATTTATCTAGATTTGACATTACTGCCAAACTCAAGCTACCAACCCTCCAAGATCGACCGCACAAGCCTCAAACCTTGGTTTACTTGGTATTTCACCGCCTAGAGTTTACCTGGTTTCACTACAGCCGAACTGTACTTGCTTTCTGTTGCACTGGTCCGATTTATAATTGCTTATAAATTGACGGGAGTTACCCGCTAAGCTGTGCTTTGGTGTCCGGACTTTCCTCACTATAAAAGTGCGATAAGGCGACCTGCGTTGCAAAGATAATTCGATTCTTCAATTTGAACTGTTTAGTTTAAATTATTTAAAAATATAAGTTGATTTAGTAAATTTAACAACATTTAATATCTCTTTAAATTCTTAACTAAAATTTATCATTTATGTAAACATTTCTTCATTCTTTAGATTGATTGTTAGTCTTTTAAGCCTTATATTTGAAGCAAACCAATTATGATTATGAAAAAAAGAATTTTTGACAAATTGTCAACAGAACAAAAGATTAAAGCCATACACGATTTTGGCCGTTTTATTGGAGATTTTTCTGAAAACAACATCAGGTATAGCTTGTTTTTAATGTCATCTTATTATTTAGAAGTAAGACGAAATCCTGATAAAGACATCTCCGAAATTAATACCTACAACACCATTGATGAACTTCATCAAGCACTTGGTGAATTAGTTTCAGCTGCCTAAATTAGTCTCCATTTTAACTGTTTATTTTTTAGGTTACCTAAGTCAGTTATCTTTGTGAAAACTTCTGTCAATGGATTTACTGATTGAGTATTTAGACAAGATTATTTTTATAGCTGTGGTTTTAATCGTAGCTATAATTTTATTGGCTTTAAACAAAAAAACCCTTAAATGGCTTGTTGAACGCTATGCTCCTGATGATGAAAAAGCCTTGCTTTTAGTCAGAAGGATTAATTCAGTAATCATCATTGCTGTAGCGCTTCTTGCAATCAGTACAATTTTTTTAAACAGAGAGAACTACACCATGTTAGTTGAGAAATTCAAATTTGCAACTTATATAGGCTTGGTGATTGTTTTTACAATTTTAGTTGCTCTTTTTGCAGATTTTATCGTAAAGTATAATATCAGTAAAAGGTTATCTCAAAATAGAGATACAACCAATCTTAAATTCATTAGATATTTTGTTACTGTTTTTATTTATTTTTTAGGAGCTATTTCAGTTTTATATGCCTTTCCGTCATTAAGAGTTGTTGCAAAAACAGCTTTAGGTGGAGCAGGAGTTTTGACCATCATTGTAGGTTTTGCATCACAAGAAGCTTTATCTAATGTTGTAGGAGGTTTGTTTATCATTGCTTTCAAACCATTCAAAATTGGAGATGTTATAGAGTTGTCAGATACCAATATGGGAACAGTCTCAGATATCACCCTAAGACACACAGTTATTAGAAATTTTGATAATCAAATGATTGTTATCCCTAACTCTGTCATTAATAAAGAAAGGTTGATCAATTATAATCTTAATGATAAAAAAGCCTGTAAGCGACTTGAAATTTCTATAGCATATGATAGTGATATTGATTTGGCTAGAAAAATTATGAAAGAAGCCTGCGAAAATCATCCTTTATCGATTGACATTCGTTCTCAATTTGAAATTGATAGAGATGTGCCGCGCGCTAAAACGGCTGTCGTTAGTTTAGATAAAAATGCAATTACAATTCGAGTTTGGGCTTGGGCTAAAAATTATGATGATGTCTACGATCTTGGTTGTGGGCTTAACGAACAAATTAAAAAAGATTTTGATAAAGCAGGAATTGAAATGGCCATTCCATACCGAACTCTTTTATCGACAAAAGATGCGTCCCTTAATTTAAATCAAAATTTAAAAACATCTGATGAAAATGATTCTTCTGAAGATGAATAAAAATATTAATCACACTGATGATTAATTTAGTTCAATAAATCAAATATCAACTTTAAGTTTAATAATGTTCAAAACTGATATTAATATACGTGAAGCCAAGTTGTCTGATCTCGATTTGCTTAGAAAATTTGAACAAGAGGTTATTATGTACGAACGACCATTTGCGCCAAATCTTAAAAATGATCCAATCCAATACTACGATTTAGAAAAACTTATTCATGATAAGGATTCATACTTATTAGTTGCAACACTAAACGATGATATAATCGGTACAGGATATTCTGTTATTGAAACATCAGAGCCTTTTAAAAAGCCAGGTAAATATGCCTACTTAGGTTTTATGTTTGTAAAACCACAACATCGAGGAAAAGGAGTTAATGGAAAAATCATTGATGCATTAATTGATATCAACAAAGCAAATGGCATTACTGAAGTACAATTAGATGTTTATGCCGAGAATCAAAGTGCTTTAAAAGCTTACAAGAAAAAGGGTTTTACAGAGGATTTATTAAAAATGAGATTAAATACAGAGCAATAAAATATAATTGTGACGAATTTTGATTTTATATTTAAATAAAAAAATAATTTTAGATGATGAAGGACATAGCAATGATTTTTTGTTTCACGATATTCAGTACTCTTAATGTTTGTGGACAAAAATCTATTAACACTAATAATAAAATGGAAATGGAGTTGATAAAGGCCGCCAAAAATAATGAAATTGAAAAATTACAAAATCTATTAAAAAAGGGAGTTGATCTTGAAGCCACTGATACTAATAAAAGAACAGCTTTGATGGTAGCTACTTATGAAAATAACCTAGAAGCATCCAAATTACTTATAAAATTTGGTGCAAGTGTAAACGCACAAGACGATAGACTTGAAACTCCGCTTTTACATGCTGGAGCATTAGGTTATATAGAAATACTTAAGGCTATTCTCAAAACAGGCAGAGCTGATCACATGGTTTTAAACCGATATGGAGGTACTGCACTTATTCCTGCATGTGAGAGAGGCCACACAGAAGTTGTAAAAGAGTTGTTGAAAATTGAAGATTATCCTATTGATCATATTAATAATTTGACTTGGACTGCTTTAATGGAAGCTATTGTTCTAGGCGATGGAGGTGAGATTCATACGCATATAGTTCAATTGTTGGTAGAAGCAGATTGCGATGTTAACATCCCTGACAAAAACGGAATTACTCCGCTTCAACATGCAAAAAGAAGTGATTATAAAAGTATTGTAACTATTTTAGAAAAAGCCGGAGCTCATTAAAAATTAGATAAATTAAAGTTCTATTGACAATACATGTATGTAAAGCGTTTGATAAAGTATTCAACTCATAGATTTAGTTCTCAAAACAGGTGACAAATATATACTTCATAAAACAAAAAAACCTCTTGAAAATCAAGAGGTTTTTAGTGATCGCACCAGGATTCGAACCTGGGACCGCCTGCTTAGAAGGCAGGTGCTCTATCCAGCTGAGCTATGCGACCTTAATTTGCGGTTGCAAAGTTAATCTTTTTATTTATTCCTGCAAGACTTATTCACATAAATAAAATAAAAAAGCTGTGTTTCGAAAAACACAGCTTTTATCAAATATTTTTTGAACTCTAATTATTTAGCGTCTTTCATACCTTCTTCAATCATTCCAAAGAACTGGTCTAATTTAGGTAAAACAACGATTCTTGTACGTCTGTTTTTAGCACGACCTGTTTTTGAATCATTGCTAGCAACAGGCAAGTATTCGCTACGTCCTGCAGCAGTCATACGTTTAGGATCAACGTTATATTCGTTTTGTAATAATCTCACAACAGAAGTTGCACGTTTAGTACTTAAATCCCAGTTATCTTCAAAACATTCTCTTGAAATTGGCACATTATCAGTATGTCCTTCAACCATAAAGTCAAAGTCTGATTTGTCCTTAACAACTTTAGCAACCTTTCCTAAAACACGTTTAGCGTCGCTAGTGATCTTATAACTTCCACTTCCGAAAAGAAGTTTGTCAGAAATAGAGACAAAAACAACTCCTTTCTCTACACTAATTTCAATATCCTCATCATTCACATCATCCAAAGCTCCTTTTAAACTTGTAACAAGCGCTAAAGTGACACTATCTTTTTTATTAATTGCATCACGCATTGTTTTGATCTGTAAATCTTTTTCTTGAATGCTTTCTAATGAACGCTCCAAGTTTTCAGCACCTTTCTTAGATAACGATGCTAAGTCTCCTTGACTGTTTAATAAAGCAGCGTTGGTGTTTTTCAAGGTATTGACTTGATCTTTAAAACTTGCTTTTTTCTCTTCGCAAACGCTAAGAGCCATTTCAGCTGATTTTAAATCATTTTCGGTTTTCTTCAGGTCATTTTCAAGTTGTGAATACTTTTTCTTCGACACACATGAAGTTCCCATTAGTAATACGGCCATTAAACCAATGCCAATTAATTTTTTCATGAGATTCTAATTTTAAATTTATTGATTAACAAAAATACGACACTAGACAGCATTAAGATTGATATTAACAATTTTTTTATTTAATACTGCTTTCGTGATTCCTTCCTTTGAAATATCTATGCCAAACTATACTTTTGATCTTATAATATTTAACATCACTAAACGTATTTTTTCTCTTGTTTTTCATCTTGTTGAAATTCAGTATCATACTGAAATAAGCTTTGTAAACAGTAAAAAAATTTTTTATTTGGAAAGCAAAAAGAAATTTAAGACTCGCTAAAACATCAAGCATAAATCGTTGTAAAATAAGAAAATTTGTATGCTTTGGTGTGTTTTTAATAATGTTGTAAAGTGAGTTTCTAAAATTCAGGTAAGTCTTTCTAGGGTTATTGTAGTTTAAAGTACCACCGCCTAGGTGAAATACCTCACTTTCAAAGGTGTACCAAATTTCGAAACCAAAATTATGCATCCGCCAGCATAAATCAATTTCTTCCTGATGTGCAAAATAATCTTCATCAAAACCACCTAGATTTTCATAAATTTCTTTCTTCACGGCAAAGCATGCACCGCTTGCCCACATAATTCTACAGTTTTCATCATATTGTTGATGGTCTTCTTCAACAATGTCAAATATTCGACCTCGACAATAAGGATAGGCCAATTTGTCTAATAATCCGCCAGCTGCCCCTGCGTATTCAAATTTATTTTTTTCTAAATAAGATTTGATTTTTGGTTGAACTGCTGCAATGTTTGGTGAGGATTCTAAAGTTTTAATGAGGGGTGTAATCCAGTTTGGCGTAACTTCAACATCGCTGTTTAAAAGAACCCAGTATTTTTCTTTAACATGTTTTAGTCCATGATTATAACCTCCAGCAAAACCATAGTTTTCTTTATTTTGGATGATAAAAACTTCAGGAAATTCTTTCTTTAAGAATGAGACAGAATCATCAATTGACGCATTATCAATCACATATATTTTGGCTCCTTGTGAGTGAGAAACAACTGAAGGTAAAAACTCTTTCAATAGTTTTCGTCCGTTCCAATTAAGAATAACGACAGCTGTTTTCATTTTCTTAAAGATTTAAAATCTGGTAAACTTCTTAAGAAAATATAAGTTTCTTTTTCATAATCAATTTGACAATAATAATGCTGAATGCCGTTAGTGACCATCAAGTAATCTGCTTTTAATATCATGTTGTATCTCGCAATCTGATCAAAAGTATCTTGTGTGATTTTAACTGAAGGTGCTTTGCATTCAACTAGTAAACGTATTTTTCCGTTGGGCTGATAGCCAACCAAATCATAACGCTTAGACATGCCATTAATCATCACTTGTTTCTCTTCATTGAGTAAATTGATGGAAAAGTTTTTTTCTTTGACTAAATATTGAACGCAATGCTGTCTCACCCATTCTTCTGGTGTAAAATGTAAATACTTTTTTCTGAGTCTTGAAAAAATAAACTTATTATTTTCATTACTTTTGAGGTCGAAGTGATATGCGGGAAAATTTAAGACTTGCATGCGCCAAAACTACTAAATAATTTCATTTTTAAAGTGATTTCATCCTATGAAAGAATCTTCCAAAATCATCAAAGATATTAAACAAAGAAACTTCAAACCTGTCTATTTTTTGGTTGGAGAAAACGAAACTTTTTTTGTTGATAAAATTGCTGACACGATAGAAGAAACTGTTTTGTCTGAAGATGAAAAAGCTTTTAATCAAAGTGTTTTGTACGGAAAGGATGTGACAATGGATGAAGTTGTCGCGAGTGCAAAACGTTTCCCGATGATGGCTGAACATCAAGTTGTTATTGTCAGAGAAGCTCAGAATTTATTAAAGCAAATTGACGATTTGGTTTCATATCTTGAGAATCCACAATCAACAACTATTCTTGTTTTTGTGGTAAAGTATAAAAAGGCTGATGCACGTAAAAAAGCAGTTAAATTATTAAAAAAGAATTTTGTTTTTTATCAAACCAAAACAATTTATGATAATCAAGTGCCTGAATGGATTTCACAATCCATGCATTCTGCAGGTTATACGATCGAACCAAAAGCATCAATGATGCTGGTCGAATTTCTGGGTGTGAATTTATCTCACATCCAAAAAGAATTGGAGAAAATACAAAGCATTTGTGAACCAGGAACACGTATTACACCTGAAATTATAGAGGAAAATATTGGTATCAGTAAAGATTACAACAATTTTGAGCTTACAAAAGCAATAGGGATGAGGGATGAAACTAAGGCTTTCAAAATTATAAACTACTTTGCTCAAAATCCGAAGAATAATCCTTTGCTTTTAACAACAGCACAACTTTACGCTTACTTTCAAAAAATCGTGAAATATCATGCCTTAAAAGATAGATCAAAAGGAAACATTGCCAAAGTCTTGGGCATACATCCATTCTTTGCAGATGAATATAACAAGGCTTCTACATTTTATTCTTTACGCCAAGCCACGCAAAATATTCATCATATTAAAATGATAGATTTAAAAGGGAAGGGCGTTGGAGCACATCAAATCCCACAAGGTGATTTACTCAAAGAACTCTTAGTAAAGATTATGAGATAGTTTTATATATAGAAAAACAAAAAATGATTTCTTAAAAAGAATCATTTAAAATTTCGAGAATTTGTATTGCAGCATCACTGATTTTACTTCCAGGACCAAAAACGGCAACGGCACCAGCATCAAATAAATAATCATAATCAGCTGAAGGAATAACGCCGCCAACAATAACCATAATATCTTCGCGCCCTCTTTTCTTTAATTCTTCAATCACTTCAGGAACCAAAGTTTTGTGTCCTGCTGCTAATGATGAAACACCTAAAACATGAACATCATTTTCTACAGCTTGTTTTGCAGCTTCTTGTGGGGTTTGAAAAAGTGGACCAATATCAACATCAAAACCAACATCAGCATAACCAGTTGAGACAACTTTTGCGCCTCTATCATGCCCGTCTTGTCCCATCTTAGCAATCATAATACGTGGGCGTCGGCCTTCTTTTTCTGCAAACTCGTCTGCGAGTTGCTTCGCTTTTTCAAATGATTCGTCTGTTTTCATCTCTTTACTATATACACCGCTGAATGACTGAATTTTGGCTTCATGTCTGCCATAAACTTTTTCTAATGCCATACTGATTTCGCCTAAAGTTGCTCTCGCTTTTGCAGCTTTAACGGCACTTGCTAATAAATTTCCTTTTTCTTCACGTGCAATTTTGGTTAAATTTTTTAAAGCTTCATCAACTTTATTTTGATCGCGTTCAGCTTTAATTTTATCAAGTTTTTCAAGTTGCTGACGGCGCACGTTTTGGTTGTCAACCTCAAGAGTAACAATCGGATCTTCTTTAGGAAGTCTGTAGGCGTTAACACCGATAATTTTATCTGTTCCGCTGTCGATTCTTGCTTGTTTTTGCGCAGCCGCTTGTTCTATTCTCAGTTTAGGAATACCAGCTTCAATTGCTTTTGTCATTCCTCCAAGTTTTTCAACTTCTTGAATATGCTTCCAGGCTTTATCAGAAATATCTTTGGTTAACTTTTCAACATAATAACTACCAGCCCAAGGATCAACAGTTTTCGTGATTTGCGTTTCTTCCTGAAGATAAATTTGTGTATTTCTTGCAATTCTCGCAGAGAAGTCTGTCGGGAGCGCAATGGCTTCGTCAAGTGCATTGGTATGCAAACTTTGCGTTCCGCCGAAAGCAGCTGCTGAAGCTTCAATGCAAGTTCTGGCGACATTGTTAAACGGATCTTGCTCTGTTAAAGAATAACCACTTGTTTGACAATGTGTTCTTAAAGCTAATGATTTTGGATTTTTTGGATTGAATTGTTTGACAAGTTTTGCCCATAGCATTCTGGCAGCTCGCATTTTAGCGATTTCCATAAAATGATTCATTCCAATTCCCCAGAAAAATGAAAGTCTTGGTGCAAATTTGTCGATATCCATTCCGGCTTCAAGTCCTTTTTTGATATACTCAACACCATCAGCTAAAGTGTAGGCCAGCTCAATATCAGCAGTAGCTCCGGCTTCTTGCATATGATAGCCAGAAATACTAATGCTGTTAAATTTTGGCATATTCTGAGATGTGTATTCAAAAATATCAGAAATGATTTTCATTGAAGGTGTTGGTGGATAGATGTATGTATTTCTGACCATAAACTCTTTCAAAATGTCATTTTGAATTGTTCCTGATAATTTTTCTGTCGTCACCCCGGTTTCTTCAGCCGCAGCGATATAAAAAGCCATAATTGGTAAAACAGCACCATTCATTGTCATGGAAACTGACATTTTATCAAGCGGAATCTGATCGAAAAGCACTTTCATGTCCTCAATTGAATCAATTGCAACACCTGCTTTTCCAACATCACCAATAACGCGTTCGTGATCAGAATCGTAACCGCGATGCGTTGGTAAATCAAAAGCGACAGAAAGTCCTTTTTGACCTGCGGCTAAATTTCTTCTATAAAAAGCGTTACTTTCTTCAGCTGTTGAAAATCCTGCATATTGCCTAATTGTCCAAGGTCTGCGAACATACATGGTAGAATATGGACCGCGTAAATAAGGTGAGATCCCTGCAGCAAAATTCAAATGGTTTATCTCTTTTAAATCTTTTTCTGAATATTTTTTCTTAATCGAAATTCCCTCAGCCGTTGAGGATTTTTCTTTAACTTCTTGCTGTTTTTCAGATTGAAGTTTGAGTGTGATATCTTGAATATTGTGACGTGCCATGATTTCTTTTTTAAAGATTAGATTTTTCTTGTGCTAATCTTTCTTGTTCAATTTTTGACGCTATTCGAGTTTCCATAATGGGTTCAAAAAGAGTTTTGCGAGATTTCTTTTTTAGGAAAGGATAAAGCTCCAATTCGTGAGTCATCTTATCTTCTTTATTCTCGTATTTGTTGGTACCAACCATAACGAAATCTTGATTTTCAAGTTTTGAAACTTCGATTTCGGCAGATGTTTTAATCATCTTTTGCAATTGACCTTTAAAAAGTTGATCGATGAAACCTTCATTTTTTTCTATTTTTTTAAACAGTTCTAAAGCGTTTTCTGAAAGTTGTTGCGTCAAGTTTTCAATGTAATAACTCCCATCAGTTGGATTTGAAACCTTATCAAAATAACTTTCATTTTTTAAAATCAAAAGTTGATTACGTGAGACACGCTCACCAAACTCGTTTGTTTTATGATAAATTTCATCAAAAGCTAAATTGTTAATCCAATCTGCACCACCAAGAGCTGCGCTCATACATTCAGTTGTTGTTCTGAGCATGTTGACATTATAATCGTATAAACTTTTATTGCGTTTCGTGGGTTCAGCAATAATATTGATCTCTAAATCAAAAGTGTAAGTCTCAACTAAACTTTCTATTAAAATTCTATAAGCCTTAATTTTTGAAATTTCAAAAAAGTAATTTGAGCCTACAGAAACGATGAGGTTCAAATGAAATTTCTTTATATCAGTTTGGCTCGATTCAATCATGTTGAGATATTCATTGAGATGTGATAACGCAGTGGCCAATTCTTCGGTTAAGTTTGCACCTGCATTTTGATATAATCGCGCATCTACTGAAAGCTGATGATTCAGATTTTTAAGTGAAATCAATTGACTGAAATTATTAAGATCAGTTTCTTTATTACTCATCCAGTTGCCTGTTTTAGCCAAGTGATGGAGCGGATCGCAACATAGCTTAACATCAATATCAAGAGCTTTTATTTTTTGGTCTAATTTTTCAAAAAAATCACGATCAAACTTTAAAGCCTCAATAAAAACGGGAACTTTTTTTGCGTTGATGATATCAAGTAATTCAAAGAGTTCTTCATTTGCTTCTGGCAAAATTAACCATAAGCTTTCTGCACCTCTATCAATAACATCTGTTGCAATTTGCTTGACAGATGTGTAGTTTTCAAGATAGATTTTTTCGGTGATGAGCCAATTATCTGTTTGCGGTAAACTAATTGATTGATGCGAATCTTGATGATAAAAAGGCTTGATGTCAATTCCTTCAGCCGTTGATGTTACAAGTGTTTCGTTATAATCCAAACCTTTGAGGTCAACTTGTATTTTTTGCTTCCAAGCTTTCTCAGAAATTTGTTCAAAATCATTAAATAATTCTTCACTCATTTTGATGTGTTGTTTTTTAAACTATCCTCGTACTCAATGATATAAACTTCTTCATTTTTTCTTTTCATAAAGTAAGTTTCACGCGCAAATCTTTCAATTTCGATACTGTCAGTCAGCGTGCTTAGTGTTTGTTTATCTTTTTGAGTTTCTTTGAGGTAATAAGCTTTGTTATTGTTTAATTCATTGATTTCTGCATTGAGTTCTCGATGTGTCAACCATGAATTTGTATCTAAAAATAGCATCCAAATTAAAAAAATCAAACCCACAAGTACATAAGTATTCCCCAGTACTTTAAACCATCTTTTTTGTTTGATTTCCTTAAACTTCATTGTATAAATTTACAAAATTAAACCAATTTTTCCTTGATAATTGTCTGAACAATATCAATCGCAACGGTATTGTAACGGTTATTTGGAATGATAATGTCTGCATATTCTTTTGTTGGTTCAATAAATTGTTGATGCATTGGTTTTAATGTTGTTTTATAACGATCGACAACTTCATGTAAATCTCTACCACGTTCAGCAATGTCTCTTTTTAATCTGCGCATCAATCTTTCATCGCTATCTGCATGAACAAAGATTTTGATGTCAAACATTTTTCTGATCTCCGGATGAGTAAAAATCAAAATGCCTTCAACAATCATTACTTTACGTGGTTTTGTAGTGATTGTTTCTTTTGTGCGATTATGTTCTGTAAATGAATACTCAGGTTGCTCTATTGATTTTCCAGTTTTTAAAATTTGTAGATGCTCAACTAAAAGATCAAAATCAATTGATTTTGGGTGGTCAAAGTTAATCTTCACGCGTTCTTCAAGGGTTAAATGTGAGGTGTCTTGGTAGTAAGAATCTTGGGAGATGACATCAACTTCATCATGTTGTAATTGGTTAATAATTTGGTTAACAACCGTTGTCTTTCCACTACCAGTTCCACCAGCAATACCGATTATGAGCATAAGTTAATTTTTGACAAAAATACATAACCCAACTCATATATGAAACTACATCAGATGATCTCATTTGAAAAACCACACATTAAATGATCAAGAAACCCAATAAATATTTTTTTTGAGCACTCAGGCAACCAACATTCATTTATTTTCGTCTTTATAAATAGAAGCTTAATTGTGAAAATCATAAAACTACATACCGAGCTCGGTCAACTTATTAAAAAAGCTAAGCGAAATGATCGCCGAGCGCAATATGAGTTATATCAGCGATTTGCACCAAAAATGTTGAGTTTGTGTCGGATGTATATCAATGATATTCAGTTTGCAGAAGATGTTTTGTCAAAGGCTTTTGTCAAAGTTTTTAAAAAGATGTCAAGTTTTAAAGGTCCAGAAGAAGCATTTTTCAGTTGGATGAGGCAAATTGTCATTCGTGAAGCTATTGACTTTTTGAGAAAATTAAAAGGTTTAGAGTTTCCAACTGATGATTTTTCTATGATGGAGCAGGTTAATGAAACTGAAGATTCAGTTGGCATATCTCAGAGTGAAATTTAGCATTTTCTTGATGAATTGCCAGAAGGTTACCGGACGGTTTTTGTTTTACATGTTATTGAACAGTATCCGCATCAATCCATTGCAGATTTATTAAATATCAGTGTAGGAACATCAAAATCACAATTTTACAAGGCGAAAAAAATGTTAAAAGAGAAAATGAATCATTCCCAAAATCGATTCTTATGAAGGATTTAGAAAAAAATATTCGGTCTCAAATGGAAGAGAGAGAAATTCAGCCTAGTGATCATGCGTGGTTTAAGGTGGTTGAAGAGTTAGATCAGCCTCAAAAAAAACCTTACCGTAAATTATATTTTATCGGAGGGTTAGCAGTAGGTTTGATTTTATTTTTTGGGATTTATTTCTTGTCTGATATACAATCAAATCAAATTGAAATTCAAAATCAAAACAATTTTGTTGAAAAACAAACTCAAAATCTACCAAAACAAACTCAACTACCTTTAATAGAATCACAAGGGGTTTCCTTTGTTAAAATCCCAAAACAAAATATTTCAATTTACCGAATCGCTTCATCAAAAATGCAAGCTTTTTCAAATTCTCAAAAGATTTCAAATTATGCTGAAACTTTATTAAGTCAAGTGGAAACTGAAATTCATGCCGAAAACATGTCTCCAATTGATGAGGTTGAAATTTTATTGGCTGAGGCACAATCAAAATTAAAGACGAGTGAAGATCAGAAAATCATAGCAGAAATTTCTGCAGAAGAACTTTTAGCAGAAGTGAATGCTGATATTGAAGATGAAAGCTTCAGAACCAAAGTCTGGTTCGCCATTAAAGAAAAATTTAAGGAGGCTAAATCAGCCTTAACCAAATTATAAACACTTATTAAATACAAAGAAAGATGAAAAAAATGACACTTATTTTCTGTGTGCTGAGCCTATTTTACATTGGTAATGTTCAGGCACAAGTCACGCCAACAAAAGACAGCATGAGCTTGGCAATACAAGAAAATTTAGAGAAACTTCTCAATCAAATTGAAAAAGAGGAAGTTTCAGCTTTAAAAGCAAAAATTAAAGCGATTGATGCGAGATATAAGGCTGATGAAATCACTAAATCTGAAAGCGATCAGCTCAAGAAAAAAGCCTCTGAATTGACAGCCCAAAATATTCAAAACCGTCAAGAAATCGCCAAACTTTCTGCTAACTATGCTAAAAGAAATAATGTTCATTTAGAAAATATGGACGATTTGAGATCTGTCACAGATAGCATGAAGGTTGGCGCTCTCAGAATAGTGAGTCAAAAAGATAGTGAAGGCGAATTAAAAACTTTAAAAATTTCTATTTCCTCTTCCGAAGATGATGATAAGGAAAAGAAACCAACAGCGCAAGATCGAACTTTCTCTAAATTGGTTTTTGCAGTTGGGTTTAATAACACTTTTAACGATGGCGAATTTATGGAAAATCCAAATTATAAATTTGCAGCAAGTCGGTATTTTGAGTTCGGTTGGCAGTGGAGTACGCGTGTTTTTAAAGAAACTAATTTTTTAAGGTTCAGATACGGATTGGCATTACAATTTAATGGTCTAAAACCTGAAGATAATCAATACTTTGTTGAAAATGGAGACCAAACTGAGTTACAAGACTTTGCAATAAATCTTGACAAATCTAAACTGAGAATGGACAATTTGATTATGCCTTTACATTTAGAATTAACAAGTTCAAAACGAAAAGATACTGAACTTCCTAATTTTACGAGACCAGCTTTTAAACTTGGGTTAGGTGGATTTGTTGGTTTAAATTTACACAACAAGCAGAAATTAAAATATAAAGAAGGAGGAGACCATTTTAAAATCAAACAGCGAAGCGATTTTAACACCAATAACTTTTTGTATGGTTTAAGTGGTTATATCGGTTGGGAAGGCGCACAGCTTTACTTTCAGTATAACCTAAATCCAGTTTTTAAAGATAATCTTGTTGATGAAAATAACTTCCAAATCGGGATGCGATTCGAGATTTAAAATAAAATTATTTGATAGCCAATATGAAAAAGTCACTTCTAGGAGTGACTTTTTTATTTGTAAATGGCATCAATTTTTTTTGCCAAATCAAAATCTTTTTCAGTTATTCCCTCTGCATCATGCGTGTTTAAGCTGATTTTGACAGTGTTGTAAACATTTTCCCAATTTGGGTGATGCGTCAATGCTTCAGCTTCAAAAGCAACACGCGTCATAAAAGCAAAAGCAGATTTAAAATCATCAAAAGTGAATTCCTTTTTGATTACATCATCATGAAGTTTCCAATTATTAAGACTCTTTAATTTTTCTTGAACTTCGTTTTTAGACATTTTTTCCATAACATTTAAATTTTTACTGAATTATAAATCACATCTTCGATTGTTATCGTGAGATGCTCAGGTAAGTTATGAAATTTTGGTAGAACAGCAATATAACGATCTCTGTTGGAACTATATACGTTTTTAAAAAGCGGAGCTTCAAGCTGTAAGGCATCACATATTTCTTCAATCAATTCTTTATGGTGAATCAAGTCACTGCTGCCTAAATGGTAAGTGCCTTCTAAATCACGATTAATGATGTAATGAATTTGTTGCGTAAACTTTTGATGTGTTGTCGCATTAATGACAACATTCGGGAAAACTTCAATGGCTTCATTAAGATCGTAAAGCAGTTTTATTTCCTTAACTTTTGGAGAATTATACCCGAAAACCATCGGTAGGCGAACAATTGTAAAAAGCGCGTTTGGCAATCGCATTAAAGCGTTTTCAATTTTAATTTTTGATTTTCCGTACACACTTCCGGATAAAGTTTTGTCATATTCATAAGAAGGATAATTGGTGAAAGTATCAAAAACATTAGCTGAAGAAACATAAATGAGCTTGCTTTCATGGGTTAATAAAAACTCAGCAATCCTTTCGTGAACGTGAACTTGACCTGCAAAATTCCCTTTGAGACAAGAAATAATGATATCGGGTTTTAGATCTTGTAGAATATAATGAATGGGATCTATCTCTAAATCCCATTCAATAAATTTTTGATTTTTTAGCAGCTTTTTATCTGGCGTATGGTAAGTGCCATAAACATCAAAATATGGATGTAACTCTCTATAAAGCTCACCACCTAAAAAGCCACTAGCACCTAAAATCAGTATTTTCTTTTTGTCTGTAATCTTTAATTATTTTTTGTAAAAAGGCGGTTTTACAATGACTGCGTCAACTGCTTTTTTACGAATTTGAATCTGAATCGGTGTTTCAAGTTTGCTGTAAGCGGTTTCAACATAACCTAAACCAATTGCTTTTTTAAGACTTGGTGACATTGTGCCTGAAGTGACATGACCGATTTTTTCTCCGTCAACATTTAAAATATCATAACCTTGACGCGGAATTCCTTTTCCTTTCAATTCAAAAGCAATGAGTTTTCTTTTTGAGCCAGCTTCTTTTTCAGCTTTTAAAGCTTCAGCATTGACAAAATCTTTAGTAAATTTTGTAATCCAACCTAATTTTGCTTCAATAGGAGATGTTGTTTCGTCAATATCATTTCCGTATAAACATAGACCCATTTCTAAACGCAGAGTATCACGTGCTGCTAAACCGATAGGTTTAATGCCAAAATCTTTACCAGCTTCAAAAACTTTATTCCAAATTTGCTCAGCATCTTCGTTTTTGAAATAAATTTCAAATCCGCCGCTACCTGTATATCCAGTACCTGAAATGATCACATCTTGTGCGCCAGCAAATTCTCCAACTTCAAAGTGATAAAATTTGATTGCTGATAAATCAATTTTTGCTAAAGACTGCATTGCTTCAACAGCTTTTGGGCCTTGAACAGCTAACAAACTATATTCGTCTGATCGGTTTATGACTTGTGCGTCAAAAGTATTGTGTTTTGTAATCCAAGCGAAATCTTTTTCGATGTTAGAAGCGTTAACCACCATCAAATATTTTTCTTCAGAAAAACGATAGATGATCAAATCGTCAACAATACCGCCAGTTTCATTTGGCATACAAGTATATTGTGCTTTTCCATCAACAAGTTTACTCGCATCGTTAGAGCAAACTTTTTGGAGTAAATCGAGAGCTTCTTTTCCTTCAATAAAAAATTCACCCATATGAGAAACATCAAAGACACCAACTTTCTCGCGTACAGTTTCGTGTTCTGCGTTAACACCTTCGTATGAGACAGGCATTTCGTAACCTGCAAATGGAACCATCTTAGCTCCTAATTCTTTATGAATATGATTTAATGCTGTTGTTTTCATTGTATTCGTTTTTTGCAAATTTAGCCTTTTAAGCCTAATAGCTCTAGGTTTTTTGCTAAATTGTATTTAAGAATTGAAGACTTTAAAACAATGAAAATATATTCGCCAGAACAACTTTCAGAATTAGACCAACTAACAATTAAGGAAAAAGAAATCAGTTCACATCAACTCATGCAAACTGCTGCAGAAAAAGCGAGTGATCTGCTTTTAGAGCAGCTTGATAATAATGAGAAAATCTATGTTTTTTGTGGTATTGGTAATAATGCTGGTGATGGATTTGCAATGGCTAAAATATTTTTAGATCAAGGTTTAAATGTTGAAGTTTTTATTTTAAAATACGCTGATAATTTGAGTCCTGATGCTCAGCTGAATTATGATATTTTAAAAGAAAAAATAACATTTCATGAAGTTTCTGAAGTTGAAGAATTACCTGATTTTGAAAATAATTCTGTAGTGATTGATGCTATTTTCGGTGTGGGTTTAAATCGTGAACTGCCCAAATTTGTTCAAGAAGTTATTTCTTCTTTAAACAAAACAGAAGCATACAAAGTTGCGATTGATTGTCCTTCTGGGTTGTATGCGCATCAAGCTAATCAGAAAAAGGATGTTGTTTTTAATGCTGATTTGACACTCACATTTCACGCACCAAAACTAAGTTTTCTATTCTCTGACTTTGGAAATAAAGTTGGAGAAATGAAAATTTTAGACATCGGTTTGCTTCAAAATCATCATCTTAAATCTGAATATAATTTCATTGATCAAAAATTTATTAAATCGATTTTTAAAAAACGTGAAACCTTCAGTCATAAAGGAACTTACGGACATTTAGTTTTAATTGGCGGCCAAAAAGGAATGTTCGGTAGCATCATGCTCAGCGCTAAAGCTGCAATGCGTTCTGGCGTTGGTAAGTTGACAGTTTTATGTCCACCAAAAGCTGTGGAAATGCTTAATATTATTTTACCAGAAGCGATGACAATTGAATCAGAGAGTGAAAATTTTATTGCTTATCAGGAATTTGATTTTTCGTATCAAACATTAGGCATCGGGATGGGGATTGGCACTTCTGAAAATGCTTTTTCTGCTTTAAAAAATTATTTAGAGAAAACAGAAAAACCCATTTTAATCGATGCAGACGGATTGAATTTAATTTCTCAAAACAAAGATTTATTACAACTTTTACCAGCGAAATCAGTTTTAACGCCGCATATTGGCGAATTAAAAAGACTGATAGGCGAGTGGAATAACAGTTTTGAAATGCTTGATAAAGCAAAATCATTTTCTGAAAAATATGATTGTATTTTAGTTGTTAAAGAAGCTTATACGAAAGTAATTTATCATGATAAAGCTTACATTAATTCTACTGTAAATGCAGGCTTAGCAACAGCTGGAAGCGGAGATGTTTTGGCAGGTATTATTTCAGGTCTGATAGCTCAAAGTTATACTTCGCTTCAGGCTAGTATTTTGGGCGTTTACTTGCATGGTCTGTCGGCTGATTTGTACGTCGATAAATTTTCAGTAAATTCATTAATTGCATCAGACCTTATTGATTATTTGGGAAATGCTTTTTCTACAATCGAGCGATAAACAATCTTAAAAAATTGCTTAATTTCGTGCAAATTTGAAAATTCTAATATGGCTATACATCATATCAAGGCGTCTCATTTAAGTATTGATAAAATCTCATCAATCATATATTCTGAACAAAAATTAGCTCTAAGTGAAGAGTCTAAAGCAGCAATTCAGAAAGCAAGACATTATTTAGACAATAATGAAGCTGTTAAATCTGAAGCGCTTTACGGTATCAATACAGGTTTTGGTTCGCTTTACAATATTCAGATTTCTTCTGAAAAATTATCAGAATTACAGCGCAATCTTGTTTTATCACACGCTTGCGGAACTGGAGATGAAGTTGATGACATTATTGTTAAACTGATGTTATTGCTCAAAATTCAATCTTTAAGTTATGGGCATTCAGGCATTAGTCTTGAAGTTGTTGAACGTTTGATTTATTTTTATAACCATGATATTCTTCCAGTAATTTATTCACAAGGTTCGCTTGGTGCTTCTGGAGATTTAGCACCTTTAGCACATTTATCTTTACCGCTTTTGGGAGAAGGTGAAGTTAGAGTTAATGGTGACATTAAAACTTCTGCTGAGGTCTTGGAATCTCATGACTTAAAAGCTTTAGAACTTCAATCTAAAGAAGGCTTGGCATTGCTGAATGGAACTCAATTCATGAGCGCACATGCTGTTTATGCTTTAATACAAACTGAAAAACTAATCGATTTAGGCGATGTGATTTCTGCTGTTTCTCAAGAAGGTTTTGATTGTAATTTATCTCCATTTGATGCTTTGGTTCATCAAGTGAGACCACATAAAGGTCAGGTTGAAACGGCACGGCGTATTTTAAAATTAAGAGAAAAAAGTCCTTTGGCGAATGCACCAAAAAAACATGTGCAAGATCCATATTCATTTAGATGTATTCCTCAGGTGCATGGTGCTTCAAAAGATACTTTTGATTTTGTAAAAAAGACGGTTGAAGTTGAAATTAACAGTGTCACGGATAATCCGAATATTTTTGTGGATGAAAATAAAATTATTTCAGGAGGAAATTTCCACGGACAACCAATTGCTTTACCAATGGATTATCTGGCGATGGCATTAGCAGAAATCGCTAATATTTCTGAAAGAAGAACCTATCAATTGGTATCAGGCTTGAGAGATTTACCAGCGTTTTTAGTTGAAAAACCAGGTTTGAACAGTGGTTTTATGATTCCGCAATACACAGCGGCAAGTATTGTCAGTCAGAATAAACAATATTGTACGCCAGCGAGTATTGATTCGATTGTCTCTTCAAACGGGCAAGAAGATCATGTGAGTATGGGAGCAAATTCAGCAACCAAATTATTGAAAGTTGTTGAAAATGTTTACACCGTTTTGGGTATCGAACTCTTTAATGCTTCACAAGCTTTACACTTTAGAAAAGAAAAGTCTTCAGCTGAAATAGAAAATCTAATTGAAGATTTTAGAAAAGAAGTACCAATTGTAAAAGACGACAAATTAATGGCAACTGAAATAAAAAAATCGGTTCATTTTTGTAAACAAACCGATTTAAAGAAAAGAAATCTTATTTAGATTTTTTGGCTTTTATCATTTCCTCGAGCATGTCCCACATTTCGGTTGGGATTTGTTCGAGTAAATTGAATTGTCCTGCACCTTTTAGCCATTCGCCTCCATCGATTGTGATGACTTCACCATTAAGATAATGTGCAAAATCAGATACTAAATAAGCAGCTAAATTTGCTAATTCTTGATGATCACCAACGCGTTTTAGAGGAACTTTCTTAGCAAGATCAAATTTATCTTTCAACTCGCCTGGTAATAAGCGATCCCAAGCACCTTTTGTAGGAAAAGGACCTGGTGCAATGGCGTTAAATCTAATACCATATTTTGCCCATTCCACAGCAAGAGATCTTGTCATCGCTAATACGCCAGCTTTTGCTGTAGCACTCGGCACAACATAAGCAGAACCTGTGTAAGCATAAGTTGTGACGATATTTAAAACAGTTTTATTTTCCTCTTTCTTCTCAATCCAATGTTTTCCTAATGCCAAGGTGCAGTTTTTTGAACCTTTTAAAACAATATCGATAATTGTGTCAAAGGCATTTGATGATAAACGTTCGGTTGGAGAGATGAAGTTTCCTGCGGCATTGTTGAGTAGAACATCGATAGTATCAACTTTTTGATGAGCCTCTTCTAGCATTTTCTCAACTTGATCATAATGTCTCACATCACATTGTAAAGGGATGCATGTGCTGTTAGTTTCTTTCTCTAGTTCTTCAGCAGTATTTTTGAGTTTGTCAAGATTTCGGGAGGTGATAATCACTTTTGCTCCGATTTCTAAAAAATATCTTGACATTGATTTTCCAAGGCCTGAGCCACCGCCAGTGACCAAAATTGTTTTGCCTTTAAGGGCATCATCGCGTAACATCTTTGCTTTAAAATCCATAAAAAATTGTTTTCACACAAGATACAATATCTTCAGAAATATAATTTTGAGGAAGTCTTAAAAATTAAATATTTGTGTGATCAACATTAATATAGCAATGGCGAAAGTGCTTAAAGCAACTTTTTTGAGTTCTGGGTCTAAACTTTGTGGTTTTGAATAATTCGCCACTTTTCTTAAGTGAATAAACAATGGAACAAAGCCGATGAAGCAAAGAAACTGAAGTTGACTATTAAATTGAAAAACAGCGTAAATCATTAAACTTAAAAAGGCAATGATGATCAGAGAGAAATGATAAATTTTGGCTTTATCTTTTCCGAGGATCACAACTAAAGTATTTTTATTAGCATTTCTATCGCTATTTTCATCACGCATATTATTGAGGTTCAAAACAGCGCTACTTAATAAACCAATGCTTGTCGCTGGAAAAATCAACCAAAAATTAATGGATTTTGTCATTAAATAGTTAGAGCCAATGACGCTCACTAATCCGAAGAATATAAAAACAAATAAATCGCCTAAACCTCGATAACCGTAAGCTGAATTACCGACAGTGTATTTAATAGCTGCTGCAATTGAAGCTACACCAAGTAAGAAAAAGAAAAAGGAACTTATGAAGTCTTCTTTTCCAAAAGCTGAATAAATTAAAGCTAATGCAGAAAGCAAACATATAAATACCGTGATAATAATTCCTTTTTTGAGAACTTTATCAGTCAGAGCACCACTTTGTAAAGCGCGTTGAGGTCCTAAACGCTCATGATTATCTGTACCTTTCACACCGTCTCCGTAATCATTAGCAAAATTTGATAAAATTTGTAAAACTAAAGTGGTTAAAATGGCCAACCAAAAAATTAAATTATCGTAACTATTTTCAATAGCAGCAGTTGCCGCGCCCACCAAAATTCCAGCAACGGAAAGCGGTAGGGTGCGAGGTCTTGCCGCTGAAATCCATGCGCTTATTTTTACCATTAAAGTCCTGTGTAATTTTGTGGCGTAATTTGCTTTAATTCATTTTTGATGTCATCAGAAACTTCTAATGTTTCAATAAAATCATGAATACTTTTTTGTGTCATCGCTGTATTTGTACGTGTTAATCCTTTTAGGGCTTCATAAGGATTTGGGTATGCTTCACGTCTCAAAATTGTTTGAATAGCTTCAGCTACAACTGCCCAATTTTGTTCTAAATCTTGATTGATTTTAGTCTCATTTAATAAAAGTTTATTCAGACCTTTTAAGCTTGACTTAAAACCGATAATGCTATGCGCCATCGGCACGCCAATATTTCTTAAGACAGTGCTATCAGTCAAATCACGCTGTAATCGACTAATAGGTAGCTTGGCTGATAAATGCTCATAAATAGCATTTGCGATACCGAGGTTTCCTTCTGAATTTTCAAAATCAATCGGATTAACTTTATGTGGCATTGCAGATGAACCGACTTCGCCTTTTTTGATTTTTTGTTTGAAATAATCCATGGAAATGTACGTCCATATATCTTTATTCAAATCAAGAATAATTGTATTGATACGTTTTAAAGCATCAAAAACACCTGCAATATGATCGTAATGTTCAATTTGCGTTGTTGGGAAGGAGTGTTTTAATTCTAAACTTTTCTCAACAAAGTTTTGACCAAAAATTTGCCAATCAACATCAGGATAAGCGACAACATGTGCATTGAAATTTCCTGTTGCACCACCAAATTTTGCAGCAATTGGTGTTGCTTCTAAAGTTTTAAGCTGCTCTTCTAAACGTGTTATAAAAACTTGTATTTCTTTTCCTAATCGGGTAGGAGAGGCTGGTTGACCATGTGTTCTTGCTAACATCGGAATTTCTTTCCAATCAGCACTTAAGCTTTTTAATTTAGAAATAAGTTCTTCTAAATCTTTTAAATAAACTTCAGAAAGTGCTTCCTTTAAACTCAAAGGTACGGCTGTGTTGTTGATGTCTTGAGATGTTAAACCGAAATGAATAAACTCTTTAGAATCTTTAAGTCCGAGTTCATCCATTTTCTCTTTGATAAAGTATTCAACAGCTTTAACATCATGATTGGTGACCGCTTCAATTGATTTCACTTTTTCTGCATCTTCAAGAGAAAAATCTTTATAAATACTCCTTAAATCCTTGTACAAACTCTTATCAAAATCTTTCACTTGAGGAAGTGGAAGTTCGCAAAGTGAAATGAAGTATTCAATTTCAATACGCAAGCGATATTTGATTAAAGCACTTTCGCTAAAATAAGGGGTAAGAGAATTTGTTTTTGAGGCGTAACGCCCATCAATAGGTGTAATGGCTTCTAAAGCTGTCATGTGTTGTGTGTTAAATAAGTGGCAAAGATAGCGTCTTTTTTAAGGCTTTTAAAATCAAATTTTAAGCTCATAAAATATTTTACTTTTTGATGAAAATTTAACATTGTCCATCTAAAATTTAGAGCTAGTTTTGCAAAATATTTTTTTGAGATGAAGAAGTCTAGAATCGCCTTAATGATAGGCATAGCGGGAATATCTATCTTCCCAATTTTAGTGAAATTAGGTCTGACATCTGGTCTGATTTCTGCATTTTACAGAATGTTCTTTGCGTTGATCATCCTGTTACCTATTGTCATATTCCGAAAACAATTTAAGTGGCCAACCGGTCGTCTCATTTTGTTATCATTATTATGTGGTTTGTTATTTGGTGCTGATGTCGCTGTGTGGAATATCGCAATTGAGGAATCAACTGCAACACAAGCGACATTATTGACAAATCTGTCTCCAATTTGGGTTGGGATTGGCGCTTTCTTCTTTTTGGTTGATAAGCCAAAAACAAATTTCTGGTTTGGGACTGTTGTAGCTTTATTAGGCATGATGATTATCGTTGGTTTTGAATTTTTTGCAAATTTAGAATTTGACAGATCTTTTTACTTCGGGATTTTATCTGGTGTTTTCTATTCTTGGTATTTCTTGATTTCAAAATCAATACTCGACAAAATGAATGTTCCGACATTTATGACAATAAATCTTGTCGGTTCTGTTGCGTTTTTAGGTGTGATAAATTATGTAGCAGGAGAAAATTTCTTCAATCACAGCGCAGCTGCTTGGTCGGTTTTGGTCATTCAATCGATAACAACTCAATTGATTGGTTGGTTTGCGTTGAATTATGCGATTAGCCGAATGAGAGCAACACGCGTCAGTTTATCATTGTTGTCTCAATCATTGATTACAGCGATTTTGGCATGGCTGATTTTATCAGAACCAATTACAATGCAAATGATTTTGGGCTGTTTGGTTTTATTATCTGGTATTGCAATGACATTTGTGTCGAAACCACTTTGGGCTTATTTAATACCAAAAAAGCTTGTCCTTTTTTCACAAAGAAGGAAAAGGGCAAAATTCAATATGCATTAAATTAAAGTAAGCGATTAACTAATTCATGAACACCAAGACTTGCTTTTTTAGCAATAACTTCGATAGAGTCTGAAGATTTTATTGAAGGTTTTGGGTCTATGAAATAAACAGGCGCTTCCTCTTTTTTATAATCGATAAGACCTGCTGCGGGATAAACTTGCATTGAAGTACCGATGATGATAATGATATCAGCTTCAGAAACAAGTTTAATTGCATTTTCCATTTCAGGAACTGCTTCTCCAAACCAAACGATATGTGGTCTGAGCTGGTAATTATTCTCACACAAATCACCTAAATTCAAATCATCTATTTGATTGTAAATTAAATGAGGATGCTCAACTGAGCGTGATTTCATGAGTTCACCATGAAGGTGTAAAATCGATGAACTGCCAGCACGTTCGTGCAAGTCATCGACGTTTTGAGTGATAATTTGGACATCATACTTTTCTTCAAGCCGAACTAAATCAAGATGTGCAGCGTTTGGCTTGACTTCCAAAAGTTGACGTCTTCTTTGGTTATAAAAATCTAAAACTAATTCTGGGTTTCGTTCAAAAGCTTCGGGAGTTGCAACTTCAGTAATTTCGTGATTTTCCCATAAGCCGTCGTCGTCACGGAAAGTTTTAACGCCACTTTCTGCGCTCATTCCAGCTCCAGTAAGTACGCAAATCTTTTTCATAATTATCGATTTACAGCGCGATATTCTTCGTAGCAATTACTAATTGCATCTAAAAGTTGTAGATCATTTGCTGATCTTACAAAGGATTCAGAATAATCGCATTTTTTAAGGATGTCAACAATATCAATTTTGCTGATTTGAAGCACAGCAGATAAAGTCTCTCTGTCAAATTTATCTTGAAGCAATTGCCTGATGGCATCGTCTTCTTTCATTTTACGCAAACGTCGCATCTGCTTTGGTTTTTTACCAAATATTTGATACAATAAATCCGCGGGATTTAGAATCGCACTAATTGTTTTAGATAAAGATGTACTTTGATATTGACCGCCTTCATAAGCATAATCAGTTCCCGAAATGCTGTAACGGTAGTTATCGTAAATAGGAATGTTTTTGGCATCAATCTCAATAAAACCTGTGAGTTTGACATCGCTGAGTTTCACTTCTTCAAGGGCAATGGCAGATTCTGTCATTTTGATTTTGACATCGCCAAACTTCACCCAATCTTCAGTGACTCTAACTTGTATAGGTTTAAAACCTAGGTGGGAAAGATAAATTGTGTCATTGATATGTGCTTTGACTTTAAATTTACCTTCTTGATCACTTACTGTTCCTCGAACAGTGTTGATATTAATAATGTTCACATTTTTTAAAATGCGATCATTTGCAGCATTCATAACACTTCCACGAATAGTTTTCAGTTCGGAATTTTCTTCCTGACTGAAAACTATCATGGTTGTGAAAAGAAATATAATTGTTAAATACTTCATCGCTCTAAATTTAATCAAATAGACTTGAGATAAAAATATTTGTCTCGGAGATTTGATTAAAAATTAACACTAACGATTACGGCGTCTTCTTTCAAAAGAACTTTTGACGTTTTTATTACCGCCTTTTGATTTTCCTTTGAAGCCACCAGATTTACCATCCCGTCTTCCGCCGCCGCCTTTACTTTTCTTGCGACCTCTTCCGCCACCGCCACCAGACTTATTGTCTTTAGTGATTTCAACATTAACGTGTCGATTGTTGAGTTTAAACTCTTCAAAAGTTGCTTTAACCTTCTCAACGTGATCATTTTCAACATTAAAGAAAGAGAATGTGTTTTTGACATCAACTTTAGCTACGCCATCACGACCTAATTCTAAAGTTTCCTTTAAGAAGTCTTTAAGCGACATCCAGTTGAAGCCATCTTTTTCTCCGATGTTGATGAAGAAACGTGTTTCATCGCCATAAGAATCACTTCCGCCTGATCTAGAAGACTCAGAAGGTTGTGCCATTTTAGGCGCGTTTTTATAGTAATTATGGAAACGTGTAAATTCAACTGAGAAGAATTTTTTGATTAATTCCTCCTTAGAAACGTCAGCAAACTCTTCTTCAAGCTTACCGATGTATTGATCAATTTCATTGTTGATTGAAGTTTCTTTCATTTCCTTAGCAAGGTGGAAAAGTTGTACTTTACAAATTTCGTCACCTGAAGGTAATTTTTTCTCTTCAAACTTTTGACCGATAATACGTTCAACTTGTTTGATCTTACGAATTTCACTTTTAGTGATAATCACCATTGAAGTTCCTTCTTTACCAGCACGACCAGTACGTCCGCTTCGGTGCGTATAGGTTTCAATTTCGTCAGGTAATTGGTAATTAATCACGTGAGTAATATCATCAACATCAATTCCACGTGCAGCAACATCAGTCGCAACAAGCATTTGGATTTGTTTGTTTCTAAAACTTTTCATGACTAAGTCACGCTGATTTTGACTCAAATCTCCGTGAATAGCTGAAGCGCTGTATCCGTCTTCAATAAGGCGTTCAGCAACTTTTTGCGTATCACGTTTTGTACGACAGAAAATAACAGAATAAATTTCTGGATTAGCATCGACTAATCTTTTCATGCCATTATAACGGTCACGACCAGCAACAACATAATATTCATGACTGACGTTTTTTGTAGAAACGTTTTTCTGACCAACTGTAATTTCCACAGGAGATTTCATGAATTTTTTCGCGATTTGCGAAACTTCTTTTGGCATTGTTGCACTGTAAAGCCATGTGCTTTTTGAGCTAGGTGAATGAGATAAAATTTCCTTTATATCTTCATAAAAACCCATATTTAGCATTTCATCTGCCTCATCAAGAACACAAATATCAATTGCTGAAATATCAATAATTTGACGACGAATCATGTCTTTCATTCGTCCTGGTGTCGCAACAATAACCTGAGCACCACGCTTAATTTGCTTTGCTTGGTCTGTAATACTGGCACCACCATAAACCGCAACTGTGTTGAGGCCTTTGTAATATTTAGAGTAATTTTTTAATTCGTTGGTAATTTGTAAACATAACTCTCGGGTTGGTGATAAAATCAAACCCTGAGTTTTCTTCGAATTAAGGTCAATATTTTGAATTAAAGGAAAACCAAATGCGGCAGTTTTTCCAGTTCCAGTTTGGGCTAGCGCAACAATATCTGTTGGCTCTTCGAGTAGTATCGGGATCGTTTTATCCTGAACTTCACTCGGTGACTCAAACCCCATATCTTCAATTGCACGCAAGATTTCTTGGCTTAAGCCTAATGATTCAAATGTATTCATGTAGTAATTTAAAAATAGGTGCAAATGTACGATTTTAATTTTACACTCAATTTTTTTTCTTTATAAGATTGATAATTATAATGAATTGACTATTAGTTTATTATAATTTGATCTTTATGAAAGCTTTACTGAAATAGATAAGGTCTTTCATTTAAGATTAATAATTTTAAGGAGGCTTAATAAATTTTGTTTATTTGCTGTAACGATTGAAAATTTATAACGACTGATTAATTAGATTGAAAATTCTGTGGAGGAAGCTTTAGAAAAAGAATTTATAGACAACCTTAATACGCATCAAAACATTGCGCATAAAATATGTCGTTTATATACAAATGATAAAAGCTCCCATAAAGACTTATTTCAAGAAATAACAATACAACTTTGGAAAGCTTATCCAAAATTTAGAGGAGATGCGAAGTTTAGCACATGGATGTACAGAGTAGCGCTTAACACTGCTATTACACTTTACAGAAAACAAAAAAGGCGTGTTAAAACTTCAGACATAGAAGCTTTTAACTTTAAAATAAAAGCTGAGTATTATGACGATACGATTGAGGAAAATCTCAAATTGATGTACGCGGCGATTAAAGAATTAAATGATATTGATAAAGCCTTGGTTTTTCTCTATTTAGAAGACAGAAATTATAAAGAAATTTCAGCTACATTAGGAATTTCAGAAGTAAATGCAAGAGTGAAAATGAACAGAGTGAAAACTAAACTTAAGAAAATATTGAATCCTTAGCAACTTATGGATGATTTAGAATTATTTAAAAAGCAATGGCAATCTCAAGACGATTTGCCTTCTTATAAAAAAGACGATTTGTATCTAATGATGCATGAAAAGTCATCTTCGATTGTGAAGTGGATTTTTATCATCAGCATTATTGAGTTCGCTTTTTGGATTGCTTTAGAGCTTTTAACGAGCTCTCAAGAAACCGATGAAATCATTAAAAAAATGAGTCTGAACGGATTTTACAGAGTTTCTTTAATTATCAATTACGTTGTCATTATTGGTTTTATCGTTTTGTTTTTTCTGAATTATAAAGCGATTAAAACGACAGATAGTACAAGAGGTTTAATGAAGAATATTTTGAAAACTAGGCGCACAGTGAAAGCTTATGTATGGTTCAATATTTTATTTTTTAGCTTGTCTTTTATCGTCAGTATTGTGATGACTATAAAACATTATATAAATTTTGATACAATTCAATTCTGGATTAGCATCGGTATCAGCATCGCTGTTTTGCTTGTGATTGTCTTGCTGTTTTTACTTTTTTATAGAGTGGTTTACGGCGTGTTAACACGACGTTTAAAAAGAAATTATAATAACCTTAAACAAATAGAACTATGATTAAAAAACTAATTTTCGGACTCAGTTTTTTTATTTTCGCAAGTCTTCAAGTGCATGCGCAAAATATTGAAAATGCACTTTTATGGAAAGTGTCAGGAAACGGAATTGAAAAGGCATCGTATTTATACGGTACGATTCATATTACATGCGAAATCAAAACTTCAGATGTTGTTAAAAAAGCTTTTGAAAGTACGGAACAACTCGGATTGGAAATCGACATGTCTGATCCGTCATTACAAGTTCAAATGATGAACTCAATGTATATGAAGGATGACAAAGCTATTTCTGATTATACCTCAGAAGAAGAAATGCAAAAATTGCAAAATTTAATGGACGGAAAAGTGCCAGGAATGAATTTTGAAATGATGAAACGCATCAAGCCATTCTTTTTGAGCGCAATGGCAATGAGTTCTTTCGCAAATTGCGATGGAATGCCGTTAGCTTATGATACTTATTTTATGCAAAAAGCACTTCAGGCCAAAAAAGAAATTTTTGGTCTAGAAAAATTACAAGATCAATTTGATATGATTGATAAAGTGTCTTATGAACACCAAGTTCAAGATTTATTAAAAATGGCTGATCTTTCAGAAGAAGACAATATCAAAAAATATCAAGAATTGATTTCTCTTTACGAATCAAAAGATTTAAAAGGAATGATGGATTATATGGTTGAAGATGATTCTTCTGTCAATCTTTACCAAGAAGATTTTCTGGATAAACGTAACCAAAACTGGATCTCAATTATTGAAGAAAAAGCAAATAGTAAATCTACTTTTTTCGCTTTTGGAGCTGCGCATTTAGCTGGTGAAAATGGTGTAGTTAATTTATTAAGAAAACAAGGTTATAAAGTTGAACCTATGGATCAATAATTGAGAATCAATGATTTTTAGCGCTGTAACGTCTTTGTTCGTTAAGTTCTTCTTCAGCTTTTAATTCTTTTTCAGGAATCACTTTAATGAAAGAAGGATGTTGTTCAATGGCGTACTCAATACGTTCAACAATCTGATCGATGCTTTCATTTTTATAATCGATATCAAGCGGATCTTTAATAATCATCGATTGTAAAATATTACGTTTTTTAATTCTGATGCCTTTTCGGTCAAAAGAACGTCTAAAACCATCAATCACAACAGGAACAACGATCGGCTCGTATTTTTTAATAATATGGGCCGTTCCTTTTCTGATTGGTTTCCAAGGTCGTGTTGTGCCTTGAGGAAAGGTAATCACCCAGCCATCGTCAAGTGCCTTACCGATGTTAGAAATATCACTAAATTTTACTTTTCTGTTGACAGATTTACCATCTGCACGCCATGTTCTATCAATGCTGACGGAACCTGCATAAGCTAATATTTTTGGTAGAAATCCGCCTTTCATAGTTTCCTTAGCCGCGACGTAATAGATGTTAAGTTTAGGATTCCAGAGGTAAGCAACATTCTTGATATTGTCATCTCGTCCGCTTAAACTCGCGTTAAAAACATGATACATGGCAACTACATCAGCAAAATAAGTCTGATGGTTAGAGATGAACAAAACATTTTTATCAGGTAAGTCTCGAATGATTTGCGAACCTTCAATTTTTAGCTCATTAAATCCACGGTAGCGCTTGTGCGTCGCTGTTCCCATGATTCTGATCAGCCACTTCTTTAAAAATAAATAATGTCCAAATGGATTTTTTTTAAATAATCCCATGTATATGTATAACAAATTTGACCTGCAAATATAAGCGCATTTCTAATGATGTAGAGAAAAGAGTACTTTTTTTCAGGAAACTTTTAAATTTACTTGTGAGATATTTTTGAAAATATCTCTGATTTCAGAGAGCATCATTGCCGTTGCGCCCCAGACAATTTTTTTATTGAGTTTAAAAGCTTTAACTTCTGTATTTTTAGAATATGAAGCAGAAATTATCGTTTTGATGATGTTTTTATCATTTAAACAATCTTCTAAACAGGCGCTGAAAATGTCTTCAACTTCAGTTTCTTGTTTGATGAATTTCGGTGTGTAATCTATAAAACCTATAAAAGGATGAACGATGAAGTTTGATGGCGGGATGTACATTTGTGTGAGTTCACGCACAACTTGAATGTCATTTTTATCAATGCCAATTTCTTCTTCGGTTTCTCTTTTTGCAGTAAACTCAAAGTTGATATCATCTTCCTCATAACGACCACCAGGGAATCCGATTTGGTTAGAATGAACGCCTTTGTATGATTTACGAAGGATGAAAACCAATTGCATGGTTTCATTTTCATCTGGAAAAAAAAGAGCTAAAACAGCCGATTTCTTTGCTTTTAATTTTGAAAAATCAATTTTTTGTAGGTCTTCTTTTCTGTGAAAAGGTGCTAATTTATATTGCGCTTCAATTCCTGGAAGTTCAATTTTTTGTAATTTGGGCACCAAATTGATGAATGATGAAATATGCATTAATACTTGTTTCTGTTTTGTTTTTAAGTTGTCAGCAAGATACAAATAAAGACAGCGAAAATGAATCTGAGAAAGAGACAATCGAAAAAAAAGAACCTGAAGTTGTCATCCCTTCAGCGGGCGATAAGGAACTTGACTTAACGAATGTTGATAAGGTTAATCAAGAGGAATTGATGCCTTTTTTAGAAAAGTATTTTAAGGAAAATAAAGAAAGACGTTTTGTGATTAAAACAGATTTTGGAAATATAAAAATTGAGCTTTATGATGACACGCCTTGGCATACAGCAAACTTTTTGCGTTTAACGAAATTAGGTTATTTCAATACAACATTCTTTCACCGTGTCGCTGATGATTTTGTGATACAAGGCGGAAATTCAGATAAAGTGATTACGCATAGATTTAGATCGAAAGTTGGGAAATATTTGATTCCTAATGAAGCTGAAGCGCAACATAAACACAAATACGGCGTTGTTTCTGCTGCTAAATATTCAGAGCAAAATGTAAGTAATGCATCTTCACCATTTGAGTTTTTTATTGTGGTTTCAGAAAGAGGCGCACATCATTTAGATAAAGATCATACAGTTTTTGGACGTGTGATTGAAGGAATGGATGTCGCTGAAAAAATTTCAGAAGTTGAGGTTGATGAATCTGAATGGCCGCTGAGCAATGTGGGAATTAAGGTTGAAGTTTTGGATTAAATCTTACCAATAATCCTCTATATTTTCTTCTTTTTTGTAAATTGAAGGTAGTGAGATTTTAAACACAACTGCCGCTAATCTGATCAAGATGACAGTCATTCCTGCTAAAAAGAAAATTAATCCGTTAGGGAAATTGAGTTTTAAGAAAATGAAATAACTAACACCTCCCAAAATACAAGCTGTTGCGTAAACTTCATTTTTGAAAATACTTGGTATTTCATTACAAAGCGTATCACGAATAACACCACCAAAACACGCGCTTATTGTTCCAATAGCAATACATATTTCTGGTGAAAAACCATATTTTAAACCTTTTTCAATACCAATAACTGTATATAAACCTATTCCGATTGAGTCGAAAAGCGAAAGTGATTTTCTCAGAAAAGCTAATTTTTTTCTAAAAATGACAGCTAAAATAGTTGTGGCAATAATAACGTAAACATAAATCATTTGTGTCATCCAGATCACTGGTGCGCCAATCAAAATATCACGAATTGTACCGCCACCAATGGAAGTGACAAAGGCGATTATTAAAATGCCAAAAGCATCCATTCTTTTTCTTAAAGCTGCCAAAACACCTGAAATCGAGAAGGCGATAACACCAATAATGTCCAGAATAAGCGTGTAATCTAATTCCATTAGCCTTGCGTATAGAAGTTATAATCTTGTAGGACTTGCTTTAAAAAGAACAAAGGTTTTTCGTTGGCTTTGATGTTCATTTGCTTTTCTACTTTTTGGGCCAAAATTATAATTAAATCTTGTTTTCCTTCAATTTTTGCCGATTTATAAATTTCATTTATGCGTCTGATATCATCATCGCTCAATAAACTCACCTGTGGATACTTTGGTGTGTAATCTTCAGGTAAATCTGTTGCAATGGTTTTTGAGAAATTTGATTTTCGTTTTTCAGTAATGACACTTGTTTTGGCAGCAAGATCACCAAGGCGTTGACCTTTGCCGTTAATCAGAATTGTTACAATTGCGATACTACCAGATGTCATAGAAATTTCTATCACACGCAATAACCAACGGATGAGATATGATGAAAACTTCGGCTTTGTACCATCAATTGAAACTACTCGAATATTCATCAACCTTTTACCAATGGTTTGACCATTCATGAAAACTTCAAATAGTAAAAAATATAAAAGAAAAGGAAGACCAATGAGAAGCCTTGTCGCCCAACTTTCAAAGGGTGTGATGTCCATGGCGGCTAAAATTGCTACTGTGACAATGGAGTACATGATCAACACTGCGTAATCAATTAGGTAAGCTAACATTCTGCTTAAAACTGAAGCTGGCGTTTGAAGAATTTGCACATTTTGTGCAGTTTCTATTTGATATATATTCATGAATTGTTTTTCTTTGGATAAATTATTTCAACATCTCATGCGCGAGGCTGCTTTTATAAAACAAAATAAGGACAATTGGTTAAAATTTGAAAGTCTTCTTAAGAATTATTCTCAAATTGATCCAGAAATTTTGTCAAATCTATACATTCAAATCACAGATGACCTCAGTTATGCGCAAACTTTTTACCCAAAAAGCGAAACACATATTTACTTAAATGAATTGTCAGTTTCGGCACATCAAAAAATTTACAAAAACAAAAGAGAGTCACGTTACACGTTTATCAATTTTTATAGGCGTGATTTTCCGTTGATGTTTTATAAATATCAAAAACATTTACTGTTTTCTTTTTCAATATTTCTTCTTTTTGCTTTAGTCGGTGCATTTTCAGCAGCGAGTGATGGTGATTTTGTAAGGCTCATTTTAGGTGATACTTACGTTAACAACACCATTGCCAATATTGAAAGTGGCGATCCGATGGCAGTTTATAAAGAAGCTAACCAGACGGATATGTTTCTTGGAATCACAATTAATAATATTCGCGTTTCATTAACCGCTTTCAGCTTAGGTTTATTGTTTGGTTTAGGAACACTTTATATCGCAATGCAAAACGCTATTATGTTGGGTTCTTTTCAGTATTTCTTTTATGATCAAGGTTTGCTTTGGGAATCAGCGCGTACGATTTGGATACACGGAACAATTGAGATTTCTGTGATTATTATTGCGATTTGTGCAGGATTTGTCATGGGACAAAGCCTTCTGATGCCAGGCACTTACAAAAGACTTGATTCATTTATTAGAGGCGCAAAAGATGGATTGAAAATTGTGATCAGCAGCATTCCGTTTTTTGTGATTGCAGGTTTTCTTGAAGGTTATGTGACGCGACATACTGAAATGCCCGATTGGCTTGCGATTCTCATTATCGCTTCTTCATTATTGTTGATCATTTATTATTACGTTATCTTGCCACACCAATTAAATAAAAAGTATGCAAAAGCAGATTAAATTTAGAAAAAAGCGCGATTTAGGCGCAATCATTACAGATACTTTTAGCTTTTATAGAAATCACGCTAAATCTTTTTTTACAGTTTTTTTCAAACATGTCGGCCCTTTAATCTTATTGACAACAATTGTTGGCTCTTACATTCAAAAATCAACAGGTAATCTTTTAACTTTATCAGGTGAAGATGCACAAAGTGGCGTGAGTACAGATTTTTTCTCGTCTGCTTTTGGACAAAGCTTTCTGACCACTTCACTAGTTTCTGTTTTACTGGTTATTTTGTCAATTGCAACTTACACAGCTTTAATTTCTTGCGTGCTTTATTGCATCAAATCTGTTTTAGATGATGGTGAAATTATTGAAAGTCATGTTGTCAAAAATATGCGTTCAAAGTTTTTCCCAATTTTAGGAGCTGTACTTGTTGTTTCAATAGTTTCCGCAATAGGAACACTTTTCTTTATCATTCCTGGGATTTATTTATTTGTGACTTTATCATTGATTTTTTCAATTATGGTTTTCAATCATGAGCCTTTAACAGATGCTTTTAGCTCATGTTTTACTTTGATTAAACAAAATTGGTGGATGACATTTTTAACTTTAATTGTCATCGGACTTCTAGTTTCTTTTATCAGTAGTATTTTTCAAGTTCCGATGATTATCTTGGGCTTAATTGAAGGCTTTACTGCAGCATCTCAATCAGGTGATATTAGTATGAATTACATGGGAAGTTGGTGGTATATTATTTTCTATGCAATATCGACAATTGCGAGTTATGTTTTAATGACAATTTCCGTAATTAGCTCCGCATATATTTATTTTAATTTAGATGAATTTCATAACAGCACAGGTCAGCGTGAAGAGATAGAAAGAATTGGTGGAGAAGAAATTTCATAACATATATTTATATATTTTTAAATTAAGCTTCATCATCATGTTGCTAGGTTTTGTGTTGCCAAGTTTTGCACAAAATGAGCTTCAATACGATGATGAAACTTACCAACAAAAAGATTTTTTTGAATCAGATTTTAAAGAAGAATATCTTAATGATTCTGATTTTGATTACACGGAATATATTGAAGAACCTAGCTTATGGCAACGATTTAAAAATTGGGCGACTCTTAAATGGAATGAGTTTTTAAATTGGCTTTTTGCTGATGTTGATGGCTCAAACTTTTGGAGTGTTTTAGGTTTTATCCTCAAATGGGGCTCAATTGCCGGATTAATTTTCTTAATTATCTATTTATTTGCGAAATACAACCCAGGTCAATCTTTTTTAAAAAATTCAAATTCTTCAGAATTGAATTGGACAGAAGAGGAAGAAATTATCAATCAAAAAGACATCCCGAAACTTATTGAAAAAGCAATTGCTGACGCTGAATACAGGTTAGCAACACGCTATTATTTTTTATTGATTTTAAAGAAATTACGCGATAAAGAACTCATCGATTATGAATATCAAAAAACAAATGAAGCCTACCAAAAAGAATTGTCAAAAACAGTTTTAGATGATCATTTTTCGGAGGTAACACGCTATTATGATTATATATGGTATGGTGATTTTGCTGTTGACGATTCATTATTTGTAACTGTAAAAAAAGAATTTGAAGACTTATTAAGTCAAATTCCTAAAGCCAAAAAAAATGAATAGATCTTTTAAAATCATGATTGGTTTGTTTGTGTTTTTGGTACTTTTTATATTTTTATTAGAAGCAACGGCTAAGGAACCTTTGGATTGGACGCCAAGCTATCATCGCGATGCAAAAATTCCTTTAGGAGCAAAAATATTCTTTGATCAATTACAAGAAAGTGATCTTGATTTTCAAATGAATAATCGACCGCCTTTTGAATTGTTTTCTCATAAAAATGACTCTCTCAAAACACTTTTATTGATCAATAGTTACATAGCAATCAACGGCGCAGAAACTGATTCTTTACTACAATGGGTTGAAAGGGGAAATGATGTTTTTATGGCGACATCAACCGCGCCCGCAATTATGGATACCTTAAATTTGTTGATTTCAGGATATTCTTTAAATAACAGAATTAGCTACAAACCTTTGTTGAGTTTATCTAATGAAAACTTTGAGATTGGTGCTGATAAACTTTATGATAGAGATCAAAATTACTTTGCTTACTTCAAAGAAATTGACACAATCAAAACGACTATTTTAGGAGAATTTAGAGCAGATTCTGATAGTATTGTTAACAATAGAATGCATGTCAACTTCATCAAAGTTCCTTTTGGGAAAGGTCAATTTTATTTACATACAATGCCAGAAGTATTCTCAAATCATTTTTTACTAACAGATGATAATTATCGCTATACTTCAGCGGTGATGCAGTTTGTTGACACTTCAAAACCTATTGTTTGGGATGCTTATTATAAAAACGGACGAGAAACTATTGATAGTTTATTGCATTATTTATTGAACAATAAATATCTCAGAATCACTTATTATCTTTTGATTATAAGTTTGATTATTTTTATTTTCTTTGAAGGCAAACGCAAGCAGAAAGCGATTAAAATCGTGAAGCCATTGCAAAATAAATCATACGAATATGTCAAAACAATTGCTGACATGTATGTGAATAAAAGCAATCATAAAAAAATTGCAATGCTGAAAATTGATTTGTTTTTTGCAAAAATCAGACAAAAATATCATTTGCAAACACAAGATATAGACAAAACTTTTATTAAAAATTTAGCTCTAAAATCTGAACAATCAGAGGAGCACATCATCAAAACATTCAAATATATCGAGCGAATTAATCAATTGGAGACAGTCTCAAAAAAAGATTTAATTTTACTCGAAGAATATCTAAATCCTTATCAATAATATGGAAGAATTTAATTCAGAAGAACAGAAAAATACAGAGCAAAATATTGAAAGCGTTGAGCAAACGACAGAACATTCTTCTGAGTTTGATGCTCGCATTCCTTTAGAAAACTTAAAAGAAGCTGTTACGCAACTTAAAAGTCAAATTCAGCAAGTGATTATCGGTCAAGATAAATTCATCGATTTATTAATTGTCAGTCTGCTTGCCGATGGTCATGTCTTGATTGAAGGTGTGCCAGGAATTGCAAAAACAATTACGTCAAAGCTTTTCGCAAAAACGATAGATACCTCATTTAATCGTATTCAATTTACGCCGGATTTGATGCCGAGTGATGTTTTAGGAACATCGATTTACAGCAAAGAAAAATCAGAATTTGAGTTTAAAAAAGGACCGATTTTTTCAAATATTGTTTTAATTGATGAAATTAACCGAGCACCTGCTAAAACGCAATCAGCTTTGTTTGAGGTTATGGAAGAACAACAAATCACAATGGATGGCACAACTTATAAAATGCCGCCGCCATTTATGGTTGTCGCTACTCAAAACCCGATTGAGCAGGAGGGAACCTACGCTTTGCCAGAAGCGCAACTCGATAGATTTTTATTTAAAATAAAACTCACTTATCCAAGCTTAGAAGAAGAAAAAGAAGTGATCAAAACGCACCACGAACGTAAAAATAAAGATGCGATTTCGTTAATCAAATCTGTTTTAAACGCTGATGATTTATTGAAATATCGCAACTTATTAAAAGATGTGATTGTTGAGGATAAGCTTTTTGATTACATCGCCGAAATTGTGCATCAAACGCGTCAACATCCACATCTCATTTTAGGTGCTTCGCCAAGAGCTTCAATTGCTATTTTGAATACATCAAAAGTTTTTGCAGCAATTCAAGGCCGAGATTTTGTGACACCAGATGATATTAAAAAATCTTTGGAACCTGTTTTAAACCATCGAATTGTGCTTACGCCAGAAAAAGAAATGGAAGGCATGAATACTGAAGATGTGGTTGATATGATTGTGAAATCTGTAGAAATCCCGAGATAGTGATCAAATTCATCAAATCACTTTTTTTTAGTCAGCGATTTTTTATCAGCTTATTCAGCATTGCTGCTGTTTTCTTGCTGTCTGCTTGGCTACATTTTTTGTATTTGCCAGCTTGGCTTCTGTTGTTGTTTCTTGTTTTTTTAATGCTTACAGAAATACTGACATTATATAAAAATAGAGCTTTTAAAGCAAAACGTGTTTTAACTGAAAGATTTTCAAACAGCGATGAAAACCCTGTTTTAGTTCAACTTGAAAACGGCTATAACTTTTCAATTGATGTTGAAGTGATTGATGAAATTCCGATTCAGTTTCAGAAAAGAGATTTCTATAAAAGAATAAAATTACAGACAAAAGAAAAGTCAGAATTCACCTACTTGCTAACACCACAAGAACGTGGAACTTATGTTTTCGGTGCGATTAATTGTTTTGTTTCGTCTCCCATTAGATTGATAAAAAGGCGATACAGATTTGATGCAGATGCTGAGGTGAAAGTTTATCCGTCTTACATTCAAATGCAAGCTTTGGCATTTTTGGCGCTTGATAGGCAGTCAGATTTTGGAGCTAAAAAAATCAGACGAATTGGTCACACCCTTGAGTTTGAGCAAATCAAGGAATATGTGCCAGGTGATGATGTCAGAACGATTAATTGGAAAACAACAGCTAAATACGACCAATTGATGGTAAATCAATATCAGGATGAAAAATCTCAGCCAATTTACAATATCATCGATCGTGGTCGATTGATGAAAATGACTTTTGAAGGCTTGTCGTTATTAGATTATGCGATTAATTCAACTTTAGCTTTTAGTAATATTGCTTTAAAAAAGAATGATAAAATAGGCTTGATGACCTTTGCTGAAGACTGTCGTGATTTTATTAAAGCAACTGATAAAAAAACTCAGCTTAATCGCGTTTTAGAAAAGCTTTACAACATTGAGTCAAATTATTTAGTTTCAGATTTTCAGCGATTATATGCGCAAGTCAAACGCTCAATCACGCAGCGTTCCATGCTTTTAGTTTATACAAACTTTGAACATCAAGTGAGTTTAGAGCGACAATTACCATATCTGAGAGCTTTATCTCAAAAGCATCTGGTTGTGGTTGTTTTGTTTGAAAATACTGAAATTGACGACATGATTCATGCAAAAGCAGATGATATTACAAGTGTTTATGAAAAAACAGTCGCCGAAAAATTCTCTTATGAAAAAAGGCTAATGGTGAAGTCATTAAACGCAAATGGTATTCAATCAATTTTGACAAAACCTCAAGATTTGTCAGTCAATACCATTAATAAGTATTTAGAAATTAAAGCCAAAGGATTAATATAATGAAACTCATTTTTGCCACACACAACGCGAATAAACTCAAAGAAGTTAAAGAAATGATGCCAGAGCAATATGAGCTGGTTTCACTCACTGATTTAGGTTATCACGATGATATTGAAGAAACTTCTGACACGATTGAAGGTAATGCACAAATTAAAGCTGAAACGATTGCAAAACATTTTGGAATGCCTTGTTTTGCTGATGATACAGGTCTTGAAGTTGATGCGCTGAATGGAGAACCAGGTGTAAGATCAGCACGTTATGCGAGCGAAGAGAAAAGTGATGAAGCAAACAGACAAAAATTACTCAAAGAATTAAACTCGAAAAATAATAGAAAAGCTCATTTTAAAACCGTGATTTGTTTTGTGAATAATGGTGAAATAACAAATTTCACAGGAATTTGTAAGGGTGAAATTTTAGAGCAGGAGAGAGGAGAAGGCGGCTTTGGTTATGATGCTTTATTTCGGCCAGATAATTATGAGAAAAGTTTTGCAGAAATGTCATCTGAATTGAAAAATACAATCAGCCATAGAGCTTTGGCTTTTCAAAAATTTATTAAAAGTCTTTAATGAAAAAAGAGTAAAAAAAACGTCAAGAATTAAATTTAAAATTCTTGACGTTTTTGTTTATAATTCAAAAATAAATTACCTAAAAACATAAGTACTTTCTTCACCATCTTTTGTCATAAAAGTGATGAGTAAAGTTTGACTTTTACTTTGATTAATAATTTTTCTGACATCTTCAATAGAGTTGACCTCTTCTTTATTAATTTTCGTAATAATGGATTCAGATATAAACGAATTTTCTAAACGTTTATCAAAAATTTCACTTATACCAACCCCATTTTTTGCGTTTCCAAATTTCTTTAGATCCTTCTTTTCAATATTTTGAACCTCAATACCAATAGATTTTATTAAATAAGTTGAAAGTATATCCAACTGAATTGTTGTTTCTTTGGTTTTGCCATTTCTCAAGTAAGTCACATTTACTTTATCACCTGGATTTCTAGAATTTAAATAACCAGCCATATCTGAAAAACGACGGATTCTGATATTGTCTATTTTTGTAATGATATCATCTTTTTGCAATCCAGCTTTTTCAGCACCGCTTTTTTTAGAAACATCTCCAATAAGAAAACCTTGTGAAATTTCAGTTTCTAACTGCTTATAATTTTGTTCGTTAATATCAGTTCCCCTAACACCTAAAACTGCTTTTCTCACACTTCCATATTCAATTAAATCTTCAATAATTTTTTTGGCATTATTACTAGGAACTGCAAAAGAATACCCGATAAATGAACCTGTTTGAGAAGTAATGGCCGTGTTAATCCCGATCAATTCTCCTTTGGTGTTCACTAAGGCACCACCAGAGTTCCCTGGATTAACGGCAGCATCAGTCTGTATAAAAGATTGAAATTGATTATCATTATTATTCAAATCTCTAGCCTTTGCACTGATAATGCCAGCTGTCACTGTTGAGGTTAAATTAAATGGATTTCCCACAGCCAAAACCCATTCACCAACTCTGATTGAATTAGAATCGCCAAACTGTAAATACTTCAAACCATCTTTTTCAATTTTTAATAAAGCGATGTCTGATTCAGGTGCAGTTCCGATAATTTCGGCTGTAAAAGTTTCATTGTCATTTAAAGTCACTTGTATTTCATTGGCGCCTTCAATCACGTGATTGTTTGTTACGATGTAACCATCTGGACTCACGATGACACCAGAGCCAGCACCGCGTAAAACTTTTCTGGTTTCGCCGCCGCCAAATTTATATTCATAATAACTTGAAGCAGTTCGCATGAGTGTCATATTTTTGACGTGGACAACTGCATCAACTGTGTTTTCAGCAGCTGCGGTAAAATTATCTGGTGATGCATCATAAGTTTTTGCAGAAGTTTGGACCAAAGGAGCACTTTCTGAAGACCACTCAAATGTTGGTTTTTCTTCGTTTTCTGAAGGATTGTTATAAATAAAATGGTATGAGCCTATACTCAAACCACTTGCAATAATTGCGATTAAAGCTAATTTAAAAGTATCTTTCATTTTTCTATTTTTTATGCTAATTTATTGACTATTACTCTTTAGTTATTACCTTTTTAACGCGTTTTTAACCACACAGATAATAGGCATTTATTCTTATCTTTGCAGAATATGAAACTAAACTTTAACAAATATCAAGGCGCAGGCAATGATTTTGTCATGATAGACGCAAGAGAGTTTAATGAAAATTTCAGCAATGAATTAGTTCAATTTCTGTGTGACAGACGTTTTGGAGTTGGTGCAGATGGACTGATTCTTCTCGCAAACTCAAAGCAAAGTCATGTTGACTTCAAGATGGTATATTATAATGCCGATGGCCATGAAAGCACGATGTGCGGAAATGGTGGCCGTTGTATTGTTGCTTTTGCAAAAAAACTAGGCTTAATTGAAAAATCTTGTGTTTTTGAAGCAATTGATGGTTTACATGAAGCTTATTTTGAAGAAGATTTGGTTCAGCTAAAAATGTCAAATATTACTGAAATTAAACAAGAATCAGATTCCTTTTATCTCAATACAGGTTCACCGCATCACATTGTCTTTGTTGATGATCTTTCCTCAATTGATATCAAAAAGAAAGGCGCTGACATTCGTTATTCCTCAGCTTACGAATCTCAAAACGGAACCAATGTCAATTTTATCCAAAAAAAAGGCAATCAACTTCTTATCAGAACTTATGAGCGTGGTGTTGAGGATGAAACCTTAGCTTGTGGAACAGGTGTTACTGCTGCTGCAATTGCTAGTTTTGTTAAATATGAAAACCTCAAAAAACCAATACAAGTTAAAGCAGTTGGCGGAGATTTAAGTGTTGATTTTAATATGAAAAACGCTCAAAATTTTGAAGATATCTGGTTAAAAGGTCCAGCTAAATTTGTTTTTAAAGGAGAAATCGAATGTTAGAAAATACAGCCATACATTTAAGAGCGTTGGAGCCTGAAGATCTTGATTTTTTATTTGAAATCGAAAACCTTCAGAAGTTTTGGCATCTCAGTGATACGCTTCAACCGTATTCAAAAAAGCTTTTAAAAGATTATATTTCAAATGCGCATTTAGATATTTATGAAGCAAAACAATTGCGTCTGGTTGTGAGTTTATCTGATCATACACCAATTGGATTTATTGATTTATATGATTTCAATCCGCAGCATAAACGCGCTGGTTTAGGAATTATCATTCATGAAGATTATCAATCTTTAGGTCTCGGTAAATCTGCTTTAAAAATGATGCTTAACTTTGCTTATAATCGTTTAGATTTGCATCAAATTTACGTTTATATTCATATTGAAAATCAGAAAAGTGTTTCTCTTTTTGAAAATTTGAATTTTCAAAAAGTTGGCGAATTAAAAGATTGGCATTATGAAAACGGCGTTTACACTTCAGTTTTAGTTTATCAAAATATAAGAAATGTACATTAGAAAAATCTTGCTTGCCATAGCCTTAATCGGACTTGTTGTTTTGGGCTATTTTAGTTTCACTATTTATCAACTTATCTTTTCTCCAAATACGAGTTTTGATACTGAAGAACATTCTGTATATATTTCAAAAAAATCAGATTTTTCAGCTGTTGTTGATAGTTTATCTCCTTATTTAAAAGATGCAGGTGCTTTTGTTCAGGTAGCCGAAAAAAAGGCTTATCACAATAATGTAAAATCAGGTCACTTTGTGTTGAATAAAGGGATGAATAATAACGAGATCATCAATACTTTAAGAAGTACAAATGTGCCAGTTGATATTAATTTTAATAATCAAAATAGTTTAAAAGAGCTATCCGAACGCTTATCAGAACAACTGGATCCAACTCAAGATGAGATTTATGCCGTACTTTCAGATTCATTGTTTTTAGCTGGGCGAGAAATGACAGAGCAACAATCTTTGTCTTTATATATTCCAAATACTTATGAATTTTACTGGGATAGTTCTCCGGAATTAGTTAGAAAAAGACTTGTTAAACAAAACGAATCTTTTTGGACACCTTCGCGAGAAAAGAAGAGAAAAGCTCTCAATCTTTCCAGAATTGATGTGTCAAGTTTAGCTGCAATTGTACAAAAAGAAACAGCGAAAGTTGATGAAAGACCAAGAGTTGCAGGTGTTTACATCAATCGATTAAAACGCGGCATGAAATTACAAGCCGATCCGACTTTGATTTATGCGCTTAAAAAACAACTCAATAGACCTGATACAATTATCAAGCGTGTTTTAAATAAAGATAAATTGATTGTTTCTTCATTTAACACTTATCTAAATTTAGGTGTTCCTCCGGCGCCAATTGCAATGCCAGATGTTTCATCAATTGATGCAGTTCTAAACTATGAAGAACATGATTATTTGTATTTCGTCGCAGATGTTGAAAATTTCGGTTATCATAAATTTGCTAAAACATTAAGACAGCATAATATCTATGCAAATAAGTATAGACGCTGGGTCAATGAAAATAAAATTTATAGATAAACTGATCAAAAATAAAAGCATAAAAAAAGGTTTTGTAGAAATACAAAACCTTTTTTTAGTCATGAGTAAAACAAACTTTTAACAGTCGCTGAGGCCAACATTAACGGCCAAGCCGCCTTTAGAAGTCTCTTTGTATTTTGTATTCATATCTTGAGCGGTTTCCCACATTGTATTGATGACTTTATCAAGAGGAACTTTAGCTTTTGAAGCATCAGATTCCATCGCGATTTCAGCAGCATTGATCGCTTTTATTGCGCCCATTGAGTTTCTTTCTATACAAGGCACTTGCACAAGACCAGCGATAGGATCGCAGGTTAAACCTAAGTGATGTTCCATTGCGATTTCACTTGCCATTAAAGCTTGTTCAGTTGAGCCACCCATCAAATCAGTCAACGCGCCTGCAGCCATTGCTGAGGAAACACCAATTTCTGCTTGGCATCCACCCATTGCTGCTGAAATAGTTGCTCCTTTTTTAAATAAACTGCCTATTTCACCAGCGACTAACATAAAGCGTTTCATATCTTCAAAATCAGCTTTATGATTTTCAATCGTCATATAATACATCATCACTGCGGGTAATGTTCCTGAACTTCCGTTAGTTGGTGCTGTCACAACGCGACCTAATGAGGCGTTAACTTCATTAACCGAAATAGCAAAACAACTCACCCATTGTAGAATTTGTCTGAATTTGACTTCTTTTTTTCTAATGGTTTCCATCCATTCTTGAGGTGAATCATAAGTATTGTGCAGTTCCTCTAGTAGTTTTTTATTCATTTTAGCTGCACGTCTTGTGACGCGTAATCCGCCAGGGAGCTCACCTTCTGTATGGCTGCCAATATACATTGACTCAAGCATGGTTTCCCATATTTTCTTGAGCTCATTGTGTATTTCTTCATCGCTTCTGAGTGAGCGTTCGTTTTCCATGACGATTTCTGCAATTGTTTTGTTTTCTTCTTTGCAGAATTTTTCTAAATCAGTTGCTTTCTCAATTGAAAAAGGAAAGCTTTTAAATTCTTCAATTTTTTGCTTCGCATTTTCTCTTTCCTCTTTAACGACGAAACCTCCGCCAATAGAGAAAAAGCTGCTTTCAATTTTATCACCGTTTTCTAAATGTGCAACGTATGTCATTCCATTGGGGTGGAATTCAAGAAAATCATGATGGAACTCTATATCTTTTTTAAAATCAAAATCAATCAGGTTACTTTTGTCAAGGTCTAATTTTTTTGAGGATTTAATTTTATCTATTTCAGAGTTGATGATGGATGTATCCATCGTCACGGGATCATGTCCACACAATCCTAAAACGGTTGCAATATCTGTTGCATGTCCAATTCCTGTTAAGGATAATGAGCCATATAAATGTACGCTTATGTTTTTAACTCTGTGAAGGATATTAGCATCTTTGAGTTCCTCTATCCAGCGTTGAGATGCACGCCAAGGCCCTAAAGTGTGCGAACTTGAAGGACCAACACCTATTTTAAGCATATCAAAAACACTGATACATTCAATTTTTTTCATTTCAGATTTTTTCAATTTGATTCCTGACAAATATCAGCTTTTTTTATGATTTATTAAACTAAAGCTTGTTAATACCGAGTTTTGCTAAATTCTCAGAGTTTATTTCAATTCAACTTTAAGTTGTTTAAAATGATAGAGTTACCTTTTTGTCAGTTTACCTGTCATGCTGTCATATTATTTTTCATGGCACAAAGATTGAAATTATGAAACCGAATTTGAATGATAAGAACAACGAAAATAAATTATTATGAGTAAGATTATAGGAATAGATTTAGGAACAACGAACTCTTGTGTTTCTGTAATGGAAGGAAACGAGCCAACGGTGATTCCTAATGCTGAAGGGAAAAGAACAACACCTTCAGTTATCGCATTTGTAGAGGATGGTGAAATTAAAGTTGGTGATCCTGCTAAAAGACAAGCAGTGACTAACCCAACAAAAACAATTTCTTCTATCAAAAGATTTATGGGAAATAAATTCTCTGAATCTGAAAGAGAAGTAGGACGTGTTCCTTACAAAGTGGTTAAAGGTGAAAACGATACTGCACGTGTAGATATTGATGGTCGCCAGTACACGCCACAAGAACTTTCTGCTATGGTTTTGCAGAAAATGAAAAAAACAGCTGAAGATTATTTAGGTCAAGATGTGACTGAAGCTGTGATTACTGTTCCAGCATATTTTAATGACTCTCAGCGTCAAGCAACAAAAGAAGCAGGTGAAATTGCAGGTCTTAAAGTGAGCCGTATTATTAACGAGCCAACAGCTGCATCATTAGCTTACGGTCTTGATAAAAAAGATTCTGATCAAAAAATTGCAGTATTTGACTTTGGTGGAGGAACGCATGATGTTTCTGTACTTGAGTTAGGTGATGGTGTTTTTGAAGTATTAGCAACTGATGGTGATACACACCTTGGTGGTGATGATGTTGACGAAACTGTTATCGATTGGTTAGCTGAAGAGTTTATCAAAGATGAAGATATCGACTTAAGAAAAGATGCGATGGCACTTCAACGTTTAAAAGAAGCTGCTGAAAAAGCTAAGATTGAATTATCTTCTTCTAGCTCAACTGAAATTAATTTACCATACGTGACTGCAACGTCTTCAGGACCAAAGCACTTGGTAAGAACTTTATCAAGAGCAAAGTTTGAGCAATTGATTTCTGAATTAGTAAAGAGAACAATTATTCCTTGTGAGAAAACTTTAAAAGATGCTGGTTTATCAACTAGCGATATTGATGAAGTCATTTTAGTCGGTGGTTCTACAAGAATTCCTGCAGTTCAGAAAGCTGTTGAAGATTTCTTCGGAAAAGCACCTTCAAAAGGAGTTAACCCAGATGAGGTTGTTGCAATTGGTGCAGGAATTCAAGGTGGTGTTTTAACTGGGGATGTGAAAGATGTTTTACTTCTTGATGTGACACCATTATCATTAGGTATTGAAACAATGGGCGGAGTAAACACGAAGTTAATTGAATCGAATACAACAATTCCTTCAAAAAAATCTCAAGTTTTCTCTACGGCTCAAGATAATCAGCCAAGTGTTGAAATTCACGTTTTACAGGGTGAAAGATCAATGGCTGCTGATAACAAAACAATTGGTCGTTTCCACTTAGATGGTATTCCACCAGCAAAAAGAGGAACTCCACAAATTGAAGTAACTTTTGATATTGACGCAAACGGAATTATCAAAGTGAGCGCAACTGATAAAGCAACTGGTAAATCTCAGGATATTAGAATTGAAGCTTCTTCAGGATTAACTGAAGATGAAATCGCTAAAATGAAGCAAGATGCTGAAGCGAATGCTGATGCTGATGCAAAAGCCAAAGAAAAAGTGGACAAACTTAATGAAGCTGATGCGATGATCTTCCAAACTGAAAGCCAATTAAAAGAATTTGGAGATAAGCTTTCTGATGATAAGAAGAAGCCAGTTGAAGATGCTTTAGAAGAATTGAAAAAAGCGCATGAAACAAAAGAGCTTGATCAAATTACGCCAGCTTTAGAAAAGCTTAATGAAGAGTGGACTAAAGTTTCTGAAGAAATGTACAAAGCTCAAGCTGATGCTCAAGGTGGCGCTCAACAAGGTGCAACTGGAGCTCAGGGTGAAGAAAGTGGAAGTAAAGAAGGAGACGATGTCGAGGATGTCGACTTTGAAGAAGTGAAGTAATCTATTTCGCTTTATAAATAAAGTAAAGAGGTGCAGCATTTATTTGTTGTGCCTCTTTTCATTTAAAGATGTTTTGGCTTTCAATTCAAACTTATCGCTCTAAAACAATATTTTAATTACTTTTGTTTTACAAATTTTTTAGACCGCAGACTGATGAGCCAAAAAATATTGCTTCACACTAAAGAAATCGATATTATTTTAAATCGTTTAGCTTGTCAGCTTATCGAAAATCATAAAGATTTTAAAGAAACTTGTTTGATCGGACTTCAACCTAGAGGTATACAATTGACGCATCGATTAGCAGAAATTCTCAAATTGGAGCCAGAAATTGACTTTTTGGAAGTTGGTAAACTTGATCTGACTTTTTACCGTGATGACTTTAGAAGAAGTGATAAAACCTTAACTGCAAATACAACAGAAATTGATTTTATCGTTGAGAATAAAAATGTTGTTTTTGTAGATGATGTCCTCTATACGGGTAGAAGTATTCGAGCAGCTTTAACAGCAATTCAATCTTACGGAAGACCAAAATCAATAGAACTTTTAAGTTTGATTGATAGAAGGTTTAGTCGACATTTACCCATACAAGCGACTTATAAAGGTCGAAAAGTTGATGCGATTGATGACGAGAAAGTGAAAGTCCATTGGAAAGAAACTCATGGAGAAGATGCCGTTTATTTAGTGAAAAATTAAGGATATGAGCGAGTTAAGCGTAAATCATTTATTGGGGATTAAATACATTACTGAAGAAGACATTCAGCTCATATTCAAAACTGCGGATCAATTTAAGGAAGTCATAAATAGACCTATTAAAAAAGTTCCTTCGTTAAGAGATATCACAATTGCTAATTTATTTTTTGAAAACAGTACAAGAACACGTTTATCTTTTGAGTTGGCAGAAAAGCGATTAAGTGCTGATGTTGTTAACTTCTCAGCGGCTTCATCTTCAGTTAATAAAGGAGAAACCCTTGTTGATACAGTCAATAATATTTTATCCATGAAGGTTGATATGTTAGTGATGCGACATCCACAACCTGGCGCGGGCGTTTTTTTATCTCGCAAAATCAATGCTGCAGTTGTAAATGCTGGTGATGGCACGCATGAACATCCAACACAAGGGCTTTTAGATACTTATTCAGCTCGAGAAAAACATGGTGATTTAGCTGGTAAAAAAGTTGTTATCGTTGGCGATATTTCACACTCAAGAGTCGCTTTAAGCAATATTTTTGCCTTACAAAAGCTTGGCGCTCAAGTGAAGGTTTGTGGTCCGCTTTCTTTAATTCCAAAGCATATAGAAAGCTTGGGTGTTAAAGTTGAACCAAATCTGCATAAAGCATTGGAATGGTGCGATATTGCAAATATGTTGCGCGTTCAAAATGAGCGAATGGACATGCCTTATTTTCCTAATATTAGAGAATATGTGCAGCAATATGGTTTAGATAGAAGTTTACTTGATAGTTTGTCAAAAGAAATCACAATCATGCACCCAGGTCCCATTAATCGTGGCGTTGAAATATCAAGTGATGTTGCTGATTCAGATCATTCAATTATCTTGAATCAAGTTGAAAATGGAGTTGCCATTCGGATGTCAGTGTTGTATTTATTGGCTTCAAAAATCAAATCTTATGAAAATTAAAAAAGAAGAAAACGCATATATTGTTTCATTAAAAAAAAGTGAAGTGAAGCAAGCTGTTGAAAAGCTTAAAGCCGATTATAAAGACTTAAAAGACAAACACATTATTGTTGATTTGTCAAAAATGAAAATCAATGAAGCTTTAGATTTAATTCCTTTTATTGAAATATCAACGCAACACAAAATATCTAAAAGGTCTTTTGTAATGTTGACAGACACTATTGATATAGATAAAGTCCCTGAAGAACTTGCAGTTGCACCAACAGTTCAAGAAGCTTATGATATTATTGAAATGGAAGATATCGAACGTGATTTAGGCTTTTAATCCATGATGGAACTTTGTATTTTAGGCTGTCATTCTGCAACGCCCAAAGCTTCTTTAAATCCAACTTCTCAAGTTTTAGAAGTTAACGGTGAAGTTTTTTTGATTGATTGTGGAGAAGGTACACAGGTACAATTACGCCGAAATAGAATTAGGTTTTCTAGAATAAAACACATTTTTATTTCTCATCTGCACGGCGATCATTGTTTTGGCTTAATCGGTTTAATATCCACATTTGGTCTGCTTAATCGTCAACCAGATTTAAATATTTACGGACCCAAAGGTATTGAGAACTTCATTAAACATCAATTGGCTTTAACCAAAACGCATTTATCTTATCAATTAATTTTTCATGAATTAGAATCTGAAGAACCTAAGAAAATTTTAGAAACAGAGAAAGTTAGTGTTGAAACCATTCCGCTCCAACATCGAATTTATACCAATGGATTTTTGTTTAAAGAAAAGCCTGGAGATCGACAGTTGTTGTTAGATGTTTTGCAAGAGCTTTCCATTGAAAAAGCTTATTATAAAAGTATCGTAAAAGGTAAAGATGTTAAATTAGCTTCAGGAAAAATCATCAAAAATGAAGAACTGACTTTACCTCCAAAAAAAACTTTGAGTTATGCTTTTTGTAGTGATACAGCATTTAAACCAGATATTGTTAAGCAAATACAAGACGTTGACGTTTTGTATCATGAGGCGACCTTTCTTGAGAAACATGAAGATTTAGCTTATAAAACTATGCATTCAACTGCTAAACAAGCTGGAATCATTGCTCAAAAGGCAAAAGTTGGAGAGCTTATTTTAGGACATTATTCTGCCAGATATCGAGACACAGAAGATTTCAAAGAAGAAGCAGAAACAGTTTTTGATAATGTAAAATTAGCTTCTTCAGGAAAGAAATTTACCTACCATTTAGCATAATTTTAAAGTCATTATATGGCAATTTCATTTGCAATGTGTATTTTTATTGCAAACGAATTAAAATGCAAAGTAATTTAAACGATTACAGGAAAATATATAATAAATCTGAATTGACACGCGATAAATTGGATGAGAATCCGATGCAACAATTCAGAACTTGGTTTCATGAAGTTGACGACTCCGAAAGCATTGATGAAGCCAACGCAATGACAATATCCAGTTTAAGCGAAGATGGTTATCCAAAAAGTAGGGTTGTCCTTCTTAAATCATACGATGAGTATGGTTTTGTTTTTTACACAAATTATGAAAGTGAAAAAGGCAAAGCTTTGATCAAATATCCTAAAGGATGTCTCTCTTTTTTCTGGCCAAGTTTTGAGCGTCAAGTCATTATTAAGGGAGATGTAGAGAAGGTTTCTGAGCAAGTTTCAGAAAATTATTTTTCTTCTCGTCCAAAAGGAAGCCAACTAGGCGCTTTGGTTTCTCCACAAAGTGAAGTGGTTGAAAACAGAGAGGTTTTAGAAGAAAAGCTGATTAAGTTAGAAGGTATTTACAAGGATAAAGAAGTTGAGAAACCTGATAATTGGGGTGGTTTTTTAGTTAAACCAAAATCAATTGAGTTTTGGCAAGGCAGACCAAATCGACTTCACGATAGATTTTTATACACTTTGCAAGAAGATTTTAATTGGAAAATAGAAAGACTCGCGCCATGATGAAAACAAAACGCTTAGTCATCATCAGACATGGAAAATCATCATGGAAAGATGAAGAATTAGAAGATATTGAGAGGCCATTAAAAGAGAGAGCTTTTAATGATGCTGAATTGGTTACTACTGCGTATAAAGCTGGTGTAAGGCACAACTTTACTGCTTTTACAAGCCCTGCCGTTCGCGCCCATGAAACATCAAAATTAATCGCTCACCAACTTAAAGATCACATCAAAAGTTTGAAAGTAGAAGATGGTCTTTATACTTTTTCGCCATCCACGCTTTTAGATTTTATTAAAAATCTGCCAGATGACATTGACAACGTGATGCTTTTTGGACATAATCCAGCGATTACTGAAGTTGTTAATCAAATTGGTTCTGAATTTTTTCAGAATGTTCCAACTACTGGATTGGTCGAAATCCACTTTAAAAAATCGCATTGGTCTGAAATTGACAAGGGCGAAACACAACTTTTTTTATTCCCTAAAAATCTCCGCTAAATGGCAGAAAAGAAATTTATTAACAGAGAAATAAGCTGGTTACATTTTAATGCTCGAGTTCTGCAAGAAGCCGCAGATAAGAGCGTCCCTTTAATTGAAAGACTTCGGTTTCTGGGGATTTTTTCTAACAATCTCGATGAATTTTTTAAGGTGCGTTACGCAACCGTTAAGCGAATTAATCAAGCTGGTAAAAGCGGAAAAAAAGCTTTAGGTGGCTTTAAAGCTGGGAAACTCTTAAATGAAATAACAGAGATTGTTATTGAAAGACAAGCTGAAAGTTTAAGAATATTGAGTGAAATTAGGCAGGAATTAAAAAAGCAAAAAATCTCAATTATCAACGAAAATGAAGTTGAAGATTATCAGATAAAATTCATCAAAGATTACTTTCTTCAAAAGGTGAGTCCTGCTTTAGTCACAATCATGTTAAACGCAGTGGAAACGGTGCCACACCTCAAAGATTCTAAAGCCTATCTAGCTGTTAAAATGAAGGAGAAGGTGCAAGGAGAGATCATCAATAAATATATTCTGATTGAAATCCCGACCAATATTAGCCGTTTTGTAGAGCTACCTTCTCAAAACGATCAAAAATATATCATGCTCATCGACGACTTAATTCGATACAATCTCGATGTGATTTTTAATATTTTCGATTATCAATCTATTTCTGCGCACATGGTGAAAATCACACGTGACGCATCTTTGGAAATGGAACGCGATTTAAACAAAAGTTATTTTAAGAAAATTATTGATAGTGTCAAAGATCGTATTGACGGCGATCCAGTAAGATTTGTCTATGATGAAGAAATCGAACAAGATACTTTAGATTTTCTCCTTCAGAAAATGGGCATCGATAACACTGATAGCCTGATTCCTGGAGGACGTTATCACAACAGGCGAGATTATATGGCATTTCCAGACTTGGGAGCCAAGCATTTATTGTATGATAAAATTGAAGCTCTTCCAGTGAAAGGCTTAAATATGCAAGGGAGTTTGTTGTCAAAACTGAAGCATAAAGACTTTATACAATTTACGCCTTATCATACATTTTCATACACTGTCAAGTTTTTAAGAGAAGCTGCTTTAGATCCAAAAGTGAAAGCGATTAAAATTACAATTTATCGTTTGGCTGAGGTTTCTCATATTGCAAGTTCCTTAATTAATGCCGCAAAAAATGGAAAGAAAGTCACCGTATCTATTGAACTCCAAGCCAGATTTGATGAAGTTAATAACATCAAATATGCTGAAAAAATGGAACGTGAAGGCGTTAAATTAATCTTTGGTGTTGTCGGTCTTAAAGTTCATGCAAAAACCTGTGTGATTGATCGTTTGGAGGATAAAAAGGTGAGGAAGTATGGATTTATTAGTACGGGAAATTTCAATGAAATAACTGCTAAAGTTTATACAGATTACACACTTTTCACTTCACATCAAGGAATTTTAAAAGACATTAAAAAAGTTTTTGATTTCTTTGAAGTCAATTACAAAATAAAAAAATACAAGCACTTAATTGTTTCTCCACATTATTCGAGAGAAAGATTTATAGAATTAATCGATCAAGAAATCGATAATCATAAAGCAGGCTTGAAATCTAGGATTCGCTTAAAAATGAATAGTTTTTCAGATTATAAAATGATTGAAAAACTTTACGAAGCGAGTCAAGCAGGTGTGAAAATTGATTTGATTGTTAGAGGGATTTGTTGCTTGAGAGCTCAAGTTGAAGGTTTAAGTGAAAATATCCACGTCATTAGTATCGTTGATAAATTCTTAGAGCATACGCGTTTGTTTTATTTTGAAAATGCTGGAGACTCAAAAGTTTTTATATCCTCAGCAGATTGGATGACAAGAAATCTCGATAATCGTGTTGAGGTCACCTGCCCAATTTATGATGAAGATATAAAAGCAGAATTGATGGATACTTTTGATATCAGTTGGAGTGATAATGTTAAAGCCAGAGATATCACAAATGCGAGTCCGTTGAATGAGTACAGAAGACAAGGCGGTAAAGCCATAAGAAGTCAGTTTGAAATTTATAATTATTATTTAAAAAAATTAGAAGAGTAAATGCTTTCTATCAAAAAATATGCAGCCATCGATATTGGCTCAAATGCAGTGAGATTACTTATTGCTACAATTACAGAAGTTGAGAATAAACCGACAAACTTTAAAAAAACATCTTTAATTAGAGTTCCTATTCGTTTAGGGCAAGATGTTTTTACTGAAGGGCGTATCTCTGAAACCAATTGTCAAAGAATGTTGACAGCGATGGATGCTTTTAAGAACTTAATGGAGTGTCATAATATTGAAAAGTATAGAGCTTGTGCAACTTCAGCCATGCGAGATGCTGAAAATAATGAACTCCTGGTTGATAAGATCAAAGATAAAACGGGTATCTCGATTAATATTATCGATGGTAAAGATGAGGCCGCCATTATTGCAGCTACAGATTTATATAGCATGATTGATGATCACAAAACTTATTTGTATGTTGATGTTGGGGGTGGAAGTACTGAGTTCACCCTTTTTTCGAAAGGAAAAACAGTGACCTCTAAATCTTTTAAATTAGGAACAGTCCGGTTATTAAATGATACAGTTGCTGAGCAGGTTTGGGATGATGCGAAAAATTGGATTAAAGAAAAGGCAAAATCTTATGATAAAATCCAGATGATTGGTTCTGGAGGTAATATCAATAATATTTTCAAATCAAGTGGGAAGAAAGCAGGAAAACCTTTGTCATATTTATACTTAACGTCTTATTATCAACTTTTAAAATCACTGACTTACGAAGAAAGAATAGCTCAACTCAATCTTAATCAAGATAGAGCAGATGTTATTATTCCTGCAGCTGAAATATATCTTTCTGCGATGAAATGGGTTGGTGCACGCTCGATACTTGTGCCTAAAATTGGTTTATCAGATGGTATTATAAAATCACTTTATCATCAAGAAACTTCTGCTTCTGAAAATTCTTGAGGAACTTCTTTTTTAACGTGATTTTCAATATGATTTGCGATGTATTCTGCATCTTCTTTAACGCCGCCTAAAGTTGCTGAAGCTCTTGTGTGAAGCCATGGTAAGCCTATAAAATAAAGACCTTTCATGTGGCTCACGCCGCGTTCATGTATTGGGTAAGCATTTTTATCCAACTCCAAACCCTTGATCCATTCAAAATTTGGACGGTAACCAGTTGCCCAAATAATATTTTTGACATTTTTTATATCTTTTTTTTCTGCTTCTATAAGATTATCATCTGCATTCTGAGTAAAACCAACACATTCTACATTTTCTCTTGAAATAATTTCCTTAACATCTGTGCCAATGATGGGTTGTCTTGAATTGATGATTTTTTGGCCTAACCAAGATTCCTTACTGATGCTTAAAAATCCTGTTTTTGTAAACCACCACCAAAGTGTTTTTCCTAAAAACTCTTGTGGTAAAGTTTGTACAGAAGTGTTTCCTGAAAAGTAAACTGTTTTTCTTGTTGACTTTGAAATTTCATTTAATATCTGAAACCCAGAATCTCCATCACCAACCACCAAAGATTTCCCATCTTGAAGCTGATCAGGATTTTCATAATAATTACTGTGCAATTGCACGACTTCATCACTGATTTTTTCTGCAAATCTTGGTGTGTAAGGAATGTGAAAAGGACCAGTCGCAACAATTAAGTTTCTCGCCATTGTTTTCCCTTGAGAATGGGAAATTTCAAAAATACCCTTTTCTTTTTTGACCTCGGTCACAAGTGTGTTGAGCTGAATTGGAAAGTTGAAATGCTTGACGTACTTCTTGAAATAATCTGCAACTTCGTATTTATTTGGATAACTTCCATTTGGTGCGGGAAACTCGAAACCTTTTAGGTTGTTAAATTCAGCTGGTGTGAATAACTTGAGCGAATCCCAACGGTTAAGCCACGAAGCGCCTATTTCTTCTTCTTTATCTAAAATTAAGAAAGAATATCCGCGTTGTTTTAATTCGTAAGCAATAGAAAGTCCTGCTTGGGCAGCCCCAATAATCACAAAGTCCAGCATATATTATTTAATGGTTATCGCTGAAAGATACGAAAAAAAGATTTTATCACTTAATTCAGTGCATTCATGATAACTTTTGCATGAATACGTGAATTTTCAATAAACCATTTATGAGTTTCCATTCCTCCACAAATAACGCCTGCTAAATAAATACCGTCAAGATTTGTTTCCATAGTTTGAGGGTTATAAATCGGTTTTTTCAGGTGGTCATCACTTAATTTAACACCTAATTTTTTTAGAAATGAAAAGTTAGGTTGATAACCCGTTAAAGCTAAAACAAAGTCGTTCGGTATAGACTGTATTTTTCCTTGACTGTCTTTAAAGTGAAGCTTATCTTTTTCTATTTTAATGATTTCAGATTCAAAATTAGCTTTAATACTTCCTTCGCTAATTCTGTTCATCATGTCTGGTCGAACCCAATATTTAACGCGTTCACCAATATCTTTTCCTCTCACAATCATAGTGACATTACCACCTTTTCTGTAAATTTCTAAAGCTGCATCAACAGAAGAATTACTCGCGCCAACAACAACAACATCTTGCATTGCATAATAGTGCGGATCTTTATAATAATGTGTCACTTTTGGTAAATCTTCACCTTCAACGTTTAGTTTATTAGGGATGTCATAAAAGCCTGTGGCGACAACAATGTTTTTCGTAAAATAAGTGTCTTTATCACTTTTAATTTCAAAATGCTCATCAGTTTTTTCAACCTTTTCAACTTTTTCAAAAAGCTTGATATTCACTTGATTTGAAGTGGCGACTCGTCTGTAATATTCTAAAGCTTCTTGCTTTGTCGGCTTAGGGTTTTTACTGATAAAAGGAATGTTGTCAAGTTCCAACTTTTCTGAAGTTGAAAAGAAAGTCATGTTTTCAGGGTAGTGATAAAGCGAATTGACGAGCGTTCCTTTTTCAATAATGATGTATGATAAATTTTTCTTTTTTGCTTCTAAAGCACAAGCAATCCCGATGGGACCTCCACCAATAATCAATACATCGTAAGTCATAATATCTTAATTTATCAAAGAATTTAAATCAGCAATAGTTTGCGTCGGATTTTCCGATTTGAATACAAAACTACCTGCTACAAGTATATCAGCACCTGCTGTTATTAAATCTTTAGCATTTTTATCAGTCACGCCACCGTCGATTTGAATTTTTGTCGAGGCGCCTTTGTCTTCAATAATCTTTTTAAGATCACGAATTTTATCATAAGTATTTTCTATAAAGTGCTGACCACCAAATCCAGGATTAACACTCATAATGCAAACCATATCAATCTCTGTAATTGTATCGCGAAGCAACTCAACATTTGTATGCGGATTAATCGCCACACCAGCTTTCATGTCTTTAAATTTAATCGCCTGCAAATTTCTATGTAAATGCGTGCAAGCTTCGTAATGAATGGTTAGCATGTTTGCACCAAGTTTAGCAAACTCATCAATATAACGTTCAGGCTCAACAATCATTAAGTGAACATCAAGAAACTTGCTGGTATGCTTTTGTATCGCTTTTAAAACAGGCATTCCAAAAGAAATATTTGGTACAAAAACACCATCCATAATATCGATATGAAGCCATTCAGCCTGGCTTCTGTTAACGAGTTCTACATCGCGTTGAAGGTTTGCAAAATCAGCAGCAAGAATAGACGGAGCAATTATTTTGGTATCCATAATTTTATATTAATTTGTACAAAAATAATCATTGCTTTTGATTCTTTTGCTTAATCTAACTTTTGTTTTATGATCTACCTACAAGCGCTGATTCATTACGCAATGCACTTTGGTGTGATTTATTTTTTTGCTATAAAATTCAAGCATGCTAACTTTTCTGCTTTTAAAATTTATTTGATTTTTTTGTCAACCATGTTGATTGATATCGATCATTTGTGGGCAACTCCAATCTTTCAAGCGGATCGATGCAGTTTTGGATATCATACTTTTCATTCACTTTATGCTTTTTTAATCTATATTTTAATCTATTTCTTAACGAAATCAAGTTGGCTGAAATTGATTAGCTTTGGTTTAATATTTCATCTTATTACTGATGAAGTCGATTGCTTGATGACAATGATGAAAAACTCTATTTAAAACACCAATGCGAAAAATTGTATTTTTGATTTTGATCAATTTCTTATTGATGCTTGAAGCTTCAGCACAAAGTATGAATTTAGAATTTCAAAAAGATTTCTTGTTAGAGGCTGAAAAGTTTTTCGGTGTAGATGATTTTGATGCAATTTATTTTAGTGCGGATCGTGTTTTTTATAAACAATCAAAACAAAAGCAACTCAGTTTTCAAGACTTTCAATTGGGAGAAATCACGCATGTTGATTTATTAAACCCACTCAGGATCAGTCTTTTCTATAAAAATGCCAATACAGTTGTTATTTTAGATAATCATCTTAATGAAATTACACGCCTTGATTTTTCAAGTTTAGAAAATCCAATATCTGCTGAATTTGCTTCACTCTCTAGAAAAAATCAGCTTTGGGTGGTTGATGCATTAAGTGGAAACCTTTTAAGTATTGATATTAATTCTTTGAAAGTTATATCGGAAAGTTTGCCGCTTGAGGCGCCTTATCAATCTTTTGCAAGTGATTATAATAATTTTGTTTATACAGGATCAAAACAGTTATATATTTACTCAACTTATACAATTTTTATAAAATCTTTTCATGTAGATTCAGCGAAAGAAATAAAACTTAATCAGGGACAACTTTTGTATAAAACTAATGAAGATTTGATTTTGCTTCATCTTAAAACAGAAGATGAAAAAAAGCTAAAACTTCCTGATATTCTTATTCAAGATTTTCATTTGAATGGTGAAAACCTCTATCTTTACGACGGTAAAAAAGTATATTTTTTCAAAATTACTGTCTAAATCATTGAAGATATGCATGTTGCAATTGCAGGAAATATAGGAGCAGGAAAAACGACGCTCACACGTTTATTAGCAAAACATTATAATTGGGAACCTGAGTTTGAAGATGTGATTGAAAACCCATATTTGGAAAACTTTTATGCTGACATGAAGCGTTGGTCTTTCAATTTACAAATCTTCTTCTTAAATAGTCGTTTTCGACAAATACTAGATATTAGAGAAGGTAAAAAAGATGTAATTCAAGACAGAACAATTTATGAAGATGCCTTTATTTTTGCCCCTAATCTTCATCAAATGGGCTATATGTCTGATCGCGATTATCAGAATTATGCTTCATTATTTGAATTGATGGAATCCGTGACAGAATCACCAGATTTGTTGATTTATTTAAGAAGTTCGGTTCCTAATTTAGTCAAGCAAATTCAAAGTCGTGGCCGTGATTATGAAAATTCAATTTCAATCGATTACCTCAATCGTTTAAATGAACGTTACGATGAATGGATCAGTAATTATGATAAAGGGAAGTTGCTTATTATTGATGTTGATGGTTTAAATTTTGTTGATGAGCCTGAAGACTTAGGCGAAATCATCAACCGTATTGATGGTGAATTACACGGGTTATTTTAATTAACTTTTGTTAAATCTTTAATTTTTTATTATGTTTTCAACAGGTCAGCTTGTTTTTGCAGTGTTATTTTTTGTTGCTTTTGTTATCGTCATTTTCTTTATGTACCGAAAAGACAAAGCGCTACGAGCGATTCATTATAAAAATTCAAGATATGTAATTTATGCTTTTTTTGTTTTCCTGATAATTCTTTTCTTAATGAAGTTTGTGCTTCATAATTAATTATATCTTTTTGTATTAGTTTGTAGATTTCATATTTTTGGGCAAACCCCGCTCCAAAATGTCAAAATACAAGTTAATTCTCTTACTCATATTCTGGGTACATTTTTCTTTCGCACAAAATAAATCTCTGGATCGCTTTTTTAAACGTGCACAATTAGACTCAATTGAACAAATTGTTTTTAACGAAAATGAACTTTCAGGTATTGAAGATCAGCTTGTGACTGCTAATTATTATACTGTTCAAAAGAAGTTAGAGAAATCTTTTGAAATTCTTTTAAGCATTGATACGCTTCAGCTTAGTAACAAAAATTTAGCGTATTACCATCATTTTCTTGGGAAAGCCTATGATCACAACAGTAATTTTGACTTAGCATTTAAACATTATCAAAAAGCCCAAAAACGTTATCTTGATATCGGCGATAAATTACGCTATAATGATTTGAATTTGGACATTTATTACACAATGTTCGACCCGACTTTTTACAGCAAATCTCAACCTAAATACCTCGAGGCTTACGCTGAAAACGCTAAAAAATTAGACAACCTGAATCAATTATGCTTTTTAGAAATAGAAAAAGCTTTTAATAGCATTGAAGTTGATACAACTTATCAAGATTTTTTAACCCATTTAAATAAGGCCTACGACTACAATAGTCAAGATAAAAATCCTTTTACACTAGGTATTCTTCATACTTATAAAGGCATGTATTACACGGATTATATTTTTGATAAAGATTCAGCAAAATATTATTATAATAAAGGCATTAGGATTAATCGTAAATTAGGTTTGCAGAATAAAATTCGTTTAGCATATCATAATTTGGCTGAATTAGAGCGAATTCAAGGCAATCACAGTAAAGCAATTAATTATGCTAAAATGGCGATCAAGCAAAGCAATAAAAGTATTGATCATGACTTGAGTGCTTATGTTTACGAGTTGATGGCTGAAGATTTTATGGCCTTAAAAAAACCAGATTCGGCTTATGTGTATTTAGAAAAGTCAATGAATTATTTAGATAGTCTTAATGCTCAAAAGCAGAATATTAACTTAACACGATTTCAGGCTGATAAAAAGGAAAAAGAAAATTTGATTCTCACCCAAAAGAATGAACAAAATCGAATAGTTATTTATTCAACTTTTGGAATTTCCGCTGTTTTACTACTTCTTTCATTCTTGTATTATCAAAATTTTAAAAGACAACAATTGATTAAACAACAAAAAAGTCAATTGAAAATTAATAAGACTGAGAAAAAGTTAAAAGAACAAGAATTAAAAGCAATTGATGCTTTACTTGAAGGTCAAGAAAAAGAGCGTCAGCAAATAGCTAGTGATTTACATGACCATGTTGGGGCAAACTTAGCTTCAATCAGCGCATATTTTGAAGTTTTAAAACAAAAAATGTCAAACACTAAAGATGCAGAAGTTTTTGCGAAAACTTATGAATTATTGAGGTCAACTTATAAAGATATCCGTGGACTTTCACATTACAAAAACTCTGAAATGATTGCTGATAAAATCTTTTTTGTAGCGCTGAAAGATTTGTGTCAACAAATAGAAGATCTTCATGAAATCAAATTTAAAATTCATAGCTTTAATACAAATCAAAAAATACCACAGCATCTTGAAGTTGGTTTGTTTAGAATTTTACAAGAATTGTTAGCTAATGTTGTTAAACATGCTAAGGCTCAAAATGTTGAAATCCATGTCAATTTTTATGATGATAGTTTAAATATTATCGTAGAAGATGACGGTGTTGGTTTTGATGTTGAAAAAATAGAAAATAACGGAATGGGATTGTCGAGCATTAAAAAAAGATTGGAAAATCTAAATGGAGAAATGCAAATAGATACACGAATTAATAGAGGAACCACGATTATTTTAGATGTAAAATTATGATTAAGATCGCTTTTGCAGATGACCATCAAGCCTTGATAGATGGCGTTAAAATGCTTCTTGAGAACACACCGAATTTTGAATTTATCGATGCGGCTCATAATGGAGTCGAGATGCTTAAACTTTTAGAAAATAATAAAATTGATGTTGTTATTACCGATCTGAAAATGCCGGATATGGATGGTTTTGCATTAACTCAAAAAATAAAAGAGAATTTTTCTGAAATCAAAGTCATTGTTTTCTCTATGTTCGATCAACCAGAAGCGGTCAAAAAGGCCTCTGATGCTGGCGCTGATGCTTACGTTCTTAAAACTTCTTCGCTTGATGTTTTAGTCTTAGCGATTCATAAAATCGTTGCTGGAAATACGTTTTATGATCAAGATATTTCTCGTGATTTAAAACAAGCAACAGAGTTCATACCTAATTCTTTATTATCTTCAACAGAACAGAAAATTCTTGGTCTAATAGCAAATGGTAAAACTTCTGAAGAGATTGCCGATGTTCAGAATTGTGCAATTTCTACAGTTTATACGCATCGAAAAAACATGTCTGCCAAGCTAAAGCTTAAAGGCAAAAATGAACTGCTAAAATATGCAGTTGAAAATAAATATAACTTTTCTTAAAATAACAATATGTCAATATTACTTGTTTGTCAACATCGCGATTCAAAACCTTGGTTCAAGGCTTTTAAAGAAAAAAATCCGGATTTAGATATTCAGGTTTATCCTGAAGTTGAAAATCCTAATGATATAGAGTTTGCCATTTCTTGGCGTCATCCTGAAGGGATTTATAAGAACTATCCCAACTTAAAAGTCATTGCATCGATGGGAGCAGGAGTTCATCATGTTTTGAAGGATCAAACGATTCCTGATGATGTGAAAATCACAAGAATTGTCGATGAAAACCTGACACGCGATATGGCTGATTTTGCTTTGTTGAATACCCTGTTTCATATCAGAAATTATAATTTTCATATAGCGCAGCAACAAGAGAGAAATTGGCAAATAAAAGCTTACCGACAACCACAGGAAACAAAAGTTGGTATTTTAGGAATGGGTGTTTTAGGACAAGCTGTGGCAGAAAAACTTTATCAAAATGACTTTCAAGTTTTAGGATGGTCAAAATCAAAGAAAGAGAATAAAGCCTTTAGAAGTTTTACAGAAAATGAGTTTGATGAATTTATGTCACAACTCGATATTTTGATTTGCCTATTACCATTAACCGAAGAAACAGAAGGTGTTTTGAATTATGTAAACCTTAAAAAGCTACCTCAAGGCGCAAAGATAATTAACCTTGCACGCGGGCCACATGTTGTTGTTGATGATTTGATTCAATTGCTTAACGAAGAGCATTTGTCAAGTGCTGTTCTCGATGTTTTTGATGAAGAACCTTTGCCGAATAATTCACCTTTTTGGTCGCATCCTAAAGTTTTAGTGACACCTCACGTCGCAAGTATGACGGATCCACAATCTGTCGTCAACCAGATTTATGATAATATTGAAAATATGAAAAATGGAAAAGATTTAAAAAATCAAGTTGATCGCTCCAAGAAATATTAGTTTTCGATAGGAATCCATAACTCAGAATGCCATTTCGAAGGATTAATTTCTCTTTGGTTATCTTTCGATAACATATAGATGATTGGTAATTCGTTTAAAACTTCTGAATTAGATTGATTGATGCTTTGAAAACTTTCATACCATAGTTTATCGATATTTGAATAATTTCCTAATAAGCGATGCCGTGTATAATTTTGATTTTCGATGCGAGAAATATTGTAATCCGCATTAATTAAATCGTGAGACAATTCAGGTTCAATTAAATGAATTTGTGCTACTTGATATTGAACTTCATCAGAGCTGATTTTGTTGATCAATATACAACTTAATGTCACATTGATTTCTTTTTCTGCTTGATTGAAATCTTTAAAAATTGAATTTGCATTGTTCACGGCAGCATTCAAATCTGAACTTCTTTGCATTGGAGATTTCAACAAGAATCCACCAGATAAGCTTTTATTTTCTAAAGGCTTGACATCAAATGATTGCATTTCTTTAATGATACTTTTCTCTAAATTCTCAAGACCTTCAGTAAATTGTTTTTTAGCAATTTTAATGGCTGTTTCCTTATTGATCAATTGATTCAGTTTATCAAAAAAGTCGACTTGCGTGTCAATTTTAAGGGTTACAGAAGTTGATTCATTTTTGTTTTTAGAAACTGTCCAATCTAAATTGACATACTGATTGCTGAGCCAATTTTTGAAATGAATTTGTTCTGGGAAATTATTTTGTGATGGTAGTAATTCTATACTACTGTAACTTGATTTATTTGAGTTCAAAACAATATTAACCGAATCTGTTTTTGTTGCAACAGGCCAATTTTTTCTAAATGAGTCAAAGTTATTTAATTTTTGAGTAACAATTTCCTTAGGAACATCAAACTCATGATTAACATAGCCTTTCGTTTCTATTTTCTGAAAATGAACAAATAAATAAAATCCTAAAAAAATCAGGATAATGGCAAGCAAAATATAAAGTGCTTTTTTCATGCTTTCGTCATTAATAAACCAAGAAATGTTGCTGTAAGTCCTAAAACTAAACTCAGTATAAGATAAATGAAAAAACTTTGATAGGCGCCATTTTTAAGAAGATTTAATTGATCGATGCTAAAGCTAGAGAATGTTGTAAAGCCGCCGCAAAAGCCGACTGCAGTTAAAAGATACAAATCTTGATTTTGACTTTCGTCTTTTAAAAAATAGCCTATAAAAAGTCCAATTAAGAAGCTACCAATAATGTTAACTGTGAGCGTTCCTAAATTAAAATCAACCCATTTGAATTGAGAAAAGTATTTGCCGATAAGGTATCGACAAATACTTCCTAAACCTCCACCTATAAAGACTAATGCGAGGTTTTTAATCATTTATGATTTACTTTTTTCTGCTGTTAATTCAGCAATTTTGATAATAACTTCAGTAGCTTTTACCATGTTTTCTAAAGGAACATATTCAAATTTTCCGTGGAAGTTATGTCCACCAGCAAAAATATTTGGACACGGTAATCCCATATAACTTAATTGAGCGCCATCAGTGCCACCACGAATCGGTTTGATGATTGGTTCAATATCCACAGCCTTCATCGCTTCTTCAGCAATATCAACGATATGTTTAACAGGTTCTACTTTTTCTTTCATGTTAAAATATTGATCTTCAATCTTAATTTCGAAAGTGTTTTGACCATATTCTTCATTAAGATTTCTCACAATATCTTCCATCAATTGTTTACGAGCCTCGTATTTATCTTTGTCATGATCACGGATGATATAGTTGAGTTTCGTTTCTTCAACTTCACCATTAATTGCTGTTAAATGAAAGAAACCTTCATAACCTTCAGTTTTTTCAGGAACTTCACCTTTTGGTAAACTATCGATGAATTTCTGAGCCATATACATTGAGTTGATCATTTTTCCTTTGGCATAACCAGGATGTACAATACGACCATTAACAGTGACTTTAGCAGAAGCTGCATTAAAGTTTTCGTATTCCAATTCTCCAATTTCACTACCATCCATTGTGTAAGCATATTCAGCACCAAACTTCTTGACATCAAATTTATGCGCACCGCGACCGATTTCTTCATCAGGTGTAAAGCAAACTTTAATGTCTCCATGTTTGATATCTGGATTTCTTAATAAGTACTCCATTGCAGACATGATTTCTGTAATACCAGCCTTATCGTCAGCACCAAGAAGCGTTGTCCCATCTGTCGTGATAATTGTATTTCCGATATATCTTTTTAAGTCGTCGAAATAACTTGGTGACAAAACAATATTTTTTTCTTGATTCAGAACAATGTCTTTTCCATCATAATTTTCATGAATCTGAGGATTGACATTTTTACCTGTATAATCAGGAGAGGTATCAAAGTGTGAAACAAAACCAATGGCAGGAATATCATGATCACAATTAGAAGGCAAAGTTGCCATCACGTATGCATTTTCATCAATACTGACATCACTCATCCCGATTTCCTCAAGCTCTTTTTTTAGTAAATTCACTAAATCCCATTGTTTTTCTGTACTTGGTGTTTCATTGGAATTTGGATCACTTTCTGTATCGATTTTGACGTAGGTTAAAAATCGTTCTAAAATCTCTTTATTATTCAGCATGTTATTATTTTTTGATGTTCAAAAATAAGCAATTTATTTTTCCTTTTCTGTTCAAATTCAATTGAGAAATCTTATTATTAAGTTATTTTTGCAAAAACATTGGCTCGTGTATAATTCTCTTCTTAAACCACTTCTTTTTCAATTTGATCCTGAAGAAGTACATCATTTTACTTTCAAGACTTTACGTCAATTTCATAACATCCCTGGTTTTAATTTTTTATTCTTTAAAAAATATCAAGTTAATTCTGAAAAATTAGAAACTGAAGTTTTTGGTATTAAATTCCCAAATCCAGTTGGATTAGCTGCCGGTTTTGATAAAGATGCAAAACTTTATAAAGAACTGTCAAGTCTAGGCTTTGGTTTTATAGAAATCGGAACTGTGACCCCAAAACCGCAAGATGGAAATCCTAAAAAACGTTTATTCAGATTAAAGGAGGATGAGGCGATTATCAACAGAATGGGATTTAATAATGAAGGAGTAGGGGCGACTCTTGAAAGATTAAAAGATAACAAAAATGTGATTATTGGCGGTAATATTGGTAAAAATAAAATCACAGCCAATGAAGATGCAATGAATGATTACGCCATTTGTTTCCATGCATTGTTTGATGTTGTTGATTATTTTGTTGTGAATGTGAGTTCGCCAAATACGCCAAACTTAAGAGCTTTACAAGACAAAGAGCCGCTCACAAAATTACTTTTGCATTTACAGAAGCTTAATGATGAGAAAGAAACGCAGAAGCCAATTCTTTTGAAAATAGCACCAGACCTAACTGATGATCAACTTTTAGATATTATTTCAATCGTTGAAACTACAAAAATAGCTGGCGTGATTGCAACGAATACAACAATTAGTCGAGAAGGTTTAACTTCTTCTGATAAAGATGAAATTGGCGGATTGAGTGGAAAACCATTGACAAAGCGTTCAACTGAAGTAATAAAATTTTTAAAAGAAAAAAGCTTAACAAAATTTCCGATTATTGGTGTTGGCGGAATTATGACGGCTGAAGATGCGATTGAAAAGTTCAAAGCTGGCGCAAGTTTAGTTCAGCTTTACACTGGTTTTGTTTATAAAGGGCCTCAACTCATTAAAGACATTAATGAAGCTGTGCTTCAGCAAAAGGAGTCTTAATTTTTTATATAAAAGTTAATAAGGAGACAAAGACTTATTTCAGCTAAAGCTTTCATAAATACTGCAAAATCTTATCTTTGAGGCATGGAATCAGTGAAGATAATCGAATGCCCACGTGATGCAATGCAAGGCATCAAAAATTTTATTTCTACAGATAAAAAAGCAAAGTACATACAGTCTTTGCTGAATTGTGGTTTTGATACCATTGATTTCGGAAGTTTTGTTTCGCCTAAAGCAATCCCACAAATGCGAGATACGGCTGAAGTTTTAGATCAATTAGATTTAAGCCGAACACAAAGCAAATTGTTAGCAATTGTTGCTAACCTGCGTGGTGCTCAAGATGCTTGCCAGTTTAATGAAATCGATTATTTAGGTTATCCTTTTTCAATTTCTGAGAATTTCCAGATGCGAAACACACATAAAACCATAGCAGAATCTGTTGAAGTTCTTAAATCTATTATCGGAGTTGCACATCGACATGATAAAAAAGTTGTGGCTTACTTATCAATGGGATTCGGAAATCCTTATGGAGATCCATGGAATGTTGATATTGTTGCTGAGTGGACAGAAAAACTTGCTCAATTGGGTGTTGAAATCTTGTCGCTTTCTGACACTGTTGGCTCATCAGATCGTGAGACAATAGAGTATCTCTTTTCAAACTTAATTCCTCAATATCCTCATATCGAGTTTGGAGCGCATTTGCACACAACACCAACAGCTTGGCATGACAAAGTTGATGCTGCTTATCAAGCAGGTTGTCGACGCTTTGATGGCGCAATTAAGGGTTTTGGTGGTTGTCCAATGGCTAAAGATAAACTGACAGGAAATATGCCAACCGAAAAAATGCTTTCTTACTTTACACAACATAAAGTCGATACAAATGTCAAAATGACGAGTTTTGAGGCGGCTTATAATCAGTCGATGCAGGTTTTCTGATAAGATTGAGTCAGCTCATTTTTTCTCTTTACCTTTGCAACGTGAAAAATTCTAAGAAAGATATACGCGCATTAAGTAAAAAAGAGTTGCAAGATTTCTTTGTGGCTCAGGGAGATAAATCATTTCGAGGCACTCAAGTTTATGAGTGGCTGTGGCAAAAAGCCTGTTATGATTTTGATGATATGACAAATATCTCAAAACAAACGCGTGAAATGCTTCAGGAAAACTTCGTGATTAATAACATCGAAGTTGATACCATGCAACGCAGTTCTGATGGAACCATCAAAAATGCTGTCAAACTTCATGATGGCTTCACAGTTGAATCTGTTTTGATTCCGACTTATTCAAGAACAACAGCTTGTGTTTCTTCACAAGTAGGATGTAGTTTAGATTGTAAATTTTGTGCAACAGCACAATTAAAGCGTTTGCGAAATCTCAATGCAGATGAAATTTATGACCAAGTTGTCGCCATTGATAGAGAAAGCCGTTTGTATAATGATATGCCTTTATCAAATATTGTTTATATGGGAATGGGCGAACCATTGATGAATTACAATAATGTTTTAAAGTCTATTGAAAAAATCACATCGTCTGAAGGATTAGGAATGTCACCAAGACGAATTACCTTATCAACTTCCGGTGTTCCGAAAATGATTAAAAAATTGGCAGATGATGAAGTGAAATTCAATTTAGCTGTCTCATTGCATTCTGCGAGAAATGAAGTCAGAAGCCAGATCATGCCTTTTAACGAAAGATTTCCTTTAGAAGATTTGCGAGATGCTTTAATATATTGGTATGAGAAAACAAATAAACCTGTCACTTACGAATACATCGTGTGGGAAGGGATTAACGATACTCATCAAGACATTCGTGCATTAATTGAATTTTGCAGACACATTCCGTGCAAGGTTAACTTGATTGAGTACAACCCAATTGATGATGGACAGTTTCAGCAAGCTTCAGATGATGCTGTTGCGAAATATAAAAATGCACTTGAAGCAAACAGAATAACAGTAACTTTAAGACACTCAAGAGGTAAGGACATTGATGCTGCTTGTGGACAATTAGCGAATAAGCATTAAATATAAAACATGTTTAAAAGCAAAAAACCCAGAACGAAAGTTCTGGGTTTTGTTATTCTAAGAAAACTTAGATTATTTTTTGATAATCTTCTTAGTTAATTTACCTTGGTTTGTTTCAATGCTAATCATGTAAACACCTTCAGCAAAAGAAGTTAAATCAAGTTTATTATTGTTAAGTTCAACATCAATGTTTTTTCCTAATAGGTCAAACATTTGTACTGAAGTTACTTCGATATGAGAAGGTAAGTTCAATTGTACAAAGTCTGAAGTTGGATTAGGATAAACAGAAATCATTTCAGCTAAATCACCTGCAACACCCATTGCTGTATTGTCTCTTAAAACCCATGAAAATGTTGGGAATGGCTCGCCAAGTAAAGCTGACGCATCAGTCCAAGAAGTTGCTCCGGCTCCAAATAAGTTAGCTGGGTCAATTAATACAGCATTGTATGTAGTAGTTTCATCAGAACCCATCCAGTTCCAACGACCATCTCCAGTAGGAGCAGTTGTTGCAGAAGGGAAAGCAGAAATCCAATAGTTACCTGCTGGTAAGGTAATTTCTGTACCTCCATTAGCCGCTGTTAAATCAATTTGTAAAAAGTTACCATCTGTTAAAGTGTAGTTGGCGTCAGTAATATTAGCTAGTGCGTAAAGTTCTCCGCCTGATTCTGGATCACCATCAGGTGCACCATTATTATCTTCAAAAATATAAACATTAAAGTCGGTAATATTACTTTCAAAAGAAAATAGACCACCTGAACTTACATCTAAACTACCAAAGCCACTAATATCTAATGTTCCTAGAGTGACTTCTTCAGTAATTGTAAAAAAATCAGCACCATAGACAGCAGTACCGTCATTTCCTTTAGTTGAAATTAAACCTGTTTGTGCTATGCCACCTGGTCTGTTGATGATTTCTTGCGCTTGTGTCGCTATTGACATTAAAGCAAAAGCTAATAGTAAAGTAATTTTTTTCATGTTTATTTATTTTAAGTTATTAATTACGGCGTGAATATATAACAATTAATGATAATACTATAAATTTAATTGTTAAAAACAACTAGAGTGTTTTTTATTTAAGGAAATCTATATAAAATTTTTATTTCTGTTTTTTAAAAATTGAATTCATTAACACAATAAAGAATCTTTTAAGAACCCAGAACAAAAGTTCTGGGTCATATTATGTAATGTAAAATTAATTTTACTTGACAAATTTGAATGTCTCTGAAGAATCACCGATGCTTACTTTAGCAATAAATAAACCAGATGATAAATTACTGATATTGATTTCAGAATTCATTGAATCAAGTTCATAAGTCCCAACTTTTTGACCTAAAGAATTGAAAATTTCAATAGTATCAATATTTGTATTTGCAGATAAACCAAGAACATCAGTTGTGTTGTAGAATTTAAAGTTATGCGCTGCAAATTGATCGTTTGAAGCATTTGGCTCAGTGGTTACAGAAACATCATCTATTTCAATTGTGAAAACATTAGTAACGTCATGATGTCTAAAGCCAACATAGACTGTTTCTCCTGCCATACTAGTCAAATCTAGAGTTTTTTCATAGAAATTTTCTGAACCAGCAGGGCCATTGTCTGAAACCAATTCATTAAAACTAATAGAGCTTGATGTTAATTCTGAAACAGAGTTTCCTGTGGCAACATAAACAGTGTAGTTTTCATCAGAGTACGCAGCGTCTGCAGCTGACACATTCCAAGTTAAAGTAATTGTATTTGTTCCATCCTCCCCAGTTAAGTCTATTGCAGGGGAAACAGCGTAATTATCTGGAGTCAATGGACCTGAAAAAGAGCTCCATGATGCTGATCTAAGAACAGGAGTGTTGACAGGAGTCCCATCTTCTTCCTCTATTTGAACAACAAACCATTCGTTAGCATCTCCATCTTCATCATAAAGTGTCCAATCTGAAATATCTTCGTCATTAAAGTCATCTTCCCAAATCACTGTTTGAGAGTAACCGATTGATGCCACAAAAAGTAAAGCTAGTAAAGTAATTTTTTTCATGTTAATTTATTTAAGTTATTAAATCTGGCGTGAACTTAAAATAAATCATATTAAGTCCAAAAAATTATTTGTTAAAAGTGACAAGCTTATTGTTTTTTAAGAGAATCTCTGTTGAGTTCATACTTTTAAGATTGTTCCGAGTGTTAATTGTCCTTATTATTGTTTAGAAAAAATTAAGCTATTACATCAAATCAAGATACTCTTTCTTAAAATATTCTTAGCTTCTTTTAATGAATGAAATTTATATTTACTTTGCTATTTTTGACATATGAAAATAGTTTATCAAATAAAGGAACCCATTGCGCATGAAATGGAACTTTTCGAGAAAAAGTTTTCGCTCTTTATGTCTTCGAGGGTTGCGCTTCTTAATAAAATCACACACTTTATTGTTAATCGCAAAGGAAAACAGATGCGTCCAATGTTTGTATTTCTAGTGGCAAAAATGGTCTCAAAAGGAGAAGTCAATGACCGAACTTATCGTGGCGCTTCAGTCATAGAACTTATTCATACCGCAACTTTAGTTCACGACGACGTTGTTGATGATAGTAATCAACGTCGAGGTTTTTTCTCAATAAACGCTTTATGGAAAAATAAAATTGCCGTGCTTGTTGGTGATTACCTCTTATCCAAAGGATTATTACTTTCTATAGATAATGATGATTTTGATTTGTTGAAAATTATTTCAGTTGCTGTTCGTGAGATGAGTGAGGGCGAACTTTTACAAATCGAAAAAGCAAGACGTCTTGATATTACTGAAGAGGTTTATTATGATATCATCCGTCAAAAAACAGCAACACTAATCGCAGCTTGTTGTAGTTTGGGCGCTGCTGCTGTTAAGCCCAAATCTCAAGATGTTGAGGATATGCGAAAGTTTGGCGAGTTGATCGGAATGGCTTTTCAAATAAAAGATGATTTATTTGATTATGGTCAACAGAAAATAGGTAAACCTACGGGTATAGATATTAAGGAGCAGAAAATGACATTGCCATTAATTTATGCATTGAACCAAGCTTCCAAAAAGGATAAAAAATGGTTGATCAATTCTGTGAAAAATCATAACAAAGACTCTAAGCGTGTACAAGAAGTGATTCAGTTTGTCAAAGATTCAAATGGACTGGTTTATGCTGAAGAAAAAATGCATGCCTATAAAGATGAAGCACTTCAATATCTAAAGAAATATCCAGAATCTGATTACAAAGCGTCCTTATTATTAATGGTTGATTATGTGATTAACCGCGAAAAATAATTTATACAATTGATTTCAAAGTCAACAATAGATAAAGTTTTTGATGCCGCCAGAGTAGAGGAGGTGATTGGCGATTATGTTCAACTCAAAAAATCTGGTTCTAATTTTAAAGGTTTGAGTCCTTTTTCTGATGAACGCACACCGAGTTTTATGGTGTCGCCAGTAAAGCAGATTTGGAAGGATTTTTCTTCGGGAAAAGGAGGGAACGCGATTAGCTTTATCATGGAGCATGAGCATTATTCTTATCCTGAAGCCATCAGATATTTAGCTAAAAAATATGGCATTGAAATAGAAGAAACCGAGCAAACTGATGAAGAAAAAGAAAAGGCTTCTGTTAAAGAAAGCATGTTTGCTGTTTCAGCTTTTGCACGTGATTTTTTTGTTAAACAACTTTTCAAAACTGATGAAGGGAAATCTGTTGGCTTAAGCTATTTTAAAGAACGTGGTTTTACAAATGAAACCATCAAAAAATTTGAACTTGGGTATTCACCTGAAAATTGGACTGCGTTAACCGATAGGGCGCAGAAAGAAAAGTATCAACTCGATTATCTTTTATCAACGGGTTTGACCAAAAAAAGTGGTGACCGAACTTATGATGCTTTTCGTGGGCGAGTCATTTTCCCGATTCATTCCATGTCTGGTCGTGTGCTTGGTTTTGGTGGTCGTATTCTAGATCAATCCAAAAAAACAGCTAAATATCTTAATTCGCCAGAAAGCGAAATTTATCATAAAAGTAAAATTCTTTACGGTTTATATCAAGCCAAGCAATCCATAGCAAAAAATGATAATTGTTTATTAGTTGAAGGTTATACCGATGTTATTCAGTTTAACCAAAGTGGTCTGCAAAATGTTGTTTCTTCTTCTGGAACGGCTTTAACGCCAGATCAAATCAGACTCATCAAACGTTTAACTTCAAATATTACTGTTTTATTTGATGGTGATGCTGCAGGTCAGCGTGCTTCATTACGTGGTGTCGATTTGATTTTAGAGCAAGACATGAATGTCAAAATTTGTAGCTTTCCAGAAGGTGAAGATCCTGATAGTTTTGCAAGGAAAAATTCCTTTGAAGAAGTTTCAGATTTTTTAAAAAATAATGCGCAAGATTTTATTCAGTATAAAGCTTCTCTTTTAGCAGAAGAAGCACAAAATGATCCTGTCAAAACTTCCGAGTTAACTCGGGATATTGTCGAAAGCATCGCTAAAATTCCTGATCCAATTAAGCAGGAATTGTATATTAAAAGCTGTGCGAACATCATGCAAGTTTCTGAAGGAATTCTATTCAGTACGCTGGATCAAATGCTGAATCGTCAATCTAAAAATAAGAATAAACAACAGCAGAAACAACCAGAAAAACTCTCTAAAGTTAAAGACATTGAGCTGCCAAAAGTTGATCCGCAAAAAGAGTTGGAACGTATTATTATCGGTTTACTTTTTAAGTATGGTTCTCATTCTGCAAGTTTTGAAGATTTTGAAATTGATTTTGATGAAACGGGAAATGAGGTTTTAAAACCTATTTCGACTGAACATAAGGTTTATGAAAAAATCTACATGGATCTTCAAAGTGATGAAGTTGAATTTACTGATGATGTTTTTAAAGATTTATATCAAAAATTAATTGATAATTTATCAACGCAAGAAAAATTTGAAATCTCTTCATTTATCAATAATCTTAATACAGAATTAGCGAGTGAAGCAACTTCTGTTGTGATGCAATTTGATAAATACGATATTCATAAATGGGAAAGTCAGAATATTTTTGTTAAAGATAGAAATGAACTCGAGCCTTCAGAAGTGACAGAAACCATCCTTAATTTAAGACGTATTCTGATTCATCAAAAAGTAGAAGATATGATGAAAGAAATTCAAAATGCTGATGATGATCAACGCATGGAAATTTTACAAGAAACGATGGAATACAAGCAACTTGAAGTTCTAATTGCCAGAAAATTAAATCGTATTATTTAAGATTCTCAGGAATTTCACAAATAGGAATTGGCGTCACTTTGTGTTGATTTTGCTTGTTTAAACGCTGAAATATTTCTAAAACTTCAGTTTGTCTTTTGCTAAGTTGAGTAACATCTCCTTCAAAAGTCATTGCCCATTCAAGTTCATCGTAAGTCGCGCCCAATTGATCTTCATCGCTTCTTTCGTCTCCAAACAAACCATCTGTTGGCTGAGCTTTTTGGATAACATCAATAATTTCTAATTCTTTCGCTAATGCAAAAACTTCAGACTTCATTAAATCGGCAATCGGATTAATATCAACGCCGCCGTCACCATATTTAGTAAAAAAACCAACACCAAAATCTTCAACTTTATTTCCGGTTCCAACAACCAGTTGTTTACCAAGTCCTGCAAAATAATATAAACATGTCATGCGTAGTCGAGCTCTTGTATTGGCTAAGCTTAAATCAAGCTGAGGCGAATCTGTTGATGGCATTTCATTTTTAAAGGTTTCAAAAGTAGAGGTTAAATCAACAGAAATCGAACTGACATTTTTATGTTTTTTCTTTAAAAAATCGATATGTTTTTGAGCGCGATCAACCTGATTTATATCTTGGTGTATTGGCATTTCAACACATAAGGTCGGTTTTCCTGTAATGGCACATAAAGTTGAGACAACTGCTGAATCAATTCCGCCAGAGATACCAACGACAAAACCTTTTTGATGAGCTTTTTCTACATAATCTGTAAGCCAATTTTTGATAAAGTTTATGATTTTTTCAGATTGCATGCCTTCTCGATTAAGATTTATTATAATTACATTTGCAGTCAAATATATCAAAACCAAATAAATTTTGATGAAGCAATTGGTTAGAATTACTTTCTTTTTGAGTGGATTTGTATTTTTGATGACATCATGTTCAAATCAAGAGGATTCAAAAATTTTAAAAGAAGTTGAAGCGCAAAATATCGACATAAAAATCGATAGATTTGATCGTACTTTTGCTAATGCAGAGGCTTCAGATTTACCTGAACTTAAAAAGGAATATCCTTATTTTTTTAATCCTAATGTTCAAGATAGCTTATGGATTGATAAAATGAATGATAGTTTACAGAATGAAATTAACAGTGAAGTAGCTGAGGCTTTTGAGAGTTTTTCAGAAGAAAAGAAAGATATCGAGCGTTTTTTTAAATATGTTAAGCATTATTTCCCTCAAGTGAACAAACCCACTGTTCTGACTTTGGCTGAAAGTGTTGATTACAAAAATAAAGCAGTTGTTGTTGACACTTTATTGTTTGTGTCTCTAGATAATTATTTAGGAAAAGATCATAAATTTTACATGGATTTTGAAACATATATCAGTCAATATCAAGACAAGAAATATATGTTATCAGACATCGCTCTAACTTATGCTGAATCGCTAACCCCAAAGGCAGATTCGCGTCAATTTATTTCAAAAATGATTTACTATGGTAAATTATTGTATTTTAAAGATATTACGATTCCTTTTGAGTCTGATGCTGTGAAAATTCATTATACTGAAGATCAAATGAATTGGGCGAAAAATAATGAAAAACAAACTTGGCAACATTTTGTAGAGCAAGAAATGATCTATTCCACAAAGACTGATTTAAATGAAAGATTTATCAATTTGGCACCTTTTTCAAAATTTTATTTAGGTGTTGATAATGAATCTTCACCAAGAATTGGTCAATATATAGGGTGGCAGATTGTACGTGATTTTATGAAGAAAAACCCTGAGGTGTCACCAGCCGAAATGTTACAAATGAAAGCGATAGAAATTTTTAATAAAGCGAATTATAAACCTTAAGAAATGTCAAAAAGAAAAGCTGATATCAATATCAATCTAGAAACAGATGAGAATAAAGTTCCAGAAAAAATTAGATGGTCTGCAAAAGATGGCGGCATAGAAAACGCTGAAGCAAAAGCAGCAATGTTGTCAATCTGGGATCATAAAGCGCAAGAAACTTTACGTATTGATTTATGGACGAAAGATATGCCTGTTGATGAGATGCAGAAGTTTTTTCATCAAACCTTAGTCAGTATGGCTAACACCTTTCAGCGTGCAACAGATGATGAGAAAATGACAGCAACTTTCCACGATTTCTGTGATTACTTTGCTGAAAAATTAGAGTTGAAGAAAGAATAGTTTCAAATGCTGATCTTGTCTGCAATTAAAGATGAGATCAGCTTATTTTAAGTGATAATTTTATGTTTCCTAGAATGTTCAATCGCTTTTGAACTTTCTTTAAAATAACAGACTTCAACATCTTGGTTTTCAATTTTCTTTAAAGTTGAAACGACCTCTTTTTTTTGATTACTTCCAACTTGCCTTATATAAATCGCCTTTATACGATTTGGATAAGTTTGACAAATTTTTTCATAAATAAAAGGATCTTTTTGAGAATCATCACCTAGTAAAACATAAGAAATTTCAGGGTAAAATGAAATGATGTCTTTGATTTTTTCCAATTTATGATTGTGCTGACCTCGACCAGTCATCAAGAAGTCAGTAATTCCTTTTTTTATTTTTTTGAGTTGAATAACAGCTTTTGGTAATTCATGTAATTGTGCAAAATTTTCAATAAATGCATATAAATTCCACTCACTGCTGGAAACATAGAAAAATGAATTAGATGCTTTTTTAGATTCTTGACCTGCCTGACTTAAAGCTTTATAATGGTCAACAACATCATCAAAAATCTTTCGTTTATTGACGTTTTTAGATAACATCACATATAGTTTTTTAAAGAAACTATTGCTGTGTGATATTAAAAAAGTATCATCTATATCTGAAATAATTGCATATTCAGATTCATAAGGTTTTAGGAATTCTCCTTTTTCGACAATACCAATTTTTTTGATTTTGCAACTGACTTCATAGGTGTGCCAGCCACTTTTTAGATCGCCATCGTAAGGGACATTAAATTCAAAGTAACCATCTTCTCGAGTTACAGCTTGTGCTGTCAAATTTTGAAATTTAAAATCAATCTCAATGTTTTTTAAAGGTTTTATCCTAAACATATGTATGACAGAAAAAGCGTGCTTGATTCCCTTTCTGTCTAGGCGAAATTTATCAGGCGCCCAAGACTTAAAAACATGTCCATAAACTTTAATTTCATTGTTATTTGCATAGCCGCGATAAAGTTTGAGATCGAGTTTCAAATTTTGATGTTTTAATGTGATTCTGTTGCTTTAAATTAATTAATTTTATGAACTGAAAGACGCCACAATGGAAAATTTACAAAAAGTTTTAATAATCGTCAATCCAATTTCAGGAAACATTGACAAAACAGATATTGTTGACAGAATTGTCAGTGTTTTAAATGAAAAAAATATAGCTTTTGAAATTTATAAAACCACAGGAGAAAATGATCATGCTGAAATAGTGAAAATTCTCGACAGACAAAAGTTTGATCGCATCTTTGTTTTAGGTGGAGACGGAACTTTAAAAATGCTTGCTGAGGTTTTGAAGGATGAGACTACGGCAGTCGCCTTATTTCCCACAGGTTCCGCTAACGGACTGTCTGTGAATCTTAATATTCCTGATAATTTGTATTCTCAAATTGATATTGCTTTGGGTGGAAATAAAATATCAATAGATATGTTGAAAATTGAAGATGAAATTTATTTACATATCAGTGATTTTGGACTTAATGCTGAATTGATCAAAAATTATGAAGCATCAGCCATTCGTGGTAAAATGGGATATTTATTACAATCGCTTCCTACTTTATGGGAAAGCAGATATCCTTTTGATTTTACTATTAAATATAATGATAAGGAAATTAAAAGAAGTGGTGTTTTTCTGGCTTTTTCCAATGCTCAAAAATATGGAACAGGTGCTGTTGTCAATCCAAATGCAAAAATGGATGATGGTATTTTTGAAGTTTTAATTTTTAAAGATTTTGATGTCAAAGAAATTTTAAAAACGCTTTCAAATGAAATCGAATTTGATCCAAACATTGTTGAGATTTTCCCTGTTAAGGAAGTAGAAGTTTTTTGTCATCAACCTGTATCATTTCAGATAGATGGAGAATATTGCGGTGAAAAAGAAAAAGTCTCAGTTAAGCTCTCAACGAGAAAATTGCCGATTCTTATCCCTTAAAACTATAAACTTTTGTTGATATTGTTGATGTAATCTAAAATATCATCACGTCCAATTTTGTGAGCTGAAGAAGTGATGAAGTAAGGTGGCATTTCAGCCCAAGTCTCCAGCAATTTCGCAGAATAAGCAGCGACATTTTTTTCGATTTGAGTTGATTTTAACTTGTCAGCTTTTGTGAAAATAATAGAAAAAGGAATTGTGCTTTCGCCTAACCAAATCATAAAATCAAGATCAATTGGCTGAACTTCATGTCGAATATCGACTAAAACAAATGTGTTGACCAGTTGAGGCCTTTTTTCAAAATATGCTGTGATGTATTTTTGAAAAGTTCGTTTTTCCTTCTTGCTCACTTTTGCATAACCGTAACCTGGAAGATCGACAAGATGCCAATTGTCATTAATTAAGAAATGATTAATCAATCTTGTCTTTCCTGGTTTCCCAGAAACCTTTGCTAAATTTTTATGGTTAGTCAGCATGTTGATTAAGGAAGATTTTCCAACATTACTTCGACCGATAAAAGCATATTCAGGTAAAGAAGATTTTGGGCATTTAAGCACATCGCTGTTGCTTTCAACGAATTTTGCAGATTTGATCAACATAAAATTAATTTTTAAAGATTTCTCTTTTTAAGCCAAGTGTATAGCACTTCATTAAATTCATTTGGATGCTCCATCATAGCAGCGTGACCGCATTTGTCAATCCAATGTAATTCAGAATCTGGAAGTAGTTTATTAAAATCTTCGGCCACATTTGGTGGCGTCACATTATCTTGTTTTCCCCAGATAATGCAAGTTGGCGTTGTCATCTCTGGTAAATCTTTCGACATATTGTGACGGATTGCACTTTTTGCAATCGCTAAAGTTCTGACTAATTTAGATCTATCATTGACCGTTTCATAAACATCATCAACAATTTCTTTAGTCGCAACTTCAGGATCGTAAAAGACATTTTCTGCCTTTTCTTTGATGTATTCATAGTTACCACGTTTAGGGTAGCTTTCACCCATGGCACTTTCATAAAGACCGGAACTCCCAGTAATAACAAGTGCTTTGACTAATTCGGGATAAAGTTTGGTTGTGAGTAAACCAATATGTCCGCCCAAGGAATTACCAATTAAAATGACTTGTCCATAATCGCGTTTCTCAATAAATTCTTTAATGAATTTGGTGATAACTTTAATGTTTGTTTTAAGAAGAGGTAAGTCGTACAACGGAAGTTCAGGTATGACAACTTTATAACCCTTTTCAGGGAAAAAACTCATAACACCATCGAAGTTACTCAATCCGCCCATTAATCCATGAAGAATGACTAGCGGTTGACCTTCGCCATATTCAAAAAATTTAAACTTACCGTCTTGCTGTATATGTTGTTCCATTAAATCCGGTTCTTTGAATTCTCAAATATAATGATATTTATAAAAGCCTTGTTATGATTTTAAATTCAATTCAAATTATTTCTCTAAGGCTAATGTATTTTTAAATGAAAACAAATTCATTATCAATGAGTTGACTTCAAATCTTTCGAATGCTGCGCTATTCTTTGCTTTTCAAATTTTAAGAAATGGACTTGAGTAAAAACTTATCAACAATGTGGTAAAAAGTGGGTAAATGTGGGAAATTTTTCAATATATTTGAAATGTAATTTTTAGCAATGCTCAACTTTATAGGAACATATGAATGTAAAATCGACGCTAAAGGTCGACTCACATTGCCATCAGCACTCAAAAAGCAGTTAGCAAATGTTGTTGATGACGGCTTGGTGCTTAAGCGATCTGTATTTCAAAACTGCGTAGAAATTTATCCAATGCAGGAATGGGACAAGTTGATGGGCAAAATTAACCGCTTGAATAAATTTAAAAAGAAAAACAACGATTTTGTTAGAAAATTTACCGCTGGCGTGAAGTTGATAGAGGCGGATGCTAACTCTAGAATTTTAGTTCCAAAAGATTTATCAGCTTTTGCAGAGCTTCAAAAAGAAGTCGTTTTGTCTTCAGCCGGTGAAATGATCGAGATTTGGGATAAAGAGAATTATGAGAAAGTATTAAATGATGTTGATGATTTTGCTGAATTGGCAGAAGAAGTAATGGGAGATCAAGATGATGAATAAAGCGTATCACATACCGGTTTTGCTGAAAGAATCAGTTGATGCTTTGGCGATTAAGCCAGAAGGCATTTACGTTGATGTCACTTTTGGAGGTGGCGGACATTCACGTGAAATTTTATCACGCTTAGGTGATGAGGGAAAATTATATGCTTTTGATCAAGATCAAGACGCTGTTTTGAATAAAATAGATGATCCTAGATTTGAATTAATTGAAGCGAATTTTAGACATATTAATCGCTTTTTAAAATTTTATAAAGTCAAAAAAGTTGATGGGATTTTAGCTGATTTTGGCGTGTCTTCTCATCAATTCGATAAAGCAGAAAGAGGTTTTTCAACCCGTTTTGAAGGAAGTCTTGATATGAGAATGAATCAGAATACAGAATTGAGCGCTACTGAACTTATTAATGAATATGAGGAAGAAGAGTTGACACGTGTTTTCAGACGTTATAGCGAATTAAAAATGGCGCATAAGTTGGCTCGTGTTATTTCTCAAGCTAGACAAAATGAAAAAATACAAACGACAACACAGCTCAATTCAATTGTTGAGCCTCTGTTACCAAAAACGAAAGTAAATAAATTTTTAGCACAAATATATCAAGGCATTCGCATTGAAGTCAATCAAGAAATGCTCGCACTTGAAGAATTTCTTAAGCAAACTCCAGATGTTTTATCTCAAGGAGGTCGCTTGAGTTGTATCACATATCATTCTTTAGAAGATAGGTTGGTTAAGCGTTTTATAAGAGATGGAAACTTTTCTGGTCAGGTTCAAAAAGATTTTTATGGTAATAATTTAGCACCTCTTAAAAAGGTGGGGAAATTAATTGTTCCTCAAGAAAACGAAATTTTAGAAAATAATCGAGCAAGAAGCGCAAAACTTCGTATCGCAGAAAAAGTATAAGTATGCAAGATGGTTTTTTTTCTTTTTTAAAAGGAGATTTTTTAACCAGTAAAGATTCATTGAAAACATGGGTTTTTATTGTGTATATCACTGTTTTGGCAATGATCATGATTGCGAGTTCTCATCAAGCAGAACAGAAAGTTTATGAAGTTGCAGAGCTCAATCAAGAATTGCAAGAATTAAGAAGTGAATTTGTTGATACAAGAAAACGCTTAATGCGTTTGAAAATGGAGTCAAATATAGCTGATATGATGAGCGAAAGAGGAATTTACACGTCGCTTAAACCAGCTTACAAAATAGTTGTTAAGTCAGAAGATGAATAAAGAAAAGCACATAATCAAACGTTATTTCATTGTTCTTGCTGCATTTTTTGCAGTGGCAGTGCTGATCGTTTATAAGCTTTTTACAATTCAATTTGTCGAAGGTGATAAATATGAAGATTTAGCACAAAGTACAGTTTATCGCACATTTACAATTGAACCAAATCGCGGTAATGTTTATGATTCTAAAATGAATCTGTTGGCAACTTCTGTTACAAAATATGAAATCCGTTTTGATCCGGTTTCTGTTTCAGATGCTAACTTTAAAAAATACCTTGAGCCACTTGCTGATGGTTTAGCGGAAATTTTTCCTCGTTCTTCAAATCATTATCAAGTAAAATTCAAGAAGGCGCGTCAGCTCAATAACCGTTACGTTTTTATTGCCAAAAACCTTGACTATTCTGCATATTTAAAAGTGAAAGGCTTACCGATGTTTAATCTCGGTGCCTATAAAGGCGGATTTATCGCGGAGCAATCAACAGTGCGAGAATATCCTCTTGGAAAAGTTGGGAAAAGAACTGTTGGTTACAATAATGTTGGTTTAGAAGGTGCTTTTGAAGATTATTTACAAGGAGAAAAAGGGCAGCGTTTAAAACAGAAAATAGCGAAAGGACAGTGGAAACCAATTACCGATATTAATCAAATTGAACCAGTTGATGGTCTTGATGTTGTCACGACAATTGACGTGAACATTCAAGATATTACGCATCATGCTTTACTAAAACAGCTTGAAGCTTTTGAGGCTGATCACGGAACTGCCATCGTGATGGAAACCAAAACTGGTGAAATAAAAGCGATTGCCAATTTGGGTATGAGTAAAGAGTTTGGTAAATATTATGAAAAAAGAAATTACGCTGTTTACGAAACGCATGAACCAGGATCAACATTTAAATTGATGAGCCTGGTTGCAGCTTTAGAGGATAAAGTTGTTGATACAAGTACTGTTATTAATACTGAAAAAGGCCGTATTGAATATTTTGACCGTGTTGTCACAGATTCACGTTATGGAGGTTATGGTAAAATCTCTGTTGCTCGTGCTCTGGAGTTATCTTCAAATACGGCTTTTGCAAAAATGATTTATAACAATTATAAAGACAAACCAGAGCAATTCTCTAATCGTTTAAAAATGATGGGATTAGATGAGAAAATAGGTTTGCAGATAAAAGGAGAAGGACACCCGCATATACCACATCCTGATGATGCTAATTGGTATGGAACAACTTTACCGTGGATGTCTTTTGGTTATGGTGTTTCGCTGACTGCTTTGCAAACATTAACTTTTTATAATGCGATTGCAAATGATGGAATGTTGGTCAAACCGAAATTTATTAAATCTGTAAGAGATCGTAATCGAATTATAGAAAGTTACGAAAAACCAATTATCTCAGGAAGTGTTTGCTCTGAAGAAACTGCGAAGCAAGCGAAAAGTATTTTGCAAAACGCTGTTGAGCGGGGAACTGCAGAAGGGATTTATTCAGAAGATTTTTCGATGGCAGGTAAAACAGGTACATGCCAAACTGAATACTGGAAAGGTTCAGGGAAATACATCTCATCTTTTGCAGGTTATTTTCCAGCGGATGAGCCAAAGTATTCTTGCATCGTTGTTATTCATAAACCAAACCCAAGAATAGGTTATTATGGAAGTAAAGTAGCAGCACCTGTTTTTAAAAGTATTGCTAAGAAAATTTATTCCGATACGCCATTGGTTGATGAAATTGAAAAAGTTCAATTTGCTTCATTAAAAGAAGAAGAATCATCAGATAATTACAATGAAATAGCTAGAAAGTATAAAACCATTATGCCAAATTTAGTCGGAATGCCAGCAATGGATGCCATTTCTATTTTGGAAAATAATGGTCTTAATGTAAAGCTAATCGGCGAAGGGAAAGTCGTGAAGCAATCTATTTCAGCAGGAACAAAAATCAAATCTCAAACACAAATAAATTTAATTTTAGGTTGAAACAATTAAAAGACATATTATATAGAGTTTCTCTTGAAGAAGTTATCGGTCGAACAGATCAAGACATCAATGCCATACATTTTGATTCTCGTGAAATCAAAGTCAATGATTGTTTTATAGCTATCGATGGTGAGAAAGCAAACGGACATGATTTTATAGAAAAAGCTGTTGAGTTTGGTGCGACTGCAGTGATTTGTGAAGAAATGCCGAAAACCATCTCGAATGATGTGACTTATGTTAGGGTGAATGACTCTCGTCAAGCCATGGCTTATATGGCAAATCATTATTACGATTCCCCATCAAAGTCTTTGAAATTAATTGGTGTGACAGGAACCAACGGAAAAACAACAACGACGAGTTTGATGTATCAATTGTTTAAAAATCTCGGATTTCCAGTGGGTTTGATATCAACCGTTGTCATTAAAATTAATGAGAAATCTATTTCAACTTCATTAACAACGCCTGATTCATTAACAATTAATAAGCACATGAGAGATATGGTTGATGCTGGTGTTGAATATTGCTTTATGGAAGTGAGCTCACACGGAATCGATCAAAAAAGAACTTTAGGTTTAGACTTTGATGTCACTGCTTTTACGAATTTATCTCATGACCATCTTGATTATCATCATTCATTTGCTGAATATCGCGATGTCAAAAAACAGCTTTTCGATCAACTTCCAAAAACTGCTGTTGCGGTCAGTAATAAAGATGATAAAAATGGTGAATTCATTTTACAAAACACCTCTGCAAAAAAAGTTTTCTATGGGATTAAAACCATTGCAGATTTTAGGGCTAAAATTTTAGAAAAAAGTTTTGAAGGTTTAAAATTAGAATTAAATGGCCTTGAAGTTTGGTCGAGATTCATCGGAGATTTTAATGTTTATAATCTTCTAGCAGTTTATGCAGTTGCGTCACAGTTTGATTTGCTAGAGCTTGAAATTGTTGAAGCATTAACAAAATTAGAACCAGTAGCTGGTCGTTTTCAACATCTCGTTTCTCCCAAAAAGAAAGTTCATGCCGTTGTTGATTATGCGCATACACCAGATGCTTTAAAAAACGTGTTAAAAACACTCAATTCTATTCGTACAAATAACGAAACACTCACAACAATTGTTGGTTGTGGCGGAAATCGAGATAAAACAAAACGTCCTGTGATGGGAAATATCGCGACGAGTTTAAGCACACAAGTGATATTTACTAGTGACAATCCACGTTTTGAAAATCCAGATGAAATAATCGATGATGTTGAAGCTGGCGTAGAAGCCCAGAATACTTCAAAATATATCAGAATAACAGACAGAGGTCAGGCGATAAAAACGGCTTGTAAAATGGCTCAAGCAAACGATATTATTCTTATTGCTGGAAAAGGACACGAAACTTATCAAGATGTCAATGGCGTTAAAAACGACTTTGATGATGTTGAGCATGTGACAACTAATTTTAAACTTTTTAATCTTTAAATCATGCTCTATTATTTATTTGATTTTATAGAAGAGAATTACAACTTGCCAGGCGCAAGGTTGTTTCAGTATATCTCATTTAGAGCTGCATTTGCATTGATTTTTGCACTGCTCATTTCAACCATTTTTGGTAAACGTATTATTCTGTTTTTACAAAGAAAACAAATCGGTGAAAGTGTTCGTGAACTTGGCTTACAAGGTCAAGTCGAAAAAGCAGGAACACCGACAATGGGTGGACTAATTATTATCATTGCGACTTTAATTCCTGTTTTATTATTCAATCAACTTGATAATATTTACATCATTTTGCTCATCATCACAACTATATGGATGGGTGCAATCGGTTTTTTAGATGATTACATCAAAACTTTTAAAAAGAATAAAGAAGGTTTAAAAGGGAAATTTAAAGTCATAGGTCAAATTGGCTTGGGCTTAATCGTTGGTGCCACTATGTATTTTCATGAAGATGTGACAGTGCGTGAGGCTAATGTGATTAAAAACACAGTTGAAGAAACTAAGATTGAACAAGCCAATGAAGTGAAATCAACAACGACTACAATTCCTTTTGTTAAAAATAATGAACTTGATTATTCAAAAGCATTAACTTGGATTTCTGAAGATTTAGGTGCTTATGCTTGGATTATTTTTATACCAATTGTCATTTTTATTGTCACAGCAGTTTCCAACGGAGCCAATCTCACTGATGGTGTTGATGGCTTGGCAGCAGGAAGTTCAGCAATAATTGTTCTTACCTTAGGTATTTTTGCATGGGTTTCGGGTAACCTTATTTTTTCAGATTATCTCGATGTCATGTACATTCCGCGATCTGGAGAAATGACGATTTATATCGCTGCTTTTGTCGGTGCTTTAATCGGTTTCTTGTGGTATAACACTTATCCAGCTCAAATTTTTATGGGTGATACTGGGAGTTTGACGATTGGTGGAATCATTGCTGTGATTGCTATTGCAACACGTAAAGAACTTTTAATCCCGATATTATGTGGTATATTTTTTATAGAAAATTTATCTGTTGTTCTTCAGGTAGGTTGGTTTAAATATACACGAAAAAGATTTGGTGAAGGCCGACGTGTTTTCTTAATGTCGCCTTTACATCACCATTACCAAAAGCTTGGATTTCACGAAAGCAAAATTGTTGTGCGCTTTTGGATTATCGGAATCTTATTAGCGGTGATTACAATTGTAACTCTAAAAATTAGATAATGAAAAAGCTCGTTGTGCTTGGTGGAGGAGAAAGTGGAGTTGGCGCTGCGATATTGGGGCAGGTCAAAGGGTACGATGTGTTTTTATCTGATCGAAACCAATTAAAAGAAAAGTACAAAAACTTACTTCAAGAATATAATATTTCTTTTGAAGAAGGACAACATAATGAAAAACGAATTTCAGAAGCTGACTTAATTGTCAAAAGTCCTGGAATTCCTGATTCTGTTACTTTGATTAAAGATTCTATCAAAGCAGGCATAGAAGTGATCTCAGAAATAGAATTTGGCTTCAGGTATTGTGATGCTAAAATCATAGCCATTACAGGTTCAAACGGAAAGACCACAGTCACAAAGATGGTTTATCATATCCTGAAATCTGCTGGATTATCAGTTGCCATGGCAGGAAATGTCGGCGATAGTTTTGCAATGCATTTAGCCACTCAAAAAGTTGATAACTATGTTCTTGAAATCAGTAGCTTTCAACTGGATGGTTGTGTGACTTTTAAGCCGCATATTTCAATTTTAACCTCAATAACGCCTGATCACTTAGATCGATATGAAGACAGTTTTGAACTTTATAGAGCCTCGAAATTTAGAATATTAAAAAATCAAACCGCTGAAGATTTCTTCATTTATAATAAAGATGAAAAATCGATTACAGAGTACTTGAATCAGATTGATGTGCCAGTGCAAATGATTCCATTTAGCCGAACACACCTCAAGCAAGATTTATCAGCATTTATAGAAAATAATAAAATACAAATCAATTTACCTTTAGATAAGTCATTTAGTATGTCAGTAGATAATTTAAACGTTAAAGGTGCGCACAATGCACAAAACGCAATGGCTGCTTCAGCTGCAGCACGTTTGTTAAAAATCAGAAAACAAACAATTCGTGAAAGTATGGAAAGCTTTAAAGGTGTTGAACATCGATTAGAAGAAGTTCGCAAATTTGAAAATATTTCATATATCAACGATTCAAAAGCAACGAATATCAACGCAACTTTCTATGCTTTAGATAGCATGACAAAACCAACAGTTTGGATTGTTGGCGGTGTTGATAAAGGCAATGCTTATAAAGATTTATTGAATTTGGTAAACCACAAAGTCAAAGCAATTGTGTGTCTTGGTTTAGATAATTCAAAAATAATCGAAGCTTTCGGTAAAAGTGTTGATGATGTAATTGAAACAGATTCAATGGAAGAAGCAGTTTTGGCAGCGCAACATTTTGCTGTAACAGGTGATGCAGTGTTGCTTTCACCAGCTTGTGCTAGTTTTGATTTATTTGAAAATTATGAAGATCGCGGAAATCAATTTAAAAAAGTAGTGAATAATTTATAACGTAAAATAAGGTGCTAAAGTTTTTCAACAATATTGAAGGAGATCGAGCTATTTGGGCAGTTGTTGCCATCTTGGCTTTATTTTCTATCGTTCCAGTTTTTAGTGCAAGTAGTAATCTTGCATATATCAACGGAGGCGATGGCAATACCTTTGCCTATGTTTTAAAACATTTAGTACATCTTACATTAGGTTTTTCCCTTATATATTTCTTTCACCGTGTGCCTTACCATTATTTTAAAGGGATCTCGATGATCATGATTCCTTTTGTCATAATATTATTGGTGATCACATTAACACAAGGAACAACAATTGGCGGTGCGAATGCAAGCCGTTGGATTTTTGTGCCTTACGTCAATCTCTCGTTTCAAACTTCAAGTTTAGCGTCAGTTGTCTTACTAATGTATGTTGCGCGATATCTCGCTAAGTATAAAGATAAAGAAATCAAGTTTAAGCAAAGCTTATTATTTTTATGGCTTCCAGTTTTCATCATTACAGGCCTTATTTTACCTGCCAATTTATCTACCGCTGCTTTAATATTTATGATGGTAATTATTTTGGCTTTTATAGGTCAATATCCTATGAAATATATGAGCTATGTGATAGGAATTAGTGTTGCTTTCCTCTTGATTTTTGGACTAACAGCTAAAGCTTTTCCTGATCTTTTTCCAAATAGAGTTGATACTTGGATGAGCAGAATAGAGAATTTTTCTGAAGCATCTGGAGAAGAACAATATCAAGTTGAAAAAGCAAAAATTGCCATTGCAACTGGTGGAATCTTTGGGCAAGGTGCTGGTAAAAGTGTTCAACGACACTTCCTGCCACAGTCATCATCAGATTTTATTTACGCCATTATTGTTGAAGAATTTGGACTTATTGGTGGTATTTCAGTTTTGTTAGCTTATTTATTCTTGTTTTTCAGGTTTACAATTGTTGTTGTGAAATCATCAAGTTTTTATGCCAAGCTTTTAGCGATTGCTGTTGGCTTACCAATCATTTTTCAAGCATTGATTAACATGAGTGTTGCTGTAGAATTGATTCCGGTTACAGGGCAAACTCTACCACTGATTAGTAGTGGAGGTTCATCTATATGGATGACATGTGTTGCTTTAGGGGTGATGTTGAGTGTTAGTAAAAAATCAAACAGATCTGAAAAAACGAATGACGAAACCGAAGCAAATGAATCTGAAGAAAATCCTTTAGATGTTTTAAGTGAAACTGTATGAAAAAACATAGATACATCATATCAGGTGGAGGCACAGGCGGACATATTTATCCTGCTGTTGCGATCGCGGAAGAACTTAAAGAACGTTTCCCTGAAGCTGAATTTCTTTTTATAGGCGCAAAGGGAAAAATGGAAATGGAAAAAATTCCTCAATTAGGTTATAATATTAAAGGACTTTGGATTAGTGGGATTCAAAGAAAATTTGATTTGAAGAATTTTCTTTTTCCATTTAAACTCATTTTTAGTTTGTTTCAATCCGTCGCGATCATGATCAAATTTCAGCCATCAATGGCAATTGGTACAGGTGGTTTTGCATCAGCAGCTGCATTGAAAGCAGCGAGTTGGTTAAGCATTCCGACACTAATACAAGAACAGAATTCATATGCAGGCATCACAAATAAATGGTTAGCACCTGGTGCAAAATCAATATGTGTTGCTTATGAGAATATGGACGCTTATTTTCCTAAAGCTAAAATCAAATTAACTGGAAATCCGATCCGTTTAAATTTACTGAATCAAAAATTATCTTCTGAAGAAGCAAAACGAAAACTAGGTTTATCTACTGGTAAGCAAGCTGTTTTTGTTGTGGGCGGAAGCCTTGGCTCACAAAGAATAAATGAATTTATCGCAGATAAATTGGACTGGTTTCAGTTGCGTAATATTCAAGTGATTTGGCAAACAGGTCAGTTGTATTATGAACGTTACAAAGATTTAGAAAACGACAGCGTTAAGATCTTAAAGTATATCGAAGACATGAATCTGACTTATGCTGCTAGTGATGTGATTATTTCAAGAGCAGGCGCGGGTTCTGTAAGTGAATTAGCAATTGTTGGCAAGCCTGTTTTATTCATTCCTTCGCCAAATGTAGCCGAGAATCATCAAGTCAAAAATGCTGAAGCTATTGTTGATAAAGATGCTGCTTTAATGTTAGAAGAACGTAATCTTGATAAGGAATTTGACGATATCATGCATAAGCTTACCTCAGACATTGAGTTACAAGAAAACTTAAGCCATAATTTTAAAAAATTAGCTAAGCCAAATGCAACGAAGGAAATTGTGGATGAAATAGAACGAATAGAAAAACTAAGATCTTAATGCGTGCTTTTAAAAACATAAAAAATATTTTCTTTATCGGTATTGGTGGTATCGGGATGAGTTCGCTTGCACGTTATTTTAATCAAAACGGTTTTGCCGTTTCAGGTTACGATAGGACAAAAACTGATTTAATTCAAAATCTTGAAAAAGAAGGCGTTCAGTTCATAGATGAATTCAATAAAGAAATGCTTCAAGAATTTTCTAAAGAAGAAACACTTGTTGTTTATACAGCTGCGATAAACGTTAACAATCCTTTTCTGAAATATTTTAGTGAGCAAAATTTTGAGTGTCTCAAACGTGCGAAAGTTTTAGGAGAAATTACTACAGGCACACCAACATTGGCTGTAGCAGGAACACACGGTAAAACGACAACTTCTGCAATGCTTGCTTTTATGCTTTATAAAGCTGGATTGAAAGTCACAGGTTTTCTAGGCGGAATTTTAAATAACTTTAATTCAAATTACATTTCAACAGGAAGTGATATTTTTGTTGTTGAAGCTGATGAGTTTGATCGATCTTTTATGTCGTTATCACCAACACATGCTTGCATTATTGCAATGGATCCCGATCATCTTGATGTTTATGAAACCAAAAGAGCTTTTGAAAAAACCTTTATTGATTTCGCTCAAAAAGTTACTTCAAAAGATCAAATTTTTATCAGTGAAGAGATTGATTTAGAAGGAAAGAAAATTTCTCTCAATTCAAATAATACTGATGTATATATAGAAAATATTTCTATCAAAAATAGACATTTTTATTTCGATTATGCTTCTGAAGACATTCAGTTGAGAAATATTCAGTCGAATTTACCTGGGAGGCATAATGTTTTAAACTCGGCTATGGCATTGAGTTTAGCAATTTCTTATGCGCCAGAGCATGCACAGGTTTATGCTGATGCGTTGTCCGATTTTGAAGGTATTCAGCGTCGTTTTAATAAAGTTATCGATACTGATGAACTTATTTTAATCGATGATTATGCGCATCATCCAAAAGAGATTGAAGCTGTATTAGATGCGGTTAATGATTTGTATCCTGATGAAAAAAAATCTGTTATTTTTCAATCACATCTTTACACGCGAACAAGAGATTTTGCTGATGAATTTATAGAGGTTTTAAATGGATTTGATGAAGTCAATTTACTAGAAATTTATCCAGCGCGTGAAGAACCTATTGAAGGTATCAACGCAAAGTTTTTGTATGATAAAATTACAAGTGAAAAATATATAATTGAAAAAGAAGAAATAAAGGATAAAGTATTTAAAAATAAAAATAGAATTATACTCATGCTAGGCGCAGGAGATATTGGTTTGGAAGTTCAGAAACTGTTGAAAAACATAGCGTTATGATGAATTGGTCTGTGATAAGAATAGTTGTTGTCTTTGTTTTTGCAGGTGCTTTATATGGCTTTGCAAAAAAGAATCATAACAAACGAGAAATCAGCAATATCAAAGTTTATTTTGATGATGCACAAGCGCTTTTTATCGATGAAGAAACGATAGAGAATTTGTTGAAAGAAAATATGGCAGACAGTTTAAGTTTTTCCAAATATATGTTAGATTTGAATGGATTAGAACAAATGTTAAATGAAAACAAAATGATTGCTTCTGCTGACATTTATTCAGACATTCAAGGCGAATTGGGCGTACGTGTTTTACAACGTGAACCTATAGCGCGTTTTTATGATGGAAGCTATCAATATTTAGACAAAAATGGTGATGTTATGCCATTGTCAAAATTATATTCGGCACGTGTGCCTTTGGTATCTGGTTTTTCAGAAGAAGAAATCACGATAATTTATCCACTTTTAAGGACTTTTTATAAGGATGAATTTTTAAAAAAACATATCATTGCACTCCGTAAAAAGGCAGGAAAGTCGCAGATTGAGTTAAGTGTTAGAAATCAGGACTATACCATAGATTTTGGGACAACCGAACACATAGAGTTGAAAATTTCTAATTATAAAGCTTTTTATTTAAAAGCAGAAAGAGATAAAAAATTAAAAGATTACAAAACGATTAATTTGCAATTTGGCAATCAAGTCGTTTGTACTTTAAAGCAATAGTTTGTAACATGGAAAATGATAATATTGTAGTAGGTCTAGACGTTGGTACAACTAAAATTGTTGCCATGATTGGTCGTGAAAATCAATATGGAAAAGTTGAAATTCTCGGCATCGGACGCACAAAAAGTTTAGGTGTTCACAGAGGTGTTGTCAATAACATTACGCAAACTATTCAATCGATTCAGCAAGCTTTACAACAAGCTGAATCAAACTCTAAAACTGAAGTAGAAGAGGTGACTGTTGGTATTGCAGGTCAGCATATACGTAGCTTGCAACATAGTGACTATATCACAAGGCAAAAGCCAGAGGAAGTTATTGATGATGAAGATATCGAGAATTTATGTGATCAAGTTCATAAATTAGTGATGCTTCCTGGTGAAGAAATAATACATGTTTTACCTCAAGAATATAAAGTTGATGGCCAATCAGAAATTGTTGAACCTCGCGGTATGTCAGGCGGTCGTTTAGAAGCCAACTTTCATGTTGTTGTAGGTCAAATTTCGTCGATTAGAAATATTGCGCGTTGCGTTCAGAATTCTGGACTCAACCTCAACGGAATGACTTTGGAACCATTAGCTTCGGCTGATGCAGTTTTGAGTCAAGAAGAAAAAGAAGCTGGCGTTGCCATCATAGATATTGGTGGTGGAACAACAGATTTAGCGATTTTTAAAGATGGTATTATTCGTCATACGGCTGTTATTCCATTTGGAGGAAACGTTATTACTGAAGATATCAAAGAAGGTTGCTCCATCATTGAAAAACAAGCAGAACTTCTAAAAATAAAATTTGGATCAGCTTGGCCAGGAGAAAACAAGGAAAACGAAATCGTTTCAATTCCTGGATTAAGAGGTCGTGAACCAAAAGAGATTTCTTTAAAGAACCTTTCAAAAATTATTCATTACCGTGCGGTAGAAATTATAGAGCAAGTCTTTTTAGAAATTAAGAATTACGGACACGAAGAGCAAAAGAAAAAATTAATTGCTGGCATTGTAATTACCGGCGGAGGTGCGCAACTCAAGCATTTAAAGCAGTTAGTTGAGTACGTCACAGGCATGGACACGCGTGTTGGTTTTCCTAACGAGCATTTAGCAGGTGACACAGATGATGAAATTGCAAGCCCAATGTATGCAACTGCTGTTGGCCTTGTGATGGATAGTTTGAAACGTCAAGTAGAAGAAAAAAGAGAAGCGCAGGAGGCGCAACAAGAAGAGTTAGAAAACTCTGAGAACATAGAAGAGAATATCACTGATCAACCAGAAACTGAAGAAAAAATACACCGGGACAAAGATTCGTTTCTTCATGAAGATTACGAATCCAAGAAACCTGCAGAACCAAAACGCAGTTTTTTTGACAAGTTTTTTGACAAAGTGAAAGATTTTTTAGACAAAGCAGAATAAGTAAAGAAAATTACGACAAAAAAAATGAGCATGGAATTAGATAATAATATCGCTTTTGATTTACCAAAAAACCAATCAAACGTCATCAAAGTCATAGGTGTAGGAGGTGGCGGATCTAATGCTATTAATCACATGTTTAGGCAAGGGATTAATGGTGTTGACTTTGTAATCTGTAATACAGATTCGCAAGCTTTAGAAAGTAGTCCCGTTCCAAATAAAATTCAATTAGGTGTGAACTTAACTGAAGGTCTTGGTGCTGGCGCTAATCCTGATATTGGAAGACAAGCAGCAGAGGAATCTGTTGAAGATATCAAAGATCTTTTAGGAACAAATACTAAAATGCTTTTTATTACTGCCGGAATGGGTGGTGGTACAGGAACAGGTGCAGCACCTGTGATTGCTAAAACCGCTAGAGAATTAGATATTTTGACGGTCGGTATTGTGACGATTCCTTTTCAATTCGAGGGTCGTACTCGAAATGAACAAGCACAAATAGGTGTTGAAGAGTTAAGAAATAATGTTGATTCTTTAATTGTGATCAACAATAATAAATTGAGAGAAGTTTATGGAAACCTCGGATTTAAATCGGGTTTCTCTAAAGCTGATGAAGTTTTAGCAACTGCTTCTCGTGGTATTGCCGAAGTGATAACGCATCACTACACGCAAAACATTGACTTGCGCGATGCAAAAACAGTGTTGAGCGATAGTGGAACTGCAATTATGGGATCTTCATCTGCATCAGGTACAAACCGTGCAAATGTTGCTATTGAAAAAGCGCTAGAGTCACCATTATTAAACGACAATAAAATTACAGGTGCTCAAAATGTGCTGTTACTTATTGTTTCTGGTCGTGATGAAATTACTCTTGATGAGATCGGCGAAATCAATGATCATATTCAGAAGCAAGCTGGACATAGCGCAAATATTATTATGGGTATCGGTGAAGACGAAGCGCTTGAAGAGTCAATCACGGTAACAATTATCGCTACGGGATTTAATACTGAAACTCAGGATGAAATCGTTAATACTGAAACGAAAAAAATCATTCATACATTAGAAGATGAGCAAAAAGCAGAGCAAAATTTATCTGCGCCAAAATCAGGCTCAACTTTTGATCAACCAATTCCGAAACCGAACACACCAAAACCTGAGCAAAGTACAAATCAGCCTCAGCCTAAACCAACTCAGCCAGAAAAGCCACAATCTAATGATGATCAATCTTTAAAAGCTGAATCACAAAAAACTGAGCAAGATTTTGATTTTGAAATTCATGATAAAACACCTCAAGAACTTGAAGTTGAAGAAGAAAAAGAAGCGAATACTTTTTTAGATTTTGATTTCTCTTCACCTCAAGAAGAAGAGGAAGTTCATCATGAAGAGATTTACAAATCTCACTCTGAGGAAAGCCAACATTCACAACAAGGCCATTCTCAAAGTCGTCAAAGTGAACAAGCAAAGCCTGAATTGGTAAAGCGTTATAATTTAGAAGACTTCGAAGATTACAATAGCGATGTTGATTTTGAGCCAAAGCAGAAACAAGAATCTAAGGATTCTAAAAAGGAACAAGAACCTGAAGAGAATCCTGCTTTAAAAGCTGATTTGTTTACAAAAAGAGAAGAGCCTAGATCTCAAAGAAATGAAACTCAAGAAGCATCTGCTCCAAAAGAAGTTGATCCTTTCAATTCATCAATTGCTGATCTTGCTGCACGTGCTGAAGAGCGTCGTGCTAAGATGAAGCAGTTCAATTATAAGTTTAGAAACAGAAATAATATTGATGAAATCGAGAAGCAACCAGCTTATAAACGTGCAGGTGTTGATATCGAAAAACATGAGCGTAATCAACAAAATATTTCTAGAACTTCAGTTCAAAATGATGAAGATGGAATCTCTTTAAAATCTAATAATTCATTTTTACATGATAATGTAGATTAGTAGATTTTGAATTAAAATATAAAAGTCGCTTTGAGATTATTTTCAAAGCGACTTTTTTTGTTTAAGTGTCAATGTTTCTGTATCTATACATATTCATAAAGAGATGTGTTGACATCCTCCTGGCTCTGTCTTTAGCTGTTTGAGCAACTTCGCCTTTAAAAAGCTCATCAACAGTTTGAAACCATAAATTGAGCCATTCACCAAATTCTTTCGTTGTTATTTCATGATTAAAATGATTATCGACTTTGATGTGAGCCACTCTTGGATTACCTCTAAAATTTCTAGCACCTAAAAGCTGTGTGTCCCAGAAATCAGTTAATTTGATTAAATGACTCTCCCAATCATCAATAGTCTCATTGAAATAAAAGCCTATTTTTTCATTTTGACGAATGCGATCATAAAAAGTATTGACGAGTAATTCGACATCAGCTCTGTTTGAAATATCTTTTTTAATCAAAATATAATGTGATATAAGATTGTTAATAAACTTGATGCAACGCTGAGGTAAAGTATGTTCAGGACTAAGTTTTCCTTAAGATGAACTATAAAAGCCATATTGTAAATCATGCAAACACTCACAATCCATGTAAGATGTATGAGATTGAAAATTGTATTTCCATCAATCAAAATCATCATGGCGGCAATGGATCCCAAACAACTTGAAAGGATAATTCCTAGAACTGCGTTTGCCATATATTCTTCCTGAAACTTCTGATTTAAATCTTGTAATACGCTCATAATCTTTTTATTACAAACTTAAATATAATAAATCTTTCAGTTTATGATTTCAATCAAGTCGAATTTTTAGATTTTATTAGAATAATATTTTACGTTTTACAATTCTAATTTTCTTTTTCTTTTCTAAATTTTTACAAGCTCTAATAACTGTTTCAACTCTTAAACCTGCTAAATCAGCAATTTGTTGACGTTTTAAATCAACCTCAAAATCCTCATGATCTTCTAGGTGATGCACATGTTTTTTTAAAAAATGTAAAAGGCTTACAATACGATGTTCAGGTTCTTCAGAAGAAATTTCAGAAGCCATTAAAGATTTGTAATACAAGCGTTTTGATAAACGTTCGGTGATATGAAAGTGTACTTTTGGTTGCTCTTCAAGCAAGTTGATCAATTTAGGTTTTGAAAGTTTATAAATCAAGGAATCCTCAAGCGCTACAGCTGCCGCGGGATATTTGATGTCAGCGAATAATGGTGGCTCCCCAAAACTATCTCCAGCGTAAAAAATGCCTTGAATAAATTCTTTCCCATTTTCATTATAATTATTCATTTTAACCTGTCCCTGATGGACTTGGAAATAATGATGTGCATTATCATTTTCTTCAAAAATAACTTCACCTTTTTTATATTTTTCAATAGATGCTTGGTAAGCATTCAAAATGTTTTCAGGAACCATTTGTCAAGTAGGATTTTACTTCAAAAATAAGATATATTTATCCTATTTGAGTGTAAGATGATGAATATCATTTTTATTTCCGTTGAAAATGATATGATTTTTATGATAGTAGAGGAGTTGGTCAGTTAATAGGCTGATATTTATTATATTATATGAAAGTTATAAATGAGAAGTGATTTCTTGATATGAATTTTTAAAACTTAAGAAGATGAAAGCTCTAACAAATTTATTTACTATCGGCTTTATTGCAGGAATTGTTCTTTTGCTATTTTTAAAAGTGGTGATGTTAACAACGGGAAATTCAGCTTATTTTTTGTTGTTAAATTTTGAATATGTACCAGTCGTTAAAGATTTAGAGCCTGTGTGGTAAATGGGATACATATTTCATTTTGCAACATGTATCATTAGTGTTATCGGTTTGTATGTTATTTTAAAGTTTTTCAATAAAGAAAACCTCATTTCACTTTATGTTGCTTTTTATACAATTGGAAGTGGAGCTCTCTTTTTTCTGACAGCTTTATCGGATCAACCTCCAGCTTCAAATGATTTCTATGCTTGGTTTTTCTGGACTTTTGCTCACTTAATTTACGGATATGTCGTTGGTATTTTAATTAGATTTAGATATCGAAGAAAGAAGGCTAAAGAATAATTTTGCTATATAAAAAGCTGCTGTTTGGAATTCAATTCTAAACAGCAACTTTTCTTTTCTTAGAAATTTCTATTATTGAAAATAACTGAAATTATGATTATTTTTAATTTTCAATAAACTCTCATAAATCATTTTAATCACGTTCTCAACATCATCGCGGTGTACCATTTCAACAGTTGTGTGCATATAGCGAAGTGGAAGCGATATTAAAGCTGAAGGAACACCGCCATTACTATATGCAAAAGCATCTGTATCTGTTCCTGTAACGCGGCTTGCAGCAAGGCGTTGAAAAGGAATCTTATTTTCTTCAGCAGCGTTTATAATGAGTTCTCTCAAATTGTTTTGTATTGCTGGTGCATAGCTTATCACTGGTCCATCACCAATTTTTGTTTTTCCCTCTTTTTTCTGGTCAATCATTGGTGTTGTTGTGTCATGGCAAACATCAGTGACAATAGCAACATCAGGTTTGATGCGTTGTGTGATCATTTCTGCACCTCGTAAACCAACTTCTTCTTGCACTGAGTTTGTAATATAAAGCCCGAAGTCAAGTTCGACTTCATTTTCTTTCAACATTTTAGCAACTTCAGCAATCATGAAACCGCCCATTCTGTTATCAAGTGCACGACACACAAATTTATTTTCGTTAAGGACAAAAAACTCATCTGGGTAAGTTATCACGCAACCAACATGAACGCCAAGTTCTTCTACTTCTTCTTTTGTTGCACAACCAACATCAATACAAATATTATCTTGTTTTGGTGCTTGTTCATTAGATTTATCACGTGTGTGAATTGCTGGCCAACCGAAAACACCATTAACAATTCCTTTTTTAGTGTGAATATTAACACGTCTTGACGTTGCAATTTGGTGATCACTACCACCATTTCTAATCACGTAAATTAATCCATTATCTGTGATATAGTTGACATACCAAGATATTTCATCAGCATGGCCTTCTATCACAACTTTGTATTTTGCATCTGGATTAATAACGCCAACAGCAGTTCCGTAATTGTCTGTGATAAATTCGTCAACATAAGGACGTAAATAATCCATCCACATTTTCTGACCTTCAGCTTCATAGCCAGTTGGTGCTGCGTTATTTAAATATTTCTCTAAAAATTCTAATGCATTCTTATCCATTGTTCTTTGTTTTAATTCTTGTGCGAATTTAGAAAAGAATTTAGGACTATTTCCTTTATAAAAACTTAATTTTGGTACAACTTTGGATGCAATCTAACTATGAAATATTCCTTATTTCTTTTTTGTATAATATTTAGTTTTTATTCTTCGAATGCGCAAGACACGATTCTTGAACCTGAAGAGCAGAAGCAATTTTACATTATGGGAATGGATAGTATTCCTAGAAGTTCTATTGAACTTGATGAAGTTATTATTTACCCTAAATTAAGTTTATCAGACAGAACTGAAATTCATCAATACTTAATTTTAAGACGAAAAGTAAAACGTGTTTGGCCTTATGCTGTACTTGCATCGCAAAGATTAGATAGCCTAAATAGTCGTCTTGAACGTATTGAGTCTAAACGAAAAAAACGTAAATATACCAAGATGATTCAGAAGTATATTGAAGATGAATTTAGTGAAGAACTTAAAAATCTAACAAAAACTGAAGGTCAAATCTTAGTCAAATTGATGCATAGACAAGTAGGTGTTTCCACTTTTGAGATGGTGCGAGAACTCCGCTCTGGCTGGCGTGCCTTTTGGTACAATACAACAGCAAGCTTATTCAGTATATCTTTAAAAGAAACATACAGACCCTTTGAAGTTAAAGAGGATTTTTACATCGAAAATATATTGATGCAAGCTTTTCAAAATGGTTCCCTAGAATCTCAAGATCCTGATCAGCCTATTGACTTTTTTGAATTGTTTAATCAATGGGAAGCTAACGAACAACAGAGAAGTCTTATTATACCTCAAATATCAGATTAATTTAATCCAACTTTATTTTTGTATTGTGCTTTTCAAGTATGTCTAAATGAGCTTTAAGATCAACTTCAAAATCATCAAAAGTTTCATCGTGCTCATTTCTAAATTCACGTCTTTTGATGTTTTTGATAAAACGACGAATGTCATTTTCGTTTTTAAGAATTAAACCAGGCACTTTTGTTGATTTTCCGTTTCCATCTTTAGCAACCATTGTAAAATAAGATGAGTTACAATGTTTTTTGACGCCTGTTTGAATGTTTTCTGCTTCCACACGAACACCAACAACCATTGATGTTTTGCCGACATAGTTAACAGAAGATTTTAATGTTAAAAGCTCTCCAACTTCAACAGGATTTAAAAAATCTACACGATCTACACTGGCGGTAACACAATAATTTCCTGAATGTTTTGAGGCACAAGCAAAAGCGATTTGATCCAAAAGTGAAAGTATAAATCCACCATGTATTTTTCCGCCAAAATTAGAATGTGATGGCAGCATTAATTGTGAAATTGTGACTTCTGAATCTGATGAGTGTTTGTAATCAATCATGATTTAATTTTTGGTTTTGGGCATTTGGAATCCAATCTGAATCTATATTTTTTGATGTTGAAACGCCTAATTCTTTGAGTTTTTTTACATCCTTGACCAGATTTTGATTTCCAGTTAATTTCTTTAAAGCATTTTGGTAAGCCGCGTCAGTTGATTTGATTCGTCTTCCAATGCTTTCTAATTCGTTGAGCAATAGGCTGAATTTATCATAGAGATTTCCAGCATGTTTAGCAATTTCATTTGCGTTTTGTTGCTGTTTTTCATTTTTCCAAATGGTTTCAACAGTTCTCAAGGTTGAAAGTAATGTTGTTGGACTGACTAATAAAATATTTTGATCAAAAGCTGAATAAAAAAATGCAGGATCTTCATTTTGAGCCAGATATAAAGCAGGTTCAATAGGAATAAACATCAATACAAAATCTGGTGAGTGGCGCTGACCTAAATTCTCATATTTTTTTTCGCTGAGTTGTTTTAAATGCGTTTTTAATGATTTTAAATGCGCTCTTAAATGCTCTGTTTTTTCTTTTTTATCTGTTGAATTGGCATATTTTTCATAATCGATCAATGAAACTTTCGAGTCAATCACCATCTGCTTTTTGTTAGGTAAATTGATGACAACATCAGGTAAATAACGCTTGCCTGTTTCATCCTCAAAACTTTGCTGTACCTCATATTCTTCACCTTTTACGAGTCCAGATTTTTCGAGAACTCTTTCTAAAATAAGCTCACCCCAATTGCCTTGAGCTTTGTTGTCACCTTTAAGTGCTTTGGTTAGATTTTCTGCATCTTGGCTGATTTTCCGATTCAAGTCATTCAGGTTTTTGAGTTTTTCACCTAATTCTGAATGCGTTTTCAAGAAATCTAGATTATTCTTATCAACTTTATTTTCAAAATCTTGAATTCGTTCTTTAAGAGGATTCAAAATTTGAGAGATATTATCTTTATTAAGTGATGTGAATTTGGCTGATTTTTGTTCTAAAATTTTATTGGCTAAATTCTCAAAATCTGTTTTAAATTTTTCTTGAAGTTGTTCTAAATCATTTTTTTGATGAAGGAGTTTTTCGTTCAAATTTTCATTCTCAACATTTTTCCGTTCTAAAAGTATTTCTGAATCATTCTTTTTCTGAATGATTTCATCTATTTTACCTTGCAAACTTTCTCTTTCTTGAATAGCATTGTGCTTTAATTGTTCATTTTGATCTTTAAGCAATTTGACTTCAGTTGAAAGCTTGTTCTTTTGAAATTTTTGTCCAATAAAGATTCCTATCAAAGCAAATAATATGGCGACACCACTGAAAATAAGAACTTCCATTATTTTGTTTTTTTAACGGTTTTTAAAACCAATAAATTAATAGGATTCATTTTTAAGCCTTCGATGTTTTTTTGATAAAACCGTGTGACTTCATCGTAATATAGAGGAATAATCGGACTTTCTTCAATAATTAATTGATCGAGTTTTGTATACATCTGATATCTTAAACTGTCGGTTGTGGTTGTCTGACTTTTTTCGAAAATAGAATCAAATTCTGCATTTTCAAAAAAGGTATAATTTGGCCCTTTTGGCGCTTTTTGAGGTGAATAAAATAAACCTAAATAATTTTCAGCATCAGGATAATCAGCAATCCAACTGGCACGAAATAAATCGAGTTGACCTGCCGATCTTTGCTGTCGAATTGTTGACGGAGGCAAAACTTCAATCGCAACTTGAATCCCGATATCTTCAAGTGATTTTTGAATGTATTCAACTAAATCTAAATAATTTGCATTGGTTGTGATTTGAAGTTGAGGTCTTTTTATACCAGATTCGTTTTTGAATTTTTCCAATAATTTTTTTGCTTTCTGAGGCTGATAAGTAAAAGCTTCTATTTGTTCAAAACCCGGTAAACCTTCAGGAATAAAGCCGTGATGTGCAGGTCTGCCAATGCCGTTTCGCAGATATTTGATCATTTTAGTTCTATCAAAAGCGTAATTGACGGCACGCCTGAAATCAATGGATTGTATTTCAGGTGATTCACTTTCCATATTAAATCCTAAATATTCTGTGTTTAAATAAGGTGATTTATCTAGAACGATATCATCCTGATATTGCTTTTGTAACTGGCCAGTATTTGTCAGTAACTCATCTTTATAACTCGGATCAAGACCACTTAGGAAGTCTATTTTTCCTTGAACAAAAGCCATAAACTCACTTTGTTTATCTGGTAGAAAAGTAATCGCAACAGCTTCTAAATAGGGAAGTTGCTCTCCATTCTTATCAGTTTCAAAATAAAGTTCATTTTTTCTGAAAACTAATTTTTCATTTTCAATCCAACGTTTAAATTTAAAAGGACCAGTGCCAATTGGATTTTTTCTAAGGTTAATTCCATCGGCTTCTTGAGGTAGAATACTACAATACTTCATACTTAAAGTCCCTAGAAATGCAGGAAAAGCTTCTTTAAGTTCAATTACAATAGTCGATTCATCAATCGCTTTGATGTGTTTTACTTTTTCTAGAATCCAGCTTCCTGGGGAAGAAACTTTAGGGTCGGTTAGTCGATTGAGGCTGTAAACAACATCTTTCGCAACAAGTTGACGTGTTGAGTCTCTTCCAAAAATTTTGTTTTGATGAAAAAAAACATCATCTCTTAAGTTGAAACGATAGGTTTTAGCATCTTCAGAAATCGTCCAGCTTTTAGCTATATCTGGTTGAATATTTAGCTCATTATCCAATCTGACTAAAGTGTTGTACAGTTGTTCGCAAGCCCAAATATTTCGTTGATCTTTAGCAAAAGCAGGATCTAATGACGTGATGTTGGCATGTTCATTATAGCGAAAGACCATGTGGTCACGTTCTTCTTTTTGATTTGAAGTGCATGAAAATAAAGCTGTTGCAATGAAAATTATAATAAAAAAATGTAGAAGCCTTTCTTTCAATTTAGTAAAACAGATTTTAGTTGGTATATTTGCAAATTCTAATGCGAATATAAAGAAGATTAACGCACCGCGGCAGTGAGTTTGCGATAAAATCTAATCTGAATTTCGCATAAAAAAAGTTTTTTAGAGACCTGAAGAATCGGATATCATGCAGAAAAAAGTCGCTTTTTATACATTAGGATGTAAGTTAAATTTCTCAGAAACATCAACAATATCAAGACAATTTGAAGATAAAGGATACACTAAAACAGATTTTGGTAAGCCTGCTGATATTGTCGTGATCAACACGTGTAGCGTAACTGAAAATGCTGATAAGCGTTTTAAAACCATTGTGCGTCAAGCACAAAAAGTAAATGAAAATGCTTTTATTATCGGGATTGGTTGCTATGCACAACTTAAGCCAGAAGAGCTTGCTGCTGTTGATGGTGTCGATTTGGTCTTAGGAGCAACTGAAAAATTCAAAATCACAGATTACATCAACGATTTAAGTAAAAATGATTTTGGCGAGGTGCATTCATGTGAAATTGATGAAGCTGATTTTTATGTCGGTTCTTATTCAATAGGCGATCGGACGAGAGCTTTCTTAAAAGTACAAGATGGTTGCGATTATAAATGTACGTATTGCACAATTCCTTTGGCTCGTGGTATTTCACGTTCAGATAAGCTAGAAAATGTTCTTAAAAACGCAAAGGATATTTCTGATCAAGACATCAAAGAAATCGTTCTGACAGGTGTAAATATTGGTGATTACGGAAAAGGCGAATTTGGCAACAAAAAGCATGAGCACACTTTCCTTGATTTGGTGAAAGGTCTTGAAGCAGTTGACGGGATTGAGCGTTTGAGAATTTCTTCAATTGAGCCAAATCTGTTGAAAAATGAAACCATTGATTTTGTTGCGAATAGCAAGAAATTTGTTCCGCATTTTCATATTCCTTTACAAAGTGGAAGCAATGATTTATTAAAGAAAATGAAACGTCGTTACATGCGTGAACTTTATGTTGATCGCGTTGAGCAGATTAAATCTTTGATGCCTGATGCCTGTATTGGTGTTGATGTCATTGTTGGTTTTCCTGGTGAAACGGATGAACATTTCTTAGAAGCCTACAATTTCTTAAACGAACTTGATATTTCTTATTTACACGTTTTTACTTATTCTGAAAGAGAAAACACTTTAGCTGCAGAAATGGATGGTGTTGTCTCTAATGCAAAGCGTAAAAAAAGAAGTAAAATGTTAAGAGGTTTGTCGGCTAAAAAGCGTCGTTCTTTTTACGAAAATCAAATCGGGAAAACACACGAAGTTCTTTTTGAAGGCGAAAATATCAAAGGTTATATTCACGGTTTTACAGAGAATTATGTTAAAATAAAAACGCCTTGGAATCCTGAATTAGTCAATACTCTACATGAAATTAGACTTGACGAAATTGCAGAAGACGGTTTAGTGAAGTGCAGTTTTGTGCATGAAGAAGTTTCTGTTTAGATAGAGATTCCGGCTGGAAGCAAATTTTTATATTTGTTTCTGTTTTTTTTGAAAAATTTAGCAACTTCTGGAGATGTTGGCATCACACTGATGCGCTCATCATCAAAAGTACTCAACACTTCTTTTAAGAACTGGTCAACTAAGTTTTGATCGTCAAATTCAGAGGGTAAATTTAATTTTGTTAAAAAAATTTGTCTTGCATGTTCTTGATATTCAAGAGAGATAAGACCTTTTTCAGTCTCCATTTCAAATTGTCTTTGAAATTCATTTTTTCTTAATATTGAGTTTTGATTTTTCATTATAATTGGTATTGTATCATTAGAAAATCCACTATAAAAATACAACATATTAAGTTTAAATCGTAGCTTTGTAAGAAGGAATATAAGATGCAGATTTTATGCTGACACATGTTTATTTTATGCCTGGAATGGCTGCCAGTCCAAGGATTTTTGAAAGAATAAAATTACCAGAAAAGCATTTTGAAATGCATTGGTTGAGTTGGAAATTACCAGAGGTAGACGAGTCTCTTGAAGATTATGCTCAGCGTATGGCTAAAGATGTTAATCATGAAAATATTATCTTAATTGGTGTTTCTTTTGGGGGAATTTTAGTTCAGGAAATGAAAAAATTTTTGAACGTCAAAAAAGTAATCATTATTTCAAGTGTAAAATCTCATACCGAGTTGCCAACTCATATGAATTTAGCACGTGATACAAGTTTTTATAAAATATTGCCAACGGGTTTACTCAATTATTTAGACCAGATAGAACGTTTACCAGTGGGGAATACGATTCGTAAAAGAATTGAGCTTTATAAAAATTATATGGTGATGAATAATAAAACTTATTTAGATTGGTCAATTGATAAAATTCTAAATTGGAAAAATGCAGTGCCAGACGAAGATTTAATTCACATACAAGGAGATGAGGACATCGTTTTTCCTATTAAAAATATCACAAATTGTATCACTATTAAAGGAGGAACACATATAATGATACTTAACCGTTACAAATGGTTTAATGAGCATTTGCCAGAATTACTAAAATAATAAATTATGTCAATGACAAAAATTTTTAATCAAGCACTAAAATTAACAGGAGCACTTGCGCTTCTATTTATAGCTTATTTAGGCGTCACCAGTTTCACGCAAACTAGTGTAAAAGAGCAAAGAACAAAAAAAGAAGAGCTACAGAAATCTTTTAAAGAAGATTACAATGTCTTTGCATTAAAGGTGCCTCATCAGATTAAATTTGCAGGTGAAAATGTACCGCTTGATGATCCAGACATCCATGAAAGACTTGATAGAGAACTTTTAGTCAATACATATTGGCAATCAAATGCTTTATTGTTGATTAAAAGAGCGCACAAATATTTTCCGTTAATTGAACCTATCCTCAAAGAAGAAGGTGTGCCAGAAGATTTCAAATACTTAGCCGTTGCTGAAAGTGGTTTAACACAAGTTGTTTCACCAGCTGGAGCAACAGGTTTTTGGCAAATACTTTCTCAAACGGGACGCGAATACGGGCTTGAAATTAATAGTAATGTTGATGAGCGTTACCATATTGAAAAATCAACACGAGCAGCTTGTCAATATCTTAAAAAAGCTAAAGAAAAATTTGGAACATGGAGCTTAGCTGCAGCATCTTATAATAGAGGCATGTCAGGAATTAGCAGGCAAATGGAGCGTCAGAAAACAGATAATTATTATGATTTACTTCTTAATGAAGAAACAAGGCGTTATGTTTTCAGAATTTTGGCAATCAAAACAATTATGACAGACCCTAGTGATTATGGCTATCATTATAAGAAGGAAGACCTTTATGAATTGATACCAACAAAGATTGTTGAAGTTGATACAGTTATTTCAGATTTTGCTGACTTTGCTAAGAACTACAATTTATCTTACAAAACTTTTAAAAATTACAATACATGGTTGAGAGATACGCATTTGAACAATGCTTCTCGTAAAAATTATGAAATTAAAATCCCACTTTTAAAATAAACTTTATGTCAGCTTCATTTTTGTTTTTCTTGATTTTATTTGGTCTTTTGAGTGGTTTCATGAGTGGGATATTTGGTGTAGGAGGCGGCGTTATTATGGTGCCTTTACTACTTCTGTTATTAGGCTCTCAACAAGAAGCTCAAGGGACAAGTTTAGCTGTGTTAGCAGTACCAGTTACTTTTGCAGCCGCTTATAATTATTACCAAGAAGGTCATGTCAATTGGAAGTATGCCTTAGTTATGGCGATATTTTTTGTTGTGGGAGGTTATTTAGGATCCAAATTGGCAGTGACAATTAGTGAGTCTCTTTTAAAGCGTTTATTTGGCGCTTTGATGCTTATTATCGGTCTGCGGATGATTTTTCAGAAATAAGTTTATAAGAACTATCAAAGGCATGATTAATTTTCTCTTCTATTGATTCAACACAAGTTTGTTTTGCTTGACTTTCTTCAATGTGAAAAGGTGTTGCAACTGGTCGGTCAACATCCATAACAAGCTTATTTTTATTTATAACAAAAGAAGTTGGAACTCCTAAAACATGTTTTAATGCTTTGATAGTATAAGCGTCTTTATTTTGCATTTCATCAATATAAACTACATTGACATGGCGTGAGTATCTGCGTCCTTGCTTTTTCATTTTTTGCTTATTATCCCAAAACAAAACAACAAATTTAATTTCTTTTTTGTACTTTTTGGCTAATCTATTAATTGCTGGTATTTCGCCAATATTAGGAAGCGACCATGAACTTCTGGTCATTAAATAAATAGGAAGATCAATGTCATAAAGAGATTTATATTTAGACCTAAATTTATTCCAAGTGAAATCATTCATGATTTTATTATGAAGATTATCTTCGATAAAATCTCTAAATATTTTTTCTACCTTATCGTAATCTTGATTGAGGTATGCATTGTGGATTTTGTAATCAAACTCTCTATGATTGGCAAGTACGTTTTCAAAAACAAAATCATCTAAGCTTGATTGATCATCTTGTGCATAAGATAATTGAAAAAATAGAAATAATATAGAGAATAGTTTTAGCATTAGTTTTGGTTGGTTATTTGTAAATTTAGGAAAAAATGATAACTCAAAGCTATATAATACAGATTTAATCTATTGAACTTAAGATTAATAGTAATTTTAATACTTATTTCAGATTAAGATAGAGTTCTGGATATAATTTTTTTCTCGTATAATATGGATATGTCCAACACTTCGACAATATATAATAAAAAAACTTGAGAAAGTGGAAAACCTACTTATCAATATGGATCTTAAAATTCAAGATATCACAATTGATTTATGTTTTAACTCTACCTCAAGTTTTTAAAAGGTGTTTTGAACAAACACCAATGAGTTTCAGAAAAGCAAATTTTTAGATTTTTTTCATCTGTTGTTTCATCATTCTGATTTGGTCTGTCATCATACCATTTTTATCAAGCTTTTTAGCTTCCTTAAGAAGCATTTGCGCTTCTCTTTTTCTACGTTTTGTCATAGCAATCCCTGCTAAGTTGAGTTTAGCCATCGCTAAATCATGATCCATTGACAAACCAAGTTTAATCGCTTTTTTGAAATACTTTTCGGCTTGAGTCATATTTTTTTGTGAAAGCATCAAACCGTGTAAATAATTGTAATAGCCTAATTGCTTTTGAGTAAGTGCCTTTTCAGGATTTTTGATGCGGTCGAGCCATTTTTTGGCACCTTCAAAATCTTGCTTACGCAATCTTAAAAATGCCAAAAGAATCATTTCATTTTTAAAATAAAGAAAGATGAAAATTCCTGAGAATAAAATAAGCGAAATGCCGTTACCAATAAACGATTCAGTGATTTGGTAAATACCAAATGCAATAATCAATCCGGCGATAATGAGTTTTAAATTTTTATTGAACATGTTTAAGTTTTAGTCAATTTGCAAATTTACAAAAAAGAATGAGAAAATCTTTAAGTACAAGTTTGCTTAAAAAAGGTTTTATTGTATATTTGCACGCGATAAAATAAATACTAAGATTAATAAAACATAAAGATAATGAAAAGAACTTTCCAACCTTCGAAAAGAAAACGTAAGAACAAACATGGTTTTAGAGAGAGAATGGCTTCTAAGAATGGAAGAAAGGTTCTTTCAAGAAGAAGAGCAAAAGGTAGAAAAAGATTATCTGTGTCATCTGAATTAAGCATGAGAAAAAGATAATTTATGATCACTTAATCATATTTTAAAGGTGTTGTTTTTTAAAAGCAACACCTTTTTTTATACAATTTAATGAAATTTCAACGCCCATTATTATGCCTAAAAATCACGATCTAAAAAACGTTTTACTTATTGGTTCTGGTCCAATTGTTATTGGTCAAGCTTGCGAATTTGATTACTCAGGATCACAATCCTTAAGATCGCTTAGAGAAGACGGTATCAAAACGATATTGATCAACTCAAACCCAGCAACTATAATGACTGATCCAACAATGGCAGATCACGTTTATCTTAAGCCATTAACGACTAAGTCGATTATTGAAATTCTTAAATTACATCCAGAAATTGATGCTGTTTTACCAACAATGGGAGGACAAACTGCATTAAATCTTTGTATCGAAGCTGACGAAAAAGGGATATGGAAAGATTTTGATGTCAAGCTTATTGGTGTCGATATTGATGCGATTAATATTACCGAAGATCGAGAAGAGTTCAGAAAACTCATGCAGAAAATCGATATCCCTGTGGCACCTTCAAAAACTGTAACTTCTTACCTTGAAGGAAAAGAAGTTGCTCAAGAATTTGGTTTTCCTCTAGTTATTCGAGCGTCTTTTACACTTGGCGGTACAGGCGCTTCTTTTGTGCATACTGAAGATCAGTTTGAAAAACTTCTTCATCGTGGACTTGAAGCTTCACCGATACATGAAGTTTTAATCGATAAAGCTTTATTAGGTTGGAAAGAATATGAGCTTGAGTTATTACGTGATGCCAATGATAATGTAACTATTATTTGTAGCATTGAGAACATGGATCCGATGGGAATCCATACAGGTGACTCAATTACTGTCGCACCAGCAATGACCTTAAGCGATAAAACATATCAACGCATGCGTGATATGGCTATCAAAATGATGCGAAGTATTGGAGATTTTGCTGGAGGTTGTAATGTGCAATTTGCAGTAAGCCCTGATGAAAATGAGGATATCATCGCTATTGAAATTAACCCTAGAGTTTCTCGTTCTTCCGCATTAGCGTCTAAGGCAACAGGTTATCCAATTGCTAAAATTGCGACAAAACTCGCAATAGGCTATCACTTAGATGAGCTTGAAAACCAAATTACCAAAACAACTTCAGCTTACTTCGAGCCAACTTTAGATTACGTTATTGTTAAAATTCCACGATGGAATTTTGATAAATTTGAAGGTTCCGATCGAACTTTAGGTTTACAGATGAAAGCTGTCGGCGAGGTGATGGGAATCGGTCGTTCTTTTCAAGAAGCCTTACACAAAGCAACACAGTCACTTGAAATCAAACGAAATGGCTTAGGTGCAGATGGAAAAGGTTACAAAGATTATAACCAAATTTTAGAAAAACTTGAATTTGCAAGTTGGGATAGAGTTTTTGTCATTTATGATGCCATTCAAATGGGAATTCCTCTCAGTCGAATTCATGAAATCACTAAAATTGACATGTGGTTCTTAAAACAATATGAAGAACTTCATTTTTTAGAAAAAGAAATAGAAAAGTTTACCATTGAAACACTTCAAAAGCCACTTTTACTTGAAGCGAAACAAAAAGGTTTTGCTGATAGACAAATCGCACACATGTTGAATTGTTTAGAAAGTGAAGTTTATAATAAACGAAGTAACCTCAATATTAATCGCGTTTATAAACTTGTTGATACTTGTGCTGCAGAATTTGAGGCACAAACACCTTACTATTATTCAACCTTTGAAGCAGAGATAGAAACAGCTGATGGAGAAATTTATGTTGAAAATGAAAGTGAAGTTTCGGACAAGAAAAAAATTATTGTTCTAGGATCTGGACCAAACCGAATTGGCCAAGGAATAGAATTTGATTATTGCTGTGTTCATGGTGTGCTTGCTGCTTCAGAGTGTGGTTACGAAACTATCATGATTAACTGTAACCCAGAAACAGTTTCTACCGACTTTGATATTGCGGATAAACTTTATTTTGAACCTGTTTTTTGGGAACATATTTATGATATCATCAGGCATGAAAAACCTGATGGTGTGATCGTTCAATTGGGTGGACAAACAGCGCTTAAATTAGCAGAAAAATTAGACAGATACGGTATAAATATCATAGGAACAAGTTATGAATCTTTGGATTTAGCTGAAGATAGAGGGAGTTTCTCAACTTTGTTAAAAGAAAATAATATTCCTTATCCAGAGTTTGGTGTTGCTGAAACTGCAGACCAAGCATTAAAACTTTCTGATGAATTAGACTTTCCAATTCTTGTTAGACCTTCTTATGTTTTAGGTGGTCAAGGGATGAAAATTGTGATCAACAAAAAAGAATTAGAAGCGCATGTTGTCGATTTGTTAAGTAAAATTCCAAATAACAAACTTCTTTTAGATCATTATTTAGATGGTGCTATTGAAGCAGAAGCTGATGCAATATGTGATGGTGAAGATGTTTACATTATCGGAATAATGGAGCATATTGAACCTTGCGGAATTCATTCAGGTGACTCAAACGCAACATTACCTCCCTTTAATTTAGGAAACTTAGTGATTGAACAAATCAAAGATCACACGCGTAAAATCGCTCTTGCTTTAAATACAGTTGGGTTAATCAACATTCAATTTGCCGTGAAAAATGATGAGGTCTTTATTATTGAAGCAAACCCAAGAGCTTCTCGTACAGTTCCTTTTATCGCAAAAGCTTATGGCGAACCTTATGTTAACTTTGCAACTAAAGTGATGTTGGGTCATGCAAAGGTGAAAGATTTTGATTTTAACCCACAATTAGAAGGTTACGCGATAAAACAACCAGTTTTTTCTTTCGATAAATTTCATAATGTGAATAAGCAACTAGGTCCTGAAATGAAAAGTACAGGAGAAAGTATTTTATTTATCGATAGTTTACGAGATGATGATTTTTATAATCTTTATGCAAAAAGACGCATGTATTTAAGTAAATAATAACTGAATTATATCTATTAAAAAAGGCTGCTTTTTGATAAAAGCAGCCTTTTAAGCTTTATAAAAAATCCGATAAAATTAAGCGTACATTTTTTCTCTTTGTTCTTTAATTTTAGGATCTGACATGTAATCGTCGAAAGTACTATGCTTATCGATAACGCCTTTAGGTGTAATCTCTATAACACGATTAGCGACTGTTTGAGCAAACTGATGGTCGTGCGTTGTCATAATAATATTACCTTTAAAGTTCTTGAGAGAGTTGTTAAAAGCAGTAATCGATTCAAGATCAAGGTGGTTGGTTGGTTCATCAAGAATCAAAACATTAGCTCTCATCATCATCATTCTGCTGAGCATACATCTTACTTTTTCACCACCAGATAAAACATCAGAAGTTTTTAAGGCTTCATCACCACTGAAAAGCATTTTCCCTAAAAATCCACGGATGTAAACTTCCTCACGTTCTTCTTCAGTTTGTGCCCATTGTCTTAACCAATCAACTAAAGAAAGTTTATTATCAAAAAACTCGCTGTTATCATTTGGTAAATATGATTGAGAGGTAGTCACGCCCCATTGATATTTGCCAGTATCTGGTTCTTGTTTTCCGTTGATGATCTCGTATAAAGCTGTTGTTGCTCTTGAATCTTTTGAATACAAAATAACTTTATCTCCTTTAGTTAAGTTGATGTCAACTTTTGAGAATAAAACTTCGCCATCAATATTCGCAGAAAGGTTTTCAGCGTGAAGAATCTGATCTCCAACTTCACGATCTTTTTCAAAAATAATTGCAGGATATCGACGACTTGAAGGCTTAATATTTTTAAAATCTAACTTATCCAACATTTTCTTACGGGATGTCGCTTGCTTAGATTTAGCAACGTTTGCACTAAAACGTTCAATAAATTGTTGAAGTTCCTTCTTCTTTTCTTCAGCTTTTTTGTTTTGTTGTGCACGCTGTTTCGCAGCTAATTGAGATGACTCATGCCAGAAAGTATAATTCCCGCTGTAGTGTGTGATTTTACCAAAATCAATATCAGAAATATGTGTACAAACAGCATCTAAAAAGTGTCTGTCGTGAGAAACAACAATAACAGTATTATCAAAATTAGCTAAAAAATTTTCTAACCACGTGATTGTTTCATAATCCAGGTCGTTAGTCGGTTCATCCATGATAAGCACATCAGGATTACCAAAAATTGCTTTTGCTAATAGAACACGTACTTTTTGCTTACCATCTAAATCTTTAACGTGTGTGTAGTGAATACTTGCATCAATACCTAAGTTTGATAGGAGAGAGGCGGCATTACTTTCAGCATTCCAGCCGTCCATTTCTTCAAAGTCAACTTGAAGAACACCAACACGCTCACCATCAGCATCACCAAAATCTTCTTTTGCATAAATCTCATCCATTTCTTTTTTGATTTTATACAAAGGTTTATTTCCCATAATGACGGTTTCCAAAACGTTGTATTCATCATAGATACTGTGGTCTTGTTCTAGTACTGACATACGTTTACCAGGTTCAAGGTGAACATGTCCAGAAGTCGGCTCGTTTTGACCTGATAGGATTTTTAGAAAAGTCGATTTCCCGGCGCCATTTGCACCAATAATACCGTAGCAGTTGCCATCAGTAAAAGACGTGTTGACTTCATCAAACAAAATGCGTTTGCCAAACTGAACAGACAAATTAGAAACTGTAAGCATAGTTATTTTAATTTTTTTGCAAAAGTAAGCATATTAATCCACATTATAAAGGACTCAAAATATAGCTTTTAACGACTGCTTAACATCAAAATAGTTTTGCTAAATATATATTTGTGCGGGACCAACAGGATTAAATCTTATGCGAATTTTATTGTCTTTAGTTTTTATCAGTTTTATTGCAGGCTGTACAAAAACTGAAAATGAAATGACCTACATAGGTGGTGAAGTGATTCATCCGCTTGATAGTGTTGTATCTATTAGTAAAGACGGCGAACTGATAAAGCATATAAAGATTGATTCTAACAACCGTTTTTCTGACTCTATAAATATTGAAGAAGAAGGTATTTATACTTTTCACCACGTCCCTGAATGGCAACTGATTTATTTAAAACCTAACGACAGTCTTGTTTTTAGGGTAAATATGAAGGCTTTTGATGAATCTTTAGCTTTTGGAGGATCATCAGCAGCAGAGAACAACTTTCTCATCAATATGTATTTGATGAATGAAAAGAACGATAACCTGATTTTAAAATATTACAAAGTCAAACCTTCAGATTTTTCTTTTAAAACTGATTCTATCAGACAAATGCGTTTGAGTTCACTTGAAGATCTGAATCAACATTATGATTTTTCTGATTACTTCAACCGTATCGCTAAAAAAAGTATTGTTTACGAATTTTATGATATGAGAGAGCGTTATGCTTTTTTAATTCAAAAGTATTTCAAAGAACGTAAAAAAGATTTTAGTGATGATTTCTTCAATTATAGAGATACGATTGATTTTAATGATGATGAATTATTAAATCATTTTGGGTATTTAAGATTTTTAGATAATTATCTAAAAAATAAGTCTATTGAGGACTGTGATGAAAATGATGTGGATTGCTTTAAAATTAACAGCTTTAAAAATGTTAAAAAGCGTCTAACTATCGCAGATGAATTGTTCACAAATGATGTGATTCGGAATCGTTTTTATAAACGCTTTGTTAAAGAAGAAATTTTATTTTCTAAAAATGAAAATCAATTAGAAGACACTAAATCTTTAATCAAAAATTGCAACCTATCTGATGAGATTAAAAAAGATCTCTTAGCTTCAACTAAAATACAAAAGAATTTCCTTGAAAATCGTTACTTAGGTGATCAAAAATTAGTGACATCTGAACTCGATACAATCACAGTGAGCGAACTCATTAAAAACAAGCCTTTAGCGATATCCTCTTGGTCTTTTCATTCACCTGCATATAGAAATTATCAGGTTAATAAGGTGAAAAACCTTCAAAAAAAGTATCCTGAAATAAAATTTATAGGTTTAAATTTTGACACAGAAAGTGCAGAATTATGGAAGCAAAGACTCAAAAAATTTGGAATCGATAAGTCCAAAGAATACAAGTTGTTGCTAAAACCTAATGCAGAAAACCGAGAAGTTAGATTTATTGTGAATCATATTAATCGTATGTTTTTAATCAATAAAAAAGGGCATATCACAAAAAGTAATATCCCCTTCTCAAGTAATAAAATAGAATCTAATTTATTAGAGTTGGTTAATCAATAATTGATTAATAACCGTAGATTTTATTGTAAAGATTCAAGTATCTTTCTTTAATATTTCTTCTTTTTAGTTTTAATGTAGGTGTTAAATGTCCATCTTCAATTGTCCAAATTTCACCAGTTAATTCAAATTTTTTAATTTGTTCCCAGTTGCCAAACTTCTTGTTATAGTAAATAACTTCTTCTTCAATTCGGCTGATTAAATCTTTATTTAAAACGATTTCTTGAGGTGTATCCCCCAAATTAATTTCTTTACGCTCTGCCCATTCTATAACAAATTCAAAATTTGGTTGTATAAAAGCAGCTGGCATTTTTTCACCTTCACCAACCACCATGATCTGTTCAATAAAACGAGATTGCTTCATTGTATTTTCTAAGATTTGTGGAGCTACATACTTTCCGCCAGAGGTTTTGAACATTTCTTTTTTACGATCGGTAATTTTTAAGAAACCATCATTATCAATTTCACCTATGTCACCAGTATGGAAAAAACCATCGACGAGAGCCTCGTTAGTTTTCTCTTCATCTTTATAATAAGATTTCATCACCTGAGGACCTTTGACTAAAATTTCACCATCATCAGCAATTTTAACGATTGTTTCAGGAATTGGTTTGCCGACTGTACCGATTCTAAAGCCATGATCTCTCATGTCGTTTACCGCAATAACCGGTGAAGTTTCTGTTAAACCATAGCCTTCCATAACACGAATATTTGCAGCATTAAAAACTCTGGCTAATCGCGGTTGTAAAGCAGCACTTCCTGAAGCAATAACGCTTAGATTTCCTCCAAGAGCTTCTTGCCATTTACTAAAGATTAACTTATTTGCGATGTTGAGCTTAAACTCATACCACCATCCATTTTGACCATAAGGTTTGTATTTTAAACCTAAATCTACAGCCCAAAAGAAAAGTGCTTTTTTTATACCAGATAAGTCAGAACCTTTAGCAATAATTTTATCGTAAACTTTTTCTAATAAACGCGGAACTGCAGACATCACGTCTGGCTTCACCTCTTTAAGGTTATCACTAATAGCTTCTATAGATTCAGCAAAGTGAATACTGACACCATTAGCTTGATATAGATAATGCAACATTCTTTCGTAAATGTGGCAAATGGGCAAGAAGCTTAAAGCTCTTGCTTTACCAGTCTCAAAGGGCAAACGTGTGGAACTGTTAATTGCATTACTCGCTATGTTTTTATGAGAGAGCAAAACACCTTTAGGTCTTCCAGTTGTTCCTGATGTGTAGATAATTGTCGCCACATCATCTTCGGTAACTTTTGCTTTTAAGGCTTCAACTTCAGCTTGTCTGCTGTCATTTTTTCCAAGCTCTAAAACTTCCTTCCAGTTTTTAGTGTTTTTGATGTCATTAAAGGTGAAAACTTCTTTTAATAATGGAACCTGATCTTTAATTGCCATCACTTTGTCATAAACTTCTTTATCGGAAACAAAGCAATATTTTGATTCACTATGATTTAAAATATAGGCATAGTCTTCTTCTGAAATTGTTGGATAAATAGGAACGTTTTGAGCCCCTAATTGCATGATGCCAATATCCATGATATTCCATTCAGTACGGTTTGTTGATGAAATTAAAGCAACTTTATCATTTGCATTAACTCCCATTTTTAATAAACCTCTACTGATTTGATTCGCTTGATCTATATATGAACGTGTTGACGTTGCAATCCATTTTCCATCATATTTAGTCACTAAGGCTTCTTCAAGCTCATAGTTTTCTAACTGATAATATGGAAAGTCAAAAAGACGTTTAATGTTTTTCATTAATCTTAAGTTTTGTACCCTGCAAAATAAGAAAAAATTATTGAATTCTTTTATTCTATATTTTATAACATTATTGCATGGTATTTATCATTTTTTTGAGACAAGCCAGTTTCTGGCGTTTACAAATGCTTCTATCCATGGTGTCACTTCATCATTTCTGTCTTTAGGATAGTAAGCCCAATTCCAACTAAATGTTGATCTTTCCAAGTGAGGCATCATCACTAAATGTCTGCCGGTTTCATCACAAAGCATCGCTGCGTTGTAATCAGATCCATTTGGATTTGAAGGATATGAGTCAGCATAATATTTTGCAGGAATCTGATAATCACTTTCAGCTTTAGGTAATTGAAATTTCCCTTCGCCATGAGCGGCCCAAATTCCTAATCGAGAACCAGCTAATGATTTTAACATCACTGAATTATTTTCTAAAATATCAACTGCTGTAAATTGACATTCAAATTTATTTGAGTCGTTATGAAGCATTCGAGGTTTTTCATCATGCTTAGGATTGATAAGGCCTAGCTCAATATATAATTGGCAACCATTACAAACACCTAATGATAAAGTATCTTCTCTATTGAAGAAATTAATCAAAGCGTTTTGAGCATTTTGATTATACTTAAAAGCACCAGCCCAACCTTTTGCACTTCCTAAAACGTCTGAATTAGAAAAACCACCAACAGCAGCAATCATTTGCACATCTTCAAGATTTTCTTTACCAGAAACCAAATCTGTCATGTGGATATCCTTCACTTCAAAGCCTGCAATATGTAAGGCTCTAGCCATTTCGCGTTCAGAGTTTGAACCTTTTTCACGAATGATAGCAGCTTTGATTTTTTGTATTGGTGTTTCAGGTTTTTTGCCTGTAAACTGTTTTGGAAATTTATAATTCAACCCAACTTTATCAAGGTTCTCGTATCTTTCTAAAGCTTTTTCTTTTCCACTTTGTTCACAATCAAATTCGTAAGATTTTTTAGCCCAGATTTTACGGTATTCATCAATATCAAAATTTAATTCTTGATTTTGATGTGTGATATTTAATTCAGGCTTACTTGTTGCTCGACCAATTTCTATGGCTTCTATACCAAATTCTTTCAACTCTTTCTCAATATCACCTTTCGCTTGAAAAATCAAACTGCTGTTCTCTGAGAAAAGTAAGTTGAGTGTATTTTCTTCTTTTAAATTATCTAAATTAATGTCAGCACCTAAATCTTTATTTGCGAAACAAATTTCTAACAAAGCTGTGATTAATCCGCCTGAAGAAACATCATGACCAGCTGCGATTTTGTCAGCTTTAATTAGCTTTTGGATGCCATTAAATTGTTCTTTAAAGAAATTATCATCTTTAATTGAAGGTGCTTCTGAACCAACTTTGTTTAAAGTTTGACCTAAGGCTGAGCCGCCAAGCTTATACTGATCTTTTGAAAGGTTGAGGTAATAAATTTTTCCAGCTTCAGCTTGAAGAAGTGGCTCGACAACTTTAGTGATTTCTGAACATTGTCCAGCAGCAGAAATGATAACAGTACCAGGAGAGATAACTTCTTTGTCTTTATACTTTTGCGTCATGGATAAAGAATCTTTCCCTGTTGGCACATTAATACCAAGGTTGATGGCAAAATCAGAAACCGCTTTTACAGCTTCATAAAGTCTAGCATCTTCACCTTCATTTCTGCAAGGCCACATCCAGTTGGCAGATAGAGAAACCGATTTAAGATTTTCTTCTAAAGGTGCCCAAATGATATTTGTAAGTGCTTCTGCAATGGAGTTTTTTGAGCCAGCAACAGGATTGATCAATCCTGAAATTGGTGAGTGTCCAATGGATGTTGCAACACCTTTTTGACCTAAATAATCAAGTGCCATCACACCGACATTGTTCAGAGGTATTTGTAATTGACCTAATGTTTGTTGTTTTGCAACACGACCAGTTACGCAGCGATCAACTTTGTTGGTTAACCAATCTTTTGAAGCAACGCTTTCTAGTTGAAGTACATTTTTTACATGCTTATAAATGTCATTTTCGCTTTCTTTAATTTCAGCATAAGTTCTATTGACACTTTTATCTTGCATGATTGTTTTTGGAGAGCTTCCAAACATATCCTCAAGCATTAAATCCATTGAGGTTTTGTCAGTCTTATTATTTTTAAAAGTAAAACGATGATCGTCAGTCACCTTACCAACAAAATACATTGGAGAGCGTTCACGATCTGCAATTTTCTTTAAAAACTTCGCATTTTTTTCATCAATCACAAGTCCCATTCTTTCCTGTGATTCGTTGCCGATAATTTCTTTATCAGAAAGCGTTTGATCACCAATAGGCAATTCTTCTAAATTGATAAATCCGCCTGTGTCTTCTACAAGCTCACTCAAACAGTTAAGATGTCCGCCAGCGCCATGGTCATGAATTGATTTAATCGGGTTATGGTCGTTCTCAACCATGCCACGAATTGTGTTGGCAACTCTTTTTTGCATTTCTGGGTTTGATCGTTGTACGGCATTCAGTTCAATGCCACTTTCAAATTCGCCAGTGTCAGCTGAAGAAACAGCTGCACCGCCCATACCAATACGGTAATTTTCACCACCTAAAATGATGATGTCGTCATCTAAAGCTGGTGTTTCTTTTAAAGCTTGCTCTTTCTTACCATAACCAATTCCGCCAGCCATCATGATAACTTTATCAAAAGCCAAAAAACATTCATGTTCCTCATGCTCGAATGTAAAAACAGAACCAGCGATAAGTGGTTGACCAAATTTGTTTCCAAAATCTGAAGCACCATTAGAAGCTTTGATCAAAATATCAAGTGGCGTTTGGTAAAGCCAATCTCTTTCTTTTATGTTTTTCTCCCATGAACGTGGAGAATTTGTGCGAGAGTAAGATGTCATGTAAACAGCAGTTCCTGCTAAAGGCAAAGAACCTTTTCCGCCTGCTAATCGATCTCTAATTTCACCACCACTTCCTGTTGCAGCTCCGTTAAAAGGTTCAACGGTTGTTGGGAAGTTATGTGTTTCTGCTTTAAGAGAAATAACAGAATTGAAGTCTTTATTTTCATAAAAAGAAGCTTCATCTGGACGCTGAGGTGCAAATTGCTGCAATTTCGGGCCATCGATGAAAGCGACATTGTCTTTATATGCTGATATAATTGAATTAGGGTTTTCAGATGAAGTTTTTCTAATCATTTTAAATAATGACTCTTCTTTCTCTTCACCGTCAATAATAAATTGTCCGTTAAAAATTTTGTGACGACAATGCTCTGAATTGACTTGTGAGAAACCAAAAACTTCAGCATCGGTGAGAGGTCTTTTTAAACGTTTAGAAAGTTCTTTTAGATATTGAATTTCTTCTTCATTTAGCGCTAAGCCTTGTTTGAGATTGTAATCTGAAATATCATCAATATTCTGAATTTCCTCAGGATCAATATTAATGTCAAAAATATGTTGATTGAGTTCTTCATATTTTTGGTAAATCATGTGGTCATAAGCTTCAAAACCATTTTCGACACTCTGGAATTCTTCAATTCTTTCAATATCTTTAATCCCCATATTTTGGGTGATTTCTACAGCATTTGTACTCCATGGAGTGACCATTACTTGTCTTGGGCCTATAAAAGTGCCAGTAATTTCTTTTTGATCAACAAAAGTAGCATCGCCAAAAAGCCATTTTAGCTTTTTTATACTTTCGAAATCAGGTCTTTTGGATGTGGAAACTGCAAAAAAGTGCGTCGGGGTGGTCTTGAAGAAAACAATCATTAGTTGTGTTTTAAAGTTGTGTTTAGACGCCCTCAAAATTACAATAAAAATATGAGTAATGTATGAATTTGATTAAGTTTGGACTTAAATAAATCTTTCAACTTGAAATTACGTATTCTCAAAATATTAAGTTTTTTCTTATTCATACAAATCATTATTGTCTCGGTCATATCATCATTTCCAGGTTTTATAGAGCATTATTACAGTCAGAATTTCTTTCTGATGGTTTCAAAACTTCAGCACTTACAATTATTTTGGATTCCTTTTTCTGTAGGAGATATATTTTATGTTGTCATTGTTTTTTGGATTGTTAAATGGATTATCTTTCTTTTTAAAAGAAAATTTAAACCGTTTAGGTTGATTATTTATCAAGCTTTAGCATTTCTTTCTGTCACTTATTTTCTGTTTCATGCATTTTGGGGTTTCAATTATTACAGAAATCCTTTGCATGTTAATTTAAATTTAGATCCAGATTATACAACTGAAGAGTTGACTGAATTTACTTGTGATTTAATTCAAAAATCAAATCTTTTACACAGTCAATTAACTGCTCATGATACGCTAGCTGTCGATTATTATTTCAGAAAAAATGAATTGCAAAATTTAGTTTTTGAAACATATCAAGAGTTTCAAAACGAAAATCTCAACTTGCGTTATCCCTATGAAAACCTCAAAAGTTCAATGCTTTCATTACCATTAACTTATGCAGGTTTTAGTGGTTATGTTAATCCGTTTACAAACGAAGCACAATACAATACACTTGTACCAAAATACAAGCAACCCACAACAATGGCGCATGAAATTGGTCACCAGATGGGTTATGCCAAGGAGAATGAAGCCAATTTTATAGGTGCAATAGTGACAATAAATTCAAAAAATGATTTTATCAGGTATTCAGGTTTAACTTTTGCCTTAAAGTATAGTCTTAATGACATCTATTTAAGAGATCCTGAATTATTTTCGATAATGAAGGATGATGTGAATCCTGGAATCTTCAAAAATTATATGGAAGTTCAGTTGTTTTGGGAGAAACATCGTGGCCCAACAGAATTTATTATGAAAACCATTTATGGTAATTATTTAAAAGTGAATAAACAACCTGACGGATTGAAAAGTTACAGTTATGTTGTTGCCTTACTTGTGAATTACAATAAGAAATATAATTTATATCAATCAACTCAAACAATAAATCAATAATCTAAATTCTATCTTATGAAACAGTACATTTTTATGTTTTGTGTTTTATTTGGCATAACGAGTTTTGCTCAGGACTATTTCCCTGATTCAAAAGCCGTAAAGTCAGAAACATCAAATTATGTTGCAATCACCTCGGCTATGATTCATGTCAATGCTCAAAAAACACTAAAAAATGCAACACTTCTAATTAAAGACGGCAAAATAGTAGAAGTTGGACGTTCAGTTAAACTTCCTGAAAATACAGTTGTTGTAGATGCGCCAGGCAAACATATTTATCCATCTTTTGTAGAAACTTATTCTGATTTTGGAATCAAAAAAATACAATCTGCAAAAAGAAGATCTCAGCCACAATATGACGCTAACAGAAGCGGTTATTACTGGAATGATCACGTTAGACCAGATCAAGAAGCGAAATCTCATTTTGAGTACGATCAGAAAAAAGCAGAGAAACTAAGAAAAGCTGGTTTTGGAGTTGTGAATACACATATTGCAGATGGCTTTGTGCGCGGTACAAGTGCTTTGATAGCTTTAACTGATGAAACGGCTCACTCACGAATGCTCAACCCACAATCAGCTCAGTATTTTGCTTTTGATAGAAGCAAACAAACTCAGCAGGCTTACCCTAGTTCCATAATGGGCTTTACAGCTTTGTTAAGACAATTTTATCATGACACAGAAGCTTATAAAAATGGCCTGATCGAAGATAAAGATTTGGCGATTGAAGCTTCTATTGCTCAAGAAAATTTACCGCAAATTTTCTCAACAGAGAATTATCTAAATGCTTTACGTGCTGATAAAATTGGAGATCAGTTTGGTGTTCAGTACGCAATTATTGGAGGCGGTGATGAGTATAAAAGAGTTGATGAAATTGCCAAAACTCAAGCTACTTTTGTTTTACCAGTCAATTATCCAAAAGCTTATGATGTTGAAGATCCTTATTTAAGAGAATACCTTTCTTTAAGCGATATGAAAGATTGGCAATTAGCGCCTGCAAATGCGCAAATGCTTTCACAAAAAGGAATTGAAATTGCATTTACAACACGTGATTTAAAATCGCCAGATATGTTGTTGAAAAATCTTCAAAAATCTGTCGATTTAGGTTTAGATAAATCAGTCGCTCTAGCTGCTTTAACTTCAGTTCCCGCAAAATTAATCAATGCTGATCAGCATGTTGGAACACTTGAAAAAGGAAAATTAGCAAACTTCATTATTTCAGATAATGAATTGTTTACAGATAATTTTGAAATTGCAGAAAACTGGGTGCAAGGTGAGCGTCATCGTTATAAGGATATTCATAAGATTGATATTGCAGGTCAGTATAAATTGACGATTAATAATGAAGCTTTTGATTTAAAAATAAAAGAAAAATCAGGAAAATATTCTGCTGAAGTAAAGCAAAAAGATTTTAAATATGCTGCAAAATTATCTTTTGAAAACCAATGGTTAAGATTGATTTTGTCTTCAAAAGAAGATAAAAACTACAAAGTTTTAAGTGCTAAAATTGATGAAGTTCCTAGCCTGATTAAAGGTAAGGTCACTTTGGAAAATGGTAATACAACTACTTTTACAGCACAGCGTTTACGAAATGTACAAGAAGAAAAATCTGATAAGAAGGATAAAAAAGAAAAAGAGCAGTTGAAGTTTGAAGATTTACTCACTGTCAATTACCCGAACACGGCTTATGGTTTTAAAGAACCAAAACAAGAAGCTAAGAAAATTCTTTTTCAAAATGCAACAGTGATTACTGGATCTGAAAATGGAACATTAGAAAATACAGATGTACTAATCAAAGACGGTAAAATTTCTAAAATTGGTCAAAACCTCAGATCAGGAAATTCAAAAGTAATTGATGCAACAGGAAAATTTTTAACGGCAGGAATCATTGATGAGCACTCGCATATTGCATTGTCTTCAGTAAACGAAGGCGGGCACAATTCTTCTGCAGAAGTCAAAATGGAAGATGTTGTCAACCCTGATGATATTAGTATTTACAGATCTTTAGCTGGCGGTGTTACAACTGCGCAATTATTGCACGGATCGGCAAACCCAATTGGTGGTCGCTCTGCAATTATCAAATTGAAGTGGGGAGAAAGCGCAGATGAGTTAATTTATGATAACTCGCCAAAATTTATCAAATTCGCTTTAGGTGAAAATGTTAAACAATCTAACTGGGGAGGACGTTCACGTTTTCCACAATCAAGAATGGGAGTCGAGCAAGTTTTTAGAGATTACTTTACAAGAGCTCAAGCTTACGGTGAACGCAAAGCTTCTGGAAAAGCTTACAGAAAGGATGAAGAAATGGAAACTTTGCTAGAAATTTTAAACAAAGAACGTTTTATTTCTTGTCACTCTTATGTGCAAAGTGAAATTAATATGTTGATGAAAGTTGCTGAAGATTTCGATTTTGAAGTCAACACATTTACGCATATTCTAGAAGGCTACAAAGTTGCTGACAAAATGAAAGAACACGGCGCTGGCGGTTCAACATTTGCTGACTGGTGGGCTTACAAATATGAGGTTAATGATGCCATTCCTCATAATGCAGCAATTATGCATAACCAAGGTGTAACAGTTGCTATTAATAGTGATGATGGCGAAATGATCAGACGTTTAAACCAAGAAGCCGCTAAAACAATGAAGTATGGCGGCGTTTCTGAAGAAGATGCTTGTAAGTTTGTCACAGCAAACCCAGCCAAACTTTTACACTTAGAAGATCGTGTCGGAACTGTTGAAGAAGGTAAAGATGCTGATGTTGTATTATGGAATGCACATCCTTTAAGCGTTTATGCTAAACCACTTCAAACATTAATCGAAGGTGTTGTTTATTTTGATCTTGAAAAAGATAAAAAAATGCGACAAGAGATTAAAAAAGAGCGTCAAGTTTTAATTAATCAAATGATGGCTGCCAAAAACAAAGGCATGGAAACACAACCTATTAAAAAGGAAGAAAAAGAGTTTTTACACTGTGATAGTTTAGATCACATCAATCATAAACACAACTAAAATGAAGTCAATCAAACAATTTATATATCTGGTTTTTGCTGTGATGTTTTCATATTCTTACGCACAACAAACGCCAGCATCTTCTCAAAAACAAGCGATTTCTATTAAAGGCGCAACTGCATATATTGGTAACGGGAATCAAATTGAGAATTCTGTTATCGTTTTTGAAAAAGGAAAAATTACTTACGTCGGTACTGATCAATCTCAGGCAAAAGGAAAAGTGATTGATGCAAAAGGTAAGAATGTTTATCCAGGCTTTATCGCGCCAAACTCAACATTAGGTTTGGTAGAAGTTGATGCCGTAAGAGCTTCTGATGATGAGCGCGAGCTTGGTAAAATGTTACCACACGTCAGAAGTATTATTGCTTACAATACTGAAAGTAAAATTGTTGAAAGTATGCGTCCTAACGGCGTCTTGATGGGGCAAATCACGCCAAGAGGCGGCCGAATTTCAGGTACTTCTTCAATTGTACAATTTGATGCTTGGAACTGGGAAGATGCGATCATAAAAGAAAATGATGCTGTTCATGTCAATTGGCCTTCAGGTTTTTCAAGAAGTGGAAATTGGTATGATGCTGATCGTCGTTACGAGCAAAATAAGGATTACCAAAAAGAAGTTGATGAGCTAAGAACTTACTTCAAAAATGCACGTGTTTATAAAGAAACAAATCAAGAAATTGATTTAGCTAAACGCGCAATGCAAGGTGTCTTTAATGGAAATAAAAATCTTTTTGTTCATGTTAATGGTGAGAAAGAAATTAGAGATGTGATTAGTTTTCAAAAAGAAATGAAGCTAAATAATCTGACGATTGTTGGAGGCTATCAAGCGCATCAATTGGCTGATGAACTTAATAAATCTCAAATTTCAGTTTTAATTCAGCGGGTTCATTCAGTGCCAAATTTTGAAGATGACGATTATGATTTGCCATACAAATTGCCAAAAATACTTCATGAAGCTGGTGTTTTGGTTGCTTTAGAAGGAAGCGGAGACATGGAGCGTCAAAACTCACGTAATCTTCCTTTTTATGCAGGAACTGCTGTAGCTTACGGTCTTGATAAAAATGAAGCTTTAAAAATGATCACATTAAATACAGCTAAAATTTTAGGAATCGATGATCAAGTCGGAAGTTTAGAAGTTGGCAAAGATGCAACGCTTTTTATCAGTGAAGGTGATGCGCTTGAAATGCGCGGAAACAGATTGATGAAAGCTTATATTCAAGGAAGAGATATTAGTTTAGAGTCTCATCAAACTGAACTTTATAAACGTTATTCTGAGAAATACGAAAACGAATAATTTCTCTAAGAAATAATGATTTTAAAACTGCCTTAGATTATTTTAAGGCAGTTTTTTATTTGATATCTAAAAAGCAAAATTCATGATCCCAAGATTGTTTTTCTTCCTTAAAACAATCATCTTTTTCATCTTCATTGGCTTGATAGTTTTTCTGAACTTTTCCAATAACTTCAAATGAAATTGGTTTTTTGAAAAGCGGCCCATCAAAAACAAAAGTGTGAAACTCACCATTTTCACCACAAGGATCAACATTGTCAGGTAAATCTTTTAAGAAATCTTCATCAATGATTCTTCCACAGAAATCATCATTTAAATAAGCTGAATTTGTACAAACAACAATTGCTTTGTAACCTAACTCAATGAATTCTTGTATGAGTTTTGATGTGTCTTTCTTCCATAAAGGAAATAAAGTTTGAATGCCTGAACCTTCAAATTCTTTCTCACGATAAATTTTTAAATCTTCTAATAAAATATCACCAAAAACTGAAGTTTTATAACCTTGATGATAAAGATCAGTCACTTCTTTTTGCATCACTTTATTATATTCATTCAACGATAATTGTCCGTTTAAAGGAATTTGATGAAGCTTCATTTGTAATGCTTCTGCTTGCTTTTCTAGAAGAGAAACGGGTAAGCCATGCATGCTGACTCTGTTGACTTCAGCGTTGATTGTACTGACTAATAAATCTGGGGAATTCGCTGTGTTTTGTAATTTATGCAAAGCCAGCATTGCATCTTTACCAGAACTCCAGTTGAGGTAAGTTTTAGACATTTTCTTTGTTTAAAAAACTTTGAATAGCAAGCTCGTAACTTTGCATGCCAAAACCAAAGATGCAGCCTTTAGCAACAGGAGATAAGTAAGATTTTTTTCTGAAATCTTCTCTGGCATGCGTGTTCGAAATATGGACTTCCACAACAGGAATATCAATAGCTGCAATGGCATCAGCAATAGCAATTGAAGTATGCGTGTATGCCGCAGCGTTGATGATGATACCTTCGGCTTTTGTATTTTGAATTTCGGTGATCAGATCACCTTCTGAATTAGATTGAAAATAGGATAATTCAATTTTTCTAAATTTAAATTGTAACTCTGTAAAAAAAGTTTTAAAACTTTTTTTACCATAAATTTTAGGTTCTCTTTTTCCTAATAAGTTTAAATTTGGTCCGTTGATAATATGTAATTTCATAAACTAAGCTTAGGTTAGCTAAATTACAAAAAATTAAGATACAGCATGCATTGGCAATCGGCAATCAATTCTTTTAAAAATTACTTGAAAATCGAAAGAGGTTTGCTTGAAAATACTGTCAATTCTTATATTCTTGATGTCGAAAAATTAGTAAAATATTTAGCAGTTCATGAGATTGAAGTCGGTCCAAAAAAGATTTCAACAGAAGATTTACGATCTTTTATTTATGAACTCTCAAAGGTGGTTAACGAGCGCACACAAGCTCGAATTTTATCTGGCTTGCGTAGCTTTTTTGATTTCCTGGTTTTCGATGAAGTGAGAGATGATAATCCTGTTTTGTTGATAGAATCGCCTAAAATTGGAAGGAAACTACCAGACACTTTAAGTGTTGAAGAAATTGATGAAATTGTTGCTGCAATTGACTTATCACATCCTCAAGGTCAGCGTAACAAAACGATTATTGAGACGCTTTACGGTTGTGGTTTGCGTGTTTCTGAATTGATTAATTTACGCTTGTCAGATTTGTTTTTTGACGAAGGGTTTATCTCAATTGTCGGAAAAGGGGAGAAGCAGAGGTTTGTTCCTCTAAATGATTACACACAGCATTTGATAGAAATCTACATTAACGATGTAAGGCGATTGGGTGAAATCGCAAATAGATTTGAAGACGTTTTGTTTTTAAACAGACGAGGAAAACAACTCACACGTGCCATGATTTTTACAATTGTTAGAAAATTTTCAGAAGAAGCAAATCTTGACAAAAAAATAAGTCCACATACTTTTAGACATTCTTATGCAACGCATTTATTAGAAAATGGTGCTGACTTAAGAGCAATACAACAAATACTCGGACATGAAAGTATCACAACAACTGAAGTTTATATACATTTGAATCAGACTCATTTGCGTGACACAATTGAGCAATTTCATCCACGTGCGTAAAAAAAGAACAAAATTTATTTGAAACTCATAAAAATTAATATATTCAACCAAACCTAAATTAATTTATGGAAATTCCATTACTCAAGGAGATTGTTGTTGTACTTGGCATCTCAATTTTTATTATTCTCGGCTTTCAGAAGTTAAAATTACCTTCTATTTTGGGTTTTTTATTAGCGGGAATAATTGTAGGACCAAGTGCTTTTAATTTATTGAGCTCAAATCATGAAGTTGAATTACTCTCTGAAATTGGAATTATCTTTTTGCTTTTTGTGATTGGCATAGAGTTATCCTTTAGTGGTTTAATGAAAATGCGACGGATTGTTTTTCTGGGCGGTGGTGTTCAAGTGATTGGTACAATTTTATTGACAAGCTTAGTGGTTTATGCTTTCGGAATCAATTATAATACAGCTATTTTTATTGGATTTCTGATTGCTTTAAGTTCAACTGCAATTGTGTTGAAAATGCTTCAGGAACGCGGTGAAATTTCACAATCTCACGGACGTTTAGCTTTAGGAATTTTAATTTTTCAAGATATTATTGTTGTCCCAATGATGTTAATGACACCAATTTTAGCTGGAAAATCTGATGATGTTACAATGACAATTCTCATTCTAATAGCTAAACTGATTGGTTTAGGTGTCGTTGTCTGGATTTTACAAAAATACATTGTTCCACAAGTTTTTAAAATGGTTGTCAAAACCAAAAATCGTGAACTTTTTATATTGACAACAATTGTTTTTTGTTTTGCTATTGCTTGGTTAACATCAGCAGTAGGTTTGTCATTAGCATTGGGTGCTTTTTTTGCTGGTTTGATTATTTCAGAATCAGAATACAGTCATCAAGCCACAGCAAACGTTTTGCCATTTAGAGAAATATTTATCAGCTTTTTTTTCATATCTGTCGGATCACTTTTAGATTTAAGTTTCTTCGCTGAAAATGTTCTTTATATTCTAGCTTTTGTCCTGATTGTTTTGCTCGTAAAAATGATTATTATTTTTGTGACTTCAGCTGTTTTAAAGTTGAATGTCAAAACAGCAATGATGACGGCTTTAGCTGTTTTTCAAGTTGGGGAATTTTCATTATTACTTTCGACAGTTGGTGTTCAAAATGATTTGTTGACACAAGATATGTATCAGTATTTCTTGGCCGTTTCAATCATGACGATGGCACTCACACCGTTTTTTATACAAAAATCTGATGCGCTAACAGCTTACTTTTTAAAAGTTCCATTGCCGAAACGTGTGAGAGCTCGTATCAAAGCACAGAAAAAGGCTTTGAGTTCTAATGAAGAAGATCAGGATGATGATTGGGATGATCACGTTGTCATTATTGGTTATGGTATTAATGGTAAAAATATTGCTCGCGTTACGCGATCAACAGGTATTCCTTATGTGATTGTTGAAATTGATTACGATGAAATTCAAGAAGCAAAACGCCGAAATCATCCTGTGGTTTATGGAGACGCGTCTGAACCAGAAATTTTGAAATATATCAATATTCAGAAAGCGAGAACGGCCGTGATTGCGATTTCTGATCCTAATGCAACAAAGAAAATTATTTCTACCATTCGTTTGTTTTCACAAACTGTGCATACAATTGTGAGAACACGATACGTGAAGGAAATAGAAGAAAATATGAAATTGGGTGCAGACGAGGTTATTCCTGAAGAATTTGAAACTTCTATTGAAATTTTTACACGTGTTTTAAAACAATATATGATCACGCATGATGAGATCAACAGAATTGTTTCAAACATCAGATCCTCAGACTATGAAATGTTGACTAGTGTGAAACCTTTTTCTGCAAAAGGAGCCTTTGAACAACTCAATATTCCAAACAAAGAAGTTGCTTCACTGCATGTGCAACATAAGGATAATGATATTGTAGGCAAATCATTAATTGAATCACAGCTTTCGCAAAAATATAATTTAGTTGTATTGGGCATCAAACGCGGACGCTACTACAAATCAGAAATAAAACCAACATCTAAAATTGAAGTTGATGATATCATCTATATCTTTGGTGCACCAAAAGACATCAACGCGTTGAATAAGGTGATTAAAATTTAAATAAAATAAAAAAAGAAATGATGCATAAAAGAATTTCAGCACTTGTCATCTCAAGCTTACTCTTTGTGGCGTGTGGCGTTCAGCCTAATGCTTCAAAAGGAATAGAAGTTTCGATTGACTTAACAAATGTCGATCAAGATATGTTAACCGTCACACATAATCCGGGGAAAATTAAAACAGAAAGTATCAAGTTTTATATTCCTAAAACAGTTCCTGGGACTTATGATCTTAGTGATTATGGACAGTTTGTGCAAGAAATGATCGCTTACGATTATGAAGGCAAAACAATGCCTGTTGTTCAAAATGATGAAAATACATGGACGATTAATAATGCAACAGAACTTGACAGAATTTCATATAAAGTTAATGACACTTATGATATCGATGATGAAGGCGGTGTTTTTTCTCCAGCTGGGACAAATATTGAAGAAGGCGAAAATTACATGCTGAATTTACATGGCTTTGTTGGTTATTTTGAAGGACATCAAGAAGAAAATCATCAATTAAAAATTACAAGACCACTTGATTTTAAAAGTGCATCTTCATTGCAAATCGCAAGTCGTGATACTATTGATCAAAAAGTGACAGATGCTTATATGACTTCGCGTTATTTCGGATTGATTGACAACCCAATTATGTATGGTAAATTAAGTAAAACGACTTTTGATATCCAAGATATGGTGGTTGAATTAAGCGTTTATTCGCCTAATAATAAATACACAGCTGAAGATTTAAAACCAAGTATGGAGAAAATGGTGCAAGCGCAGAAATCTTTTTTAGGAAAGATAGATAACACGCCGCTCTACTCAATTATCCTGTATTTATCAGATATGGAAAAAACTGACGCAACAGGTTTTGGAGCGCTTGAGCATCACACATCGACAACAGTGGTTTTGCCGGAAATGATGTCTCTTGAGCAGTTAGAAGAATCGATGACGGATGTTGTGTCACATGAGTTTTTTCACATTATCACGCCTTTAAATCTTCAGTCGAAAGAAGTACATTTTTTTGATTATAATACACCTAAAATGTCTCAGCATTTATGGTTATATGAAGGTGTGACTGAATATTTTGCAAATTTATTTCAGGTCAATCAAGGTTTGATTACTGAACAAGAATTTTATGATCGTATGGCAGAAAAAATTCAAACATCACAAGGATTTAATGATGAAATGCCAATGACTGAGTTAAGCGAAAATATTTTGTCAGACGATTACAAAGACCAATATTACAATGTTTACCTTAAAGGTGCTTTAATCGGAATGACGCTTGATATCAGATTGCGTGAATTGAGTGATGGTGATCAAGGGATTTTAAAAACTTTAAAAACATTAATTGATAAATACGGAAAAAATAAACCATTTCAAGATGATGAATTGATTTCTGAATTTGTGAAAGCAACTTATCCAGAACTTCAGAATTATTTTGATACTTATATCACAGGTTCAACGCCAATTCCTTATGAGGAATTTTTAAATAAAGTTGGTTTAGAATACATTCAAAAACAAAAGCAAACAGAGTTTTTTATTGATGGTGAAACGCCTTTTATTGACGTAAACACTAAGAATAATAAAATTTTCTTTAGAAAAGCTTACCCTTTACATTCTACTTTTAAAGAATTGGGAGTAAAACCAGGTGATTATATCAAGAGCGTGAACGGTACAGAATACGAGCTGCATAATGTTCGTGCAATGATCAGTGCATCTTTTAGATGGAATTCTGGTGACGACTTAACGATGGTTGTTGAAAGAGGTGGTAAAGAAATTAAACTTGAAGGGAAAGTTTCAAGACCGACAACAACAAGTTTTGAAATAGAAGCTAAGGATATTCCTAAAGATTCTGAGGCTTATAAACTAAGAAAAGCATGGTTGAAATTTTAAGATTTATCAATCAAATCAATTCATAATTATAAATGAAGAATGGGAAAAGGGCTCAAAAGTTACTTTTTAGAGAAGACATTAAAGAAAAATTTAAAAAATCAGAAATCAGAACGTAAATCTGATCGCGTTGCTATTCTGTTTCATCTGAGTGATTATTCTTCAAATGAATTATTGCAGTGTTTTCAAAATAATTTTAAAGAATTTAAAAACTATCAATTGGATTTAATTGCTTTTTCAGATGAAAATCAAGATAAATCAGCAGAAGGCTTGCATGTTTTTTCAAAAAAGGATTTTAATTTTTTTTCAAAACCAAAGTCAGAAGAACTAAAAGGCTTTTATGGTCAAACTTATCAGTTGATTTTTAATCTATTTAATGAGGAATCTGTTTATTTGCAATTGATGAATTCATGTTTAAAAGCCAATTTTCAAGTCGGAATTTCAGACTTAGAACAAAATCAAATGCTTATTAGAGTTTCATCTAAAGAACCTCAGGAGTTCTTTAGTGAAGCTTCAAAATATTTAAAACAAATCGATTATGGATCTTAATCAATTTAAAGGAACTGGTGTTGCGCTTGTCACGCCTTTTACAAAAGATAAAGAAGTTGATGTTGAAGCCTTAAAAAAATTGGTCAATTACCAAATAGATAATGGTATAGATTATATTGTGGCTTTAGGGACAACGGCCGAAAGTGCAACGCTTTCAAAAGAAGAAAAGGAGCTTGTTAAAAAAACAATTCGCGAAGAAAACAATGGCAGATTACCCTTAATGTTAGGTGTCGGAATCAATAACACAGCAGAATTGCTTAAAACCTATCAACGTGAAAATTTTGATGGTTTTGACGCAATTTTATCGGTTTCACCATTTTATAACAAACCCACTCAAGAAGGAATTTATCAACACTTTGCAGTTTTAGCAAAAGCATCTGATTTACCTATTGTTCTTTATAATGTGCCAGGTCGAACAGGGTCAAACATGCAACCAGAAACAGTCGTGCGCTTAGCTGAAGATTTTGATAGTATTATCGGTATCAAAGAAGCAGCAGGCGATATGAATCAGGCGATGACTTTAATAAGAGACACGCCAAAAGATTTCTTGGTGATATCTGGTGATGATATGATTGCTTTGCCAATGGTTTTAGCAGGAGGGGCAGGCGTTATTTCAGTGATGGCTGAAGGTTTTCCAAAAGAATTTTCTAAAATGATGAATTTCGGTTTATCAAGAAAAGTTGATGAAGCTTTTGCTTTACAATATAAATTGATGAAAGGCATTGACTTGATTTTTGAAGAAGGAAATCCAGCGGGGATCAAAGCGGTTTTTGAGGCTAAGTCACTTTGTGAAGCAGATGTTCGCTTGCCTTTAGTGGAAGCAACAGCCGGATTAAAAACTAAATTATCAGATTTTATTAACACATTAAAATAAGCTTAAAAAAATTGCGTTTTTTTAATAAGATTATAATCAGTAATTTTGCAAAATATTTATTCTCTATGAGGTACGTTACAGTTTTATTATTGTCATTAATTCTTTTCAGCTCTTGCAGTGAGTATCAAAAGGTACTTAAATCTGAAGAAGTTGGCCCGAAATATGAAATGGCAAAAGAATTATATGAAAAAGGTGTTGAAACAGACAAAAATCGTTACTTCAATAAATCGATGCGTTTGTTTGATCAAATTTTACCACAATACAGAGGTAAACCTCAAGGTGAAACTGTGACTTATATGAATGCAAACGCTTATTATTTAAGTGGAGATTATTTTACAGCGGCGCATTTATTTGAAAGGTTTACGCAATCATACCCAACAAGTCAAAAATCTGAAGAAGCACTCTTTAAGTCTGCTAAAAGTTACTATGAAGTTTCACCAGTTTATAGTTTAGATCAATCTCAGAGCTTAAAAGCTTTGGCTAAATTGCAAATATATATTGACACTTATACTGAAGGTAAACATTTTGATGAGGCTAATGTTTTGGTAGCTGAGTTACAAGAAAAAATAGACAAAAAGTATTATGAAATTGCAAAACAATACCATCATACTGAGCGTTACAAAGCTGCAATTGAAGCTTTAGATAACTATATTCTTGATTACCCCGGAACTGATTATAAAGAGAAAGCTTACTTTTACAAATATGAATCTGCTTACTTGTTAGCAATTAATAGCTTGCGAGTTTTGGTAGAAGAAAGGTTAAAAGAAGCGAAAAATTACGGAGAAGATTATTTAAGATATTACCCTGAAGGGGAGTTTGCAGAAGAAGCTCAAACGTATTTTGACGATATCAATAAAAGATTAAAAGAAAAAGTATATGAAAACTAATATTAAAGATTCTAAAGCACCAACAACAACAGTAACGATCGATAAAAATAAAGTCGATGCGCCGACTAATAATATTTACGAGGCAATCTCTATTATTGCAAAGCGTTCTAGCCAGATTAATTCTGATATGAAAAAAGAACTGCTTGAAAAGCTTGAAGAATTTGCAACTTATAATGAAAGTTTAGAAGAAATATTTGAGAACAAAGAGCAAATCGAAGTTTCTAAGTTTTATGAAAGATTGCCTAAACCACATGCTTTAGCTTTAGAAGAGTGGTTAGAAGATAAAATCTACTACAGACATACTAAAGAAAACGAAGAAGCATAATGCAAGTTTTGAGCGGCAAGAAAATATTAGTCGGCATCACAGCTGGTATTGCCGCTTACAAATCTGCTTTTTTAGTTAGATTATTAAAAAAAAATGGTGCAGACGTCAAAGTTGTTTTGACACCTGATGCACTAGATTTTGTAACCCCGCTTACTTTATCAACACTTTCAGGACATCCTGTTTATCATCAATTAGCTGATGATGAAGGAAACTGGACAAATCATGTTGATTTAGGTTTGTGGGCTGATTTGTTTATAATCGCACCAGCTACTGCAAATACATTGTCTAAAATGGCGAATGGAGCAGCAAATAATCTATTATTGACGACATATCTTTCGGCAAAATGTCCAGTTTATTTTGCGCCAGCAATGGATCTAGATATGTATAAGCATCGCAGTACAAAACAAAGCATTGATCAGTTGATTAAATTTGGAAATAAATTTATTAAGCCAGGAGTAGGAGAGTTAGCAAGTGGATTATCTGGAGAAGGCCGAATGGCTGAACCCGAAGAAATTCTTGAGTTTGTCAGTCAAGATTTATTATCACAATTACCTTTACACGGAAAACGCGTTTTAATCACTGCAGGACCAACCTATGAAGCTATTGATCCTGTTCGATTTATAGGGAATCGATCTAGTGGAAAAATGGGCTATGCTTTAGCCGAAGAAGCCTTAAGATTAGGTGCTGAGGTTGTTTTGGTTTCTGGACCAACATATTTAACTATCTCCCATCCTCATCTTAAACTTATTGATGTGAGATCTACTGATGAAATGTTTCTGGCTGTACAAAAAGAGTTTAGCTCTACTGATGTCATCATTTCTTCTGCAGCGGTTTCTGACTATAAACCTAAACACCAAGCTGATCAGAAAATTAAAAAGTCAGATGAAACAATGACTTTAGAGTTAGAGAAAACTCAAGATATTTTGAAATATATCGGAGAGCATAAAACCGATCAATATCTTGTGGGCTTTGCTTTAGAAACCGAAAATGCTGAAGCACATGCAAAAGCTAAAATCGAAAAGAAAAATCTTGATGTTATTGTTTTAAATCAACATAATGCTTCTAATCAAGTTTTTGGTTCAGACTTTAATCAAGTAAGTTTATTGACAAAAAATGAACAGCTTGACTTTGATGCAAAACCTAAAAAAGAAGTTGCTCAAGATATTTTTAAATTTATCTCATCAAATATTTTATCATGAAAAACCTATTTATTATTGCTTTTTGTTTTGTAGTTCAAATTGGTTTTTCACAAGAAATCAATGCTGAAGTTACCATTGATGCTAAGCAAACAGGACAAACCCAATTAAGCGTTTTCAAAACATTGGAAACTGAATTGACTGAGTTTATCAATAGAAACTCATGGACAAATCAACATTTAGAGTCTCACCAAAAGATTGATATTAGTTTCTTTATCATGGTGCAAGATTTAAAGGAAAATAATTTCAGAGCAACATTACAAATTCAAGCCTCTCGACCTATTTTTGGAACCGATCAAGTTTCTTCATTAATAAATTACAAGGATTCTGATTTTAATTTTCAGTATAACGAATACCAAGCGCTCAACTTTTCGTCAACGAGTTATCAGAATAATTTAGTTTCGACAATTTCCTACTATGTTTATGCAATTTTAGGATTGGATGCTGATAGTTTTGAAGAAGAAGGTGGAACAGATTATTATGAAGCAGCTAACCAAATCGCGAATTTCTCACAACAAAGAGGAACAGGTTGGGATGCTTCATCAGGAAACAACTCTCGTATCAATCTGATTAGAGAGCTCATTTCTGCAAATTACGCTAATTTTAGATCAGCATATTACCGTTATCACCGTCAAGGTTTAGACCAGTTTTATATGGATTCTGAAAAAGCAAAATCTGAAATTACCGAAAGCTTAAAAGAGATTTCAGCATTATCTAAATCCAGATCCAGTTCAACAGTTATAAGAGGATTTTTTGATGCAAAAGCAAATGAAATTTTACAAATCTACAGCGGTGGTAATGACGAAAATCATACTGAAATTAAAAAATTACTTCTAAGTATTTCTCCAGTTCACAGTCGTTCTTGGCGACAAATCAAATCTTAATCAAAAGCTTGATAATTCCGCAAGTTTCGTAAATTTACGGCAAAATTAAAGACTTTGCTGAACAAACTAAATATCCGAAATTTTGCACTCATTGAAGATGTTCAACTTAACATCAATAAAGGCTTTACCGTAATTACAGGAGAAACTGGCGCAGGTAAATCAATTTTACTTGGTGCCATTAGTTTACTTTTGGGAAAAAGGGCAGATTTAAGTACAGTTCGTGATGCATCTAAAAAATGTGTTATTGAAGCTGAGTTTAATATATCTGATTATCAACTTCAAGCAATTTTTGAAGAACTGGACATCGATTATGATGATAGTACGATTATCCGTCGAGAGATATTACCATCAGGAAAATCAAGATCTTTTGTTAATGACACCCCAGTTCGTTTAGCTCAAATCTCACAACTAGGTCAGCATCTTATTGATATTCACAGTCAGCATCAAACATTGAGTATTGGAGAAGAAGATTTTCAATATTTTATATTAGACACGATTGCTTCAACAGATGTTCAAAAGAAAAAATATCAAGAATCTTTTTATCATTTAGGAGAACTTAAAAGAAAACTTCATGATCTAGAAGAACAACAACGTCAAGCTTCTGCAGCTTATGATTATAATTTATTTTTATACAATGAATTGGATGAAGCCAAACTCAAAGCAGGAGAGCAAGCTAATCTAGAAAAGCTTAAAGCTAAACTTGATAATGTTGAAATTCTTCAAGAAAGTTTATCGGAAAGTTTACAAGCATTGACTCATGAAGACTTGGGCGCTTTAGGACAATTAAGACAAAGTGCCACTTCACTAAAAAACGCTGCCAAATATGATGAGAAAATGGCAGGTTTTTCAGAAAGGTTAGAGAGTGTTTTAATAGAAGTTGAAGATTTAACAAGTGACCTTGAACGAGAGTTTGAAAATGTAGAAAACGATCCTGAATTAAAAACTCAGGTTGATGATAAATTGGAAGCGATTTATCATTTGCAAAATAAACATCAAGTTCAAACAATTGAAGAGCTTTTAGAGATTCAATCTCGATTAGAAAAAGAAATCGAAAATTCTGATAACGCACAATCCAATCAAGATGCGATAAAGAAGCAGATTTCTGAAGAGGAAGAAAAATTAGAAAAATCAGCTCAAGTATTATTTAAAAACCGAAATAAAGTCGTTAAAAATATCAGTGAGCATGTTGAGTTGATGTTGAAAAATCTTGGTATTCAAGATGCTCAACTTAAAATATCAGGTGATTTTACGAAAGATTACACAGCTCAGGGAGGCGATCGTTTTGAGTGGTTATTTACGGCAAATAAAGGCCAAGATTTAAAAGCAATTAAGAAGGTTGCTTCAGGAGGTGAAATGTCAAGAATAACTTTAGCAATTAAATATTTATTATCTCAACATTTAAAATTGCCAAGTTTAATTTTTGATGAAATAGATACAGGTGTTTCAGGTGAAATTGCAGAAAAAATGGGTGACGTCATGCTTGACATGTCTGAAAATATGCAGGTGATATCCATCACACACTTACCACAAATTGCAGCGAAAGGGAAGACACATTTAAGAGTGTTTAAGGAAGTTGTGAATCAGAAAACACAATCACAAATATCAGTTTTATCGACTAAAGAACGCGTTGATGAGTTGGCCGAAATGCTTGGAAGTAAAGATTCAGAATCAGCAGTTTCGCATGCAAAATCTTTGTTAGCTCAATAAATGTTATAAATTTACAAATCAAAATATCAATCACATGTCATACAATTTATTAAAAGGAAAAAGAGGAATTATTTTTGGTGCATTAGATGAAAATTCTATCGCATGGAAAACAGCAGAACGTGTTCATGAAGAAGGCGGAACTTTTGTGTTGTCAAATGCGCCAATAGCGATGCGTATGGGGTCAATCAAAGACCTAGCTGAAAAAACAAATTCTGAAATAATTGCAGCTGATGCAACTAATATTGAAGATCTTGAAAAGTTAGTTGATCAGGCGACAGAAATTTTAGGAGGTAAAATAGATTTCGTATTGCACTCAATCGGTATGTCGATTAATGTTAGAAAAGGAAGACATTATACTGATCAGAATTATGACTGGACTCATAAGGGAATGGATGTTTCAGCAATGTCATTTCATAAAGTGATGCAGGTTTTGAAAAAGAAAGAAGCGATGAACGAATGGGGAAGTATTGTTGCTTTAACATATATGGCTGCACAACGTGTTTTTCCTGATTATAATGATATGGCTGATAATAAAGCTTATTTAGAATCTATTGCACGTAGTTTTGGTTATTTCTTTGGTAAAGACAATAAAGTAAGAGTAAACACGATTTCTCAATCTCCAACTCCAACAACAGCAGGTAAAGGCGTAAAAGGTTTTGATGCTTTTATTAATTACGCAGATAAAATGTCACCTCTAGGAAATGCAACAGCTCTTGAATGTGCAGATTACACAATTAGTTTATTTTCTGACTTAACAAAAAAAGTGACATTACAGAACCTTTATCATGATGGAGGTTTCTCTAATGTTGGCGTGAGTCAAGATGTTATTGAGAAATTTGAATAATAACACTTATTATAAATATTTATATTTCTAAAAACGCTTTCGGGCGTTTTTTTTATTTAAAAAACTCTTAATTGGTCTCAAAAAAGGGATTTAAACCCTGCAATTTTATTGCAGCACTTTAGTAGTGCGAAAAAATCTATATTTTCGTACTATGAGTTATCAAAGAAAAGGCTCCCATACGGTAAGTTATTTAACGTGCCATATTGTTTGGGTTACAAAATATCGGTACAAGGTACTTCGCGGAGATGTTCAAACTCGTTGTCGTGAGCTTTTAATCCAAATATGTGAAGCCGAAGGTATAGAAATACTGAAAGGAGTAGTGAGTTCGGATC
>NZ_NEXQ01000021.1:0-97346 GCF_002810405.1 Psychroflexus sp. S27 | reverse complement strand
CAGCATTTATTTCATAGCTTGAAAGCTGGGCAGATAAGGCACTATCCTAAAATAGTCAGGATGCACGGGGAATATTGTTACTTATCAGGCACAAAATCCATTAAAGATGGAAAAGTTGACTTTTGCATTATAGTATCATTCAACAAACCAGATGAGGCACTAGAGTATTATACTAAAAGATGGCAGATAGAGAGCTTGTTCAGGGCTCTTAAAACCAGCGGGTTCAATCTTGAAGATACTCACGTTACACACCCTGAAAGACTGGAAAAGTTAATCATGCTCGTGATGATAGCATTTGTGTGGTGTTATAAAATTGGAGACTTTATTGATACTCAAATAAAACCAATAAGAATCAAAAAACACGGAAGAAGAGCTATATCAGTCTTCAGATATGGATTAGACTATATCTCAAAATGCTTGTTATCAGGAACTAATAAATATGACCTTAATCTAATTCAATTTTTGTCGTGTACTTAACTTCTTAATATAAATCCTCTAAATTTCCTCAACACTTTCTCGACTTTTAGTATCTTTAAAAAATTAATCAAAAAAGTTGCGACACGCAGATACTTAAGTTATATCAAGGTTTTTTTAAACTCTTTAATATGACTTCTTGTATAATGTATTTAGCAAATTTCTATAACATTTATGGCTAAGAAGAAAAAAGTCGAGAAGACAAAATCAATCGAAGAATCACTTTGGCAATCCTGTGATAAATTAAGAGGTTCTGTTGAACCTTCAGAATATAAGCACGTCGTTTTAGGATTAATTTTCCTGAAATTTACCAGTGATAAATTTGAAAAACGAAAAAAGGAACTTATAGCAGAAGGCAAAGAAAAATATGTAGAAATGAAAGAATTCTACAATATGAAAAATGTCTTCTTTTTAGATGAAAAATCACGTTGGTCTTATATTATTAAAAAAGCTAAGCAAGATGATATTGCTTTAAAGATTGATACAGCACTGCACAATATTGAGAAAAATAACCCTTCATTAAAAGGTGCTTTGCCTGATAATTACTTTTCACGTTTAAGTCTTGATAAATCTAAACTGGCTTCACTATTAGATAATATCAATGATATTGATACGCTTAAAGATGCAGATCAAGATATTGTTGGGCGTGTGTACGAATACTTTTTATCCAAGTTTGCTTTAAAAGAAGGAAAGGGGAAAGGAGAGTTTTATACGCCTAAAAGTATTGTCAACCTCATTGCCGAAATGATAGAACCTTATAAAGGAATTATCTATGATCCTGCTTGTGGTTCTGGGGGTATGTTTGTGCAATCTATCAAGTTTATAGAAAGCCATCACGGTAGCAAAAAGGAAGTTTCTATTTATGGGCAAGAATACACGAATACAACCTATAAGTTGGCTAAAATGAATTTAGCCATTCGTGGAATTAATGCAAACTTAGGTGACAAAGCAGCCGATACTTTTGCTAACGACCAACACAAAGATTTAAAAGCCGATTTTATTATGGCCAACCCACCTTTCAACCAAAAAGGATGGAGAGGTACAGATGAGTTACAAGACGACCCACGTTGGAAAGGCTATGATGTGCCGCCAAAAAGCAATGCCAATTATGGGTGGATATTAAATATGGTAAGTAAGCTCTCTGAAAACGGAGTCGCTGGTTTTATTTTGGCTAATGGTGCTTTGTCTGGTGGCGGAGAAGAATATAAAATTCGTAGAAAGCTTATTGAGAACAATTTGGTAGAAGCCATTATCATTTTGCCACAAAATATGTTTTATACGACCAACATTAGTGTAACACTGTGGATTCTGAATAAAAATAAAACCGAAAAAACAGTTGAATTACCAGATGTCACACGAAACTACCGTAACCGAGAAGATGAAATCTTGTTTATGGATTTACGCCAAATAGGAATCCCTTTTGAAAAGAAATATATCCAATTTTCTGAGCAAAATATACAAGATATTTCCAAAACTTACCACAATTGGCAGCAAAAGGACTCAGATTATAAAGATGTACCTGAATATTGCTACAGTGCGAGTTTAGAAGAAGTGGTTAAAAAGGACTTTTCATTAGTGCCTAGTAAATATATTGAGTTTGTTAACCGTGATGAAAACATCAATTTTGATGAGAAAATGACAAGCTTACAAACGGAGCTAAGCGACTTATTGCAACAAGAAGCTGAGAGCAAAACCCAATTGTTAAACCTGTTTAAAGATTTAGGCTATGAGCTCAAATTATAAAAGAATAGGAGATTATATAAGCCAAATAAAAATTAAGAATAAAGAAGGGAAATATTCGGAGCTTTTAGGGATTAATATTGATAAATTTTTTATGCCTTCTGTAGCAAATACAGTTGGCGTTAATCTTAAAAACTACAAAATTGTTAAAAAAGGACAATTTGCTTGCAATAGAATGCACGTAGGCAGAGACTATAGAATTCCAATCGCTCTTTCCGATAAAAAAACTCCTTTTTTAGTTTCTCCTGCTTATGATGTTTTTGAAATCACAAGGACAGAGGAACTTTTACCTGACTATTTAATGATGTGGTTTCGTAGAAAGGAATACGACAGAAACGCTTGGTATCATACTGATGCTGATGTTCGTGGAGGTTTAGCTTGGGAAGCATTTTGTAATATCAAGCTACCTGTCCCATCCATAGAACAACAGCAACAAATTGTAAACGAATACAATACTGTTACCAACCGCATTAAGCTCAACGAACAACTCAACCAAAAACTGGAAGAAACTGCACAAGCGCTATATAAACATTGGTTTGTGGATTTCGAATTTCCTAACGAAGAAGGCAAGCCTTATAAATCCTCTGGTGGTGAAATGGTTTATAATGAAGAATTGGATAAGGAGATTCCTGTGGGGTGGAGTGTGGAGAGGTTAACAAATGTTTTAAAAATATTTGGAGGTGGAACTCCTAAAACAACAGTTTCTAATTATTGGAACGGACAAATTCCTTTTTTTACACCAAAAGATATTGGTGACTCATTTTATTCTATTAACACAGAAAAAAATATTACAGAAGAAGGATTGAAAAATTGTAGTTCGAAACTTTATCCTAAAAACACAATTTTCATTACTGCAAGAGGTACTGTAGGTGCCGTTAATCTTGCAGGAATTGAAATGGCGATGAATCAAAGTTGTTACGCTTTTCAAGAATTTAATTATTTTAATTATTTCGGCCACCAACTTGCACTTTATTCAATGAAAGAATTAATAGAAGAAGCTACTGGTGCAGTTTTTAAGGCACTTGTAACTAAAGATTTTGAAGGGAAAATAATAATTTGTCCTAATATCAATGTTCGTAAAAACTTTAATGCAATAATTTCACCTCTTTATAACAATATTCTTTTAAATACAGAGCAATCCAAAACCTTCACTAACTTCCAATCTATTTTATTAAGTAAAATGAGTAAGGTGGAGGAAGAAATAGTAAAAAACTAAGATTATGGAAGAACAATATTTAACACATACTGACAAATTAGTAAACCATATCTATTGGTTTTATGAGGATTTAGATTTACAGCCAAAAGGGAAACACCGCGGACTATCCATTAATTACTCTGACGTAAAAGAGCGTAGGACTGATTTTCTAAATGAATTGGTCAATACTGTTGTAAGTTGGGTTTATAGCAAAAACAAATCTGAAAAAATGTTCGGTGACCGTTATGAAGAAACGAAAGATTGGGGGAATGCATCCAGTTTTATAACCAATTTAGCATATAAAAAGTTTAGACCGGGTCACCCTCAAGGACAATTTGGAGAACTTTTATTATTTAATCTTATTCAACATTATTATAAAGCGGTGCCAATCCTAAGAAAGCAAAGAATTCTTACTTCCACAGGACACGAAAGGTTTGGTGCTGATGCTATTCATTATAAACAAGAAGATAACAAAAATATAATATTTTTAGGAGAGTCTAAATGTTACAAAAGTAACTATCAATTTAACAAAGCTTTCGATGCTTCACTAAATAGCATAATTGATTCTTTCAAAAAACTTGATGATGAACTTGATTTATATCTCTATGATGATTTCTTAGAACCGGAGCTACAAAATATTGTCAAGAGCTACAAAGAGGGAAGTTTAAAAAATATACAATTCGAACTTGTCTGTCTTATTGCATACAATGAGACCAATAAAATTGATGGAGATTGTGAGGATTCAATAAAGAATAATATTAAAACTGTGATTAAAGAGAGATGTTCAAAATTTGATAAATCCAAATTCAATGACATTGAATCTACCTTGTTAAAGCGCATTAACTATATTGTATTGCCTATCTGGGAATTAGACAATTTATTAAATGATTTTCAGAATAAAGTAGGGTCAAATGGAACAAAGTGAAACTCATAAAGAGGTAATAAGTAGGCTTTTATCAATCGATCACAAGCATATAGCTATAAAATTAAACTTCATCAATGAAGAAATCCCTGAAATTTCTAATTCTTTGCTCTACAAAGCAATTGGTACTATTGACTACTACTCAAGGTTTAAAGATGATAAATCCAAGCAAATAGTAATTGTTTTATCTTCAATTATTTATACATACAAAAAAAAGCATTGGGGAGGCCTTCGCCAATTTTTAGTCATTGTCCTTTCCCGTATTGGTTATGCCCCTTCTGCCATTATGATTGATGAGGGTTTTAATTACGATACCAATCAATTTAGTTCATTTGATAGTTTTATTAGTGAACTCAATACTGCATTTTCTCAATATAAAAATGAAATTCAAGTAAAAGAAAAATCTTTTCTTTTAACCGATTTTCAAAAGGATATTTGGGATAAGTGCAAGAATTCGGATTTTGTAGGAATTTCCGCTCCTACTTCTGCTGGAAAATCTTTTATTATCGTTTTAAAAGCAATTGAAAATATTTTAGAATCAGGTGGAAATATAGTGTATGTTGTGCCGACCTTAAGCCTTATTTCTCAGGTAACAAGAGATTTCTTGCAAAATTTAAGAAAATTTCAAATTGGTAATTATGAAGTGTTAACAAGCTATAACCGAAATAATGCTATTAATAAGATATATGTACTTACACCTGAAAGAGCAATTTCAGCTTATAATGAAAATGATAAACCATTTGGAAATGTAAATACTTTTATCGTTGATGAAATTCAGAATATTGAAAGAATTGAGAATAAAAAAGATGAACGAGCCAAAATTTTATTTGACAGCTTAGTAGAGTTAAGTTTTAGTTACAATCCCAATCTTATAATTTTTAGTGGCCCCCGCGTAACGGGACTAAAAGAAATGGGGTTTGATATTTTTGAGGAGGAAGAAACTGTTGAAATCCAAACCAATTCTTCACCAGTTGCAAGTTTCACTTACAGCATTTTTAAGAATGACAAAAAATATTTCTTTAAGCAATATTCACAACTTAATAATCAAGCTAAATCTTTTGAAATAAAAAATAATGATTTTATAAAAGTCGGAGGTAAACAGTATAACGAGGCATACTTCAATTATTTGTCGACTGTTATTCACTCTCTTGGAGAAAATACTAAAAATGTGATTTTTGCGCCTTCTTCAGGAAGTGCAAGGAAAATAGCTATTAATCTAGCTAGAATGATACAGCATCAATCATTAGAAGATGAAAAGATGTATAGTTTAAAAAGTTACATTTCTTCTACCGTTCATCCAAAATACGATTTGATTAATACATTAAGTAAGAAAATAGCTTATCACCACGGAAAGGTGCCTTTACATATAAGGAATATCTTGGAATACGCGATCAATCATAAAATGATTGACAACATTGTCTGTACCACAACTCTGATGCAAGGAGTAAACCTACCTGCTCAAAATGTGATTATGCGTAACGGTTATCTTTCAACAAAAAAAATAAAGGGCGAAATGCCGGAACTTACTAATTATGAAATTTCAAATCTTAGAGGTAGAGCAGGGCGATTACTTAAAGATATTATAGGAAGGACTTTTGTTTTGGATGAAAATGCTTTTATAAAAAAGAAAAAGGAAGAGGAACAAAAGTCGCTTTTCCAAGATGAGAATAAACCTCTTAAATCCGGATATGGAAATATTTTTGATAAGCACAACGAGAAAATTAATCAATCTATTTTCGATAACATAAGTAATGAATCTGTTCTTCCCAATTCTGATAAAGATTTTACATTTTTAATAACTTATATCAGATATACAATTCTTAAGCATAAAGAGAATAGTCATAAAAGACTTAATTCAGTTGGCATAAAATATTCTAAATCTCAAACAGGTCAGATTTACAATCAAATGATTGAAAAAATGAATGTCCCCTTAGAAGTGTGTTTTAAAAATAGATATATAGATCCTCTTGTCATTGATAAAATTTATAAAAAAATCAATGATTATCATTTACCATCATCCATTACAGATTATAACCTTGCTGATGATCTTTTTAAATTAGTAAACAGAATTCAATCTGACTTCCCTCTCTTATATGCAAAAAACTTTGGGGATAGAGATTTGCAAGAACCTTTTTTTTATACAGTTGCAAATTGGGCAAAAGAAAAATCTTTGCGTAAATTATTGAAACCAGATTATTTTGATGATTCCAATAATATCGATAAAAAGATTGATGAGATTCAAAAAAATATTTGTTTTGATCTAACTGCATTACTAAAACCCTTTTATTCTATTGAAAATCTAGAATCTAAGTTCGTCAATTGCATTGAAATGGGAGCATATAATTCAATTACCATTCATTTGATTAATCTCAGTATTCCTAGAGAAGTTGCTATAATATTAAAGAACTCAATATTCATAAATGTTAATGAGAAAGATATTACTGATGAATTTATCAAACAAACTATAGTTGAAAATTGGGATAATATTGATTTTTGGAATCAAATTCAATTGATGCATTTAATTTAATCGATAAATTTTAAAAATGCCCGAAACCAATCACATAGCACATAGTATATAAAGCTTAAAATATGAAAGAAACTAACTTCTTACTGTACACCACACCATCAGGAGATGTACGTTTAGATGTGGTGTTAATGGACGAAAGCATTTGGCTTACGCAAAAGGCTATGGCAGAACTATTTTCAGTAGGTGTGCCTGCTATTAGCAAGCATTTAAAAAATATTTTTGAAAGTGGTGAACTGCAAAAAGAACTGGTTATTTCCAATTTGGAAACAACCACTCGCCACGGTGCTATGGTGGGCAAAACACAACCTACCAATTTATAAAATTTTCAGCAATGAAAGAAAAAGACAAAAACATAAAACCCAGTGATGAGTTAAGTGACTTTATTCTATATACCGCCCCAAGTGGTGAAGTACGTATTGAGATTTATCTTCAAAATGAAACCATTTGGTTGACGCAACAGAAAATAGCGGAGTTGTTTGGTGTAGATAGAACCGTGGTTACCAAGCACCTTAAAAATATTTATAGAGAAGGTGAATTAGAAAAAACAGCAACAAGTGCAAAATTTGCACAAGTTCAAAAAGAGGGAGAAAGAGAGGTAAAACGTAATATTGTTTTTTACAACCTCGATGCTATAATTTCAGTAGGCTACAGAGTCAACTCTGCTAAAGCAACACAGTTTCGTATTTGGGCTACAAAAACTTTAAAGGAATACATCATAAAAGGTTTTGCAATTGATGATGAACGCCTGAAACAAGGTAAAACGACCTTTGGTAAAGATTATTTCAGAGAGCTATTAGAGCGTGTGCGTTCCATACGTGCCAGTGAACGCAGAATATACCAACAAGTTACCGATATTTTTGCTGAGTGTAGCATTGATTATGATCCGCAATCACCAGTAACTAAAAATTTCTATGCTACGGTTCAAAATAAATTTCACTTTGCCATAACAGGTAATACAGCAGCGGAAATCATTTACTTAAAAGCTGATAGTAGCAAAGAAAATATGGGTTTAACCACTTGGAAAAACGCACCAGATGGCAGAGTTTTAAAATCAGATACAGCAATTGCTAAAAACTACTTAGCAGAAAAAGAAATAAAACAGTTAGAACGTACCATCACAAGTTACTTCGATTATATAGAAGGCTTAATAGAACGTGAAAACACCTTTACAATGGAAGGCTTGGCAGAAAGCGTCAATAAATTTTTAGCATTTAATGAGTATAAGGTGCTAGAAGGTTTTGGTAAGAAGTCAAAAAAACAAGCTGATGATAAAGCTTTTTCTGAATATGAGAAGTTCAACAAGACCCAAAAGATAGAGTCTGATTTTGATAAAATGCTTAAAAACCTAAAGAAAAATAAATAGTAAACTGTGTAAGTCTTACAGCTAACTAAAAAATAAAAATATCAATCTATGGCAAAATATTCGGTACATCAACAACCTGTAGAAACACTATTAAGCTGGATAAAGTCTGGTGAAATTGCAATTCCTGAAATACAAAGACCGTTTGTATGGAAAGCTTCTAAAGTCAGAGATTTAATAGATTCTTTATATAATGGTTACCCAGTTGGTTACATCATTACTTGGCAAAACCCTAATGTTAAGCTTAAGAATGGTGAAATTTCTACGGGTAAAAAAATATTAATAGATGGGCAACAACGTATTACAGCATTAACGGCAGCAATTGTTGGTCTGCGTGTTTTAGATAAAAATTACAAAGAGAAATCTATTCGTATTGCATTTAATCCTTTAAAAGAAGAGTTTGATGTACTTAACAAAGCAATTGAAAATGATGTGAAGTGGATTAATAATATCAATCCAATCATCAATGATGAAATAACAATTAGTGAAGCTAGAAGAAGCTATATGAAACTCAACCCAGATGATGATGAAATAGAGGTTGAGCGAAAAATAGAAAAACTCAAAAAGATTAAAAATAAGTATGTAGGTATTATAGAGCTAGACCATAGTTTAGATATTGATACAGTTACAGAAATATTTATCAGGATAAATCAAAAAGGAGCTAAGCTCAGTAATGCAGATTTTGTGATGTCTAAAATTGCTTCGGATGAAGAGCATGAAGGTAACAAAATGCGTAAAATGGTTGATTATTTTTGTCGTCTCATAGCTGATAAAGATTTTAACAAACATATTTTAGACAATGATAAAGAGTTTGCAGCTCATTCATTTTACAAACAAATAAAATGGATGTCGACTAAACATGATAATTTGTATATCCCTGATTATATAGATGTTTTAAGAGTTGCTTTCACTCATAAGTTTAATAGAGGTAAGTTTAGTGATTTAGTAGCATTATTATCAGGAAGGAATTTTAAAACACGATCTTTTGAAGTAAGTATTGCATCAGAGAGCTATAATTTATTGGCAGAAGGTTTAAAAGACTTTACAAACCAGACTAATTATGAACGTTTCATAATGATTGTTCAGTCAACTGGTTTAATTTCAAGTAAATTAATCTCATCCAAAAACAGTTTAAATTTTTCATATGCTTTGTATTTAAAACTTAGAAGCGAAGGAATGGATGATACAGAAGTCCAGACTTATGTTAAAAAGTGGTTGATCATGTCTTTGCTTATAGGTCGTTATTCGGGTTCATCAGAATCTATGATAGATGAAGATATAAAACAAATCGATGAGAAAGGGATTGATCAGTATTTAAAACAAATGGAGGAAAACCGTTTAGGTGATAACTTCTGGGAGTTTGGTATTGTTAATGATCTCGAAACATCAAGTAAAAACAATAATGCTTACAATGTTTATTTAGCAGCGCAATGTAATTCGGGCACAACAGCCTTTTTGTCAAAAGCACATACTGTTAAAAGTTTGCTTGAACAAAGAGGTGATATACATCATTTATTTCCTAAGAAATATTTAAGCAACCATGGTTTTAAACCCAAAGCTTATAATCAGGTATCTAATTTTGCTGTCATAGAGCAATCAATAAATATCAAAGTAGGGAAGATGCCACCTGAAGATTATATGCAAAAAGTAAAAACAGAAATCGAAGAAACTAAAGTTAATTTGACAACCATAACTTCTTTACAAGGTTTAGAAGATAATTTGCGAGAAAATGATATTCCTATTTCAATATGCAATTCAACTTTTGAAGATTATGAAAGTTTTCTAGCTGAAAGGCGTCAATTGATGGCTAAACGTATAAAAGCATATTATCATAATTTATAAAGGTATAAATTAAAAAATCATGTAGTCTTAAAAGTTATCTCATGAAATTCACAGAAGCAAAATTAGAAGAAACATTTGTTGAGTTATTAGGCAAGGAAGGCTATTCTCATTATTCAGGCAACGATATTGAACGCACACCAGATGAAGTTTTAATAGAAGAAGATCTCATTAATTTTTTATTGAATAAATACAAAAAAGAAGGTTTAACACGTATTGAAGCTAAGTCAATTGTCTTAAAACTAAAAACCTTACCCGCCTCTGACTTATATGAGAGCAATAAAAAAATGATGAGGTGGTTGTCTGATGGTTTTAATTTAGAAAGAGAGGATTATAAGCAAAAAGACATTTGGATCTATTTGATTGATAATTCTGAAAAGGATGAGAACATTTACAAATTTGTCAATCAATTAAAAATAGAGGGCACAGAAAATCGCATACCAGATGGCATCATTTACATCAACGGAATACCAGTTGTCGTTTTAGAGTTTAAAACAGCTATTCAAGAAGATGTAACTATTCACAATGCTTATAAGCAGATAACAGAACGCTATAAAAGAGATATACCATCTTTATTTGTCTACAATACTTTTTGTGTAATTAGTGATGGAGTCAATAATAAAGCAGGATCTTTTTTTGCACCTTATGAGTATTTTTATGCATGGCGAAGAGTCTCTGGTTTATCTAAAGAAGTTGATGGAATTGATAGTTTATTCACCTTGATACAAGGGATGTTACATCATCAAAGGATAAAAGATATAATTCAAAACTTTATTTACATTCCTGATACTTCTAAAAAAGATGAAAAGATAGTTTGTCGTTATCCTCAGTATTATGCAGCCAGAGCCTTATATGAAAGTATAATGAAAGCTCAAAAACCACAAGGTAACGGAAAAGGAGGAACTTATTTTGGAGCAACAGGTAGTGGTAAAAGTTTTACGATGCTTTTTCTTACAAGGTTGCTGATGAAAAGTGTCTATTTTGAAAATCCGACGATAATTCTTATTACAGATCGGACTGATTTAGATGATCAGCTTTCAAGTCAGTTTACAAATGCCAAAACTTTTATTGGTGATGATACTGTTAAGAGTGTAGAAAGTAGAGCAGAGCTCAGAGAATTATTACAAAATAGAGAAAGTGGGGGTGCTTTTTTAACTACCATTCATAAATTCACAGAAGATATTGAACTATTAACCGAACGTAATAATGTGATTTGTATTTCTGACGAAGCACATAGAAGTCAAACCAACTTAGATCAAAAAATAAAAATAACAGAAAAAGGTGTAAGAAAAACCTATGGTTTCGCAAAGTATTTGCACGATTCACTACCAAACGCAACCTATGTAGGCTTTACAGGAACTCCAATTGATGCAACTTTAGATGTTTTTGGAGAAGTCGTTGACGAGTACACAATGACTGAATCTGTTAAAGATGAAATTACTGTTAGAATTGTTTATGAAGGTCGTGCTGCAAAAATAGCTTTACAAAATAGTGAATTGGAAAAAATTGAAGAATATTATCAATTTGCAAGGGAAGATGGAGCTAATGAGTATCAGATAGACCGAAGTAAAAAGAAATCAGCAAGTATGGGCGTTATTTTGGGCGATCCTGATCGACTCAAAGCTTTAGCTGCTGACTTTGTAAAGCATTATGAAAGACGTCTATTTGAAGGGGCTACTGTTAAAGGTAAAGCCATGTTTGTATGTAGTTCAAGAAGTATTGCCTATGATTTTTACAAAAACGTAATTGAATTAAGACCAGAGTGGAATAAAGTAGAGATAGCCGAAAAAGGCTCTGTTTTAACTGATAAAGAAAAAAAGGAAATCAAACCCATAGAGCGTATTAAAATGATAATGACACGTGGGAAAGATGATCCTCAGGAATTGTATGATTTACTCGGAACTAAAGAATATCGTAAAGAATTAGATAGGCAATTTAAAAATGAAAAATCTAATTTTAAAATAGCTATTGTTGTTGATATGTGGCTAACAGGTTTTGATGTTCCATTCTTAGATACTATTTATATTGATAAACCTATACAAGAGCACAATTTAATTCAAACTATTTCTCGTGTTAATCGTAAATTTAAAGGGAAAAATAAAGGTTTAGTTGTTGACTATATTGGGATAAAAAAGCAAATGAATTTAGCTTTGAAAAAATATTCAGAGACGGATAGCAGCAATTTTGAAGACGTACAAAAATCTTTAGTCATTGTTAGAAACCATTTAGACTTATTAAATAAGCTTCTACATAAGTTTGATAACTCAAAATATTTTGAAGGCTCTTCACTAGATCAGTTAACAACGCTTAATATGGCAGCCGAATTTGTGCAAGCTACTAAAGAGCAAGAAACTCGTTTTATGGATTTGGTTAAAAGGTTAAAGGCAGCTTATGATATTTGTGCAGGTAATGAAAAGCTTAAACAAGACGAAAGAGACCTTATACACTTCTATCTAGCTGTTAGGTCAATTGTGTTTAAATTAACCAAAGGAAACGCTCCTGATACTGCTCAAATGAATGCTAAAGTCAGAGAGATGATTAAAGATGCATTAAAAAGTGATGGAGTAGATGAAATATTTAAAATAGGAGAAGAAGATAGCGAGCAAGATCTTTTTGATGAAGATTATCTTTCTAAAATTGACAAGATTAAACTTCCTAATACAAAAATTAAGTTGTTACAACAGCTTTTAGCTAAAGCTATAGGTGAAATGAAGAAAGTCAATAAAATAAAAGGTATTGATTTTTCTAAAAAAATGGAATCTCTAGTTAATAAGTATAACCAACGTGATGGAAATGATGTTCTAAGAAGTGAAGTGTACGAAGAAATGGCGGAGCAATTAACCAACCTTATTTGGGAGGTACAATTGGAATTTGATAAAGGTGATGAATTAGGGATTGATTTTGAAGAAAAAGCTTTTTACGATATTTTAAAAGAGTTATGTGTTAAATATGATTTTCGATATCCTGAGGACAAATTAATCGAATTAGCAAAAGCAATAAAACGATTAGTAAATAAACAATCTAAATTTCCTGATTGGAATAAAAGAGAGGATATTAAGTCAGCTTTAAAAGTTGGTTTAATATTACTTCTAGATGAACATGGTTATCCTCCAGTTGAAAGAGATGAGGTTTATGAGGAAATTTTTGATCAAGCTGAAAATTACAAGAGAAACAAATAATTTTTTTGACGAAATCTAAATAGTATTATGGTTATTTCAATTTTAAAAATACAAAGACTAACTCATCAAAATAGTTCATACAATTTGGTAATAAAAAAGTGCAAATATTAGGTCAAAATTGTCACCTCAATTGTCACCCGAAAAATGAAACCCCCGTAAACAGTGGCTTACGAGGGTTTTTTGTGGAGTCGGGGAGACTCGAACTCCCGTCCAAACAAGCAATTCAACAGCTTTCTACACGTTTAGTTTTCTCTTGAATTTTCGAGATAACTCTGGCTGAAAACCACCTAAGCTATCCTTAACCTTTTCAATTTCAGTTTCACTTAAAGGTGTCATGAAACCTAGATTTACTTTACCGGTGCCTCTTGATGGAACGCCATAAATCAAGGCTTTCCAGAGACATCTTAGCCCATTACCTTGTAATGGTGAAGCATTATCCTACTGTAATTCGGATTATGCAGCTAAGGCGTAATTATTATCGCCGTTTAAAAAGGTTGAAATATGATATTTACGAGCTATATCCCAGCGCTCGACGTGCTTACCATTCAATTGGTCTTGCTGTCAAAACCAAATCGACCCCTTTTAATATTCAAAGAACTTAACTAATTGCAAAAATAAAGCTTTTATTAGGAATACAAGATGTTTTACATTTTTTTTAAACTTTAATAATTGCGTATTTGATTTATAAATTCTGCTGTTTGATTTATCTTATTTTCTTTCAAAAAATTAATGTAGGCGCTTCCTATAATACATCCATCTGACTTAGCTGCTCCTTGCTCAAATGTTTCGGCATCCTTTATACCAAAGCCTGTGATGAGTTTACTTTTAAGTTGCATTTTTGAAATTCTATCAAAGTATTGTAGATCTTGATTTCCAAAACCTTTTGTGCCTCCTGTTGTACTTGCCGAACTGACCATATAAATAAAACTCTGACTGATTTCATCTATTTGACGGATACGTTTTTCTGATGATTGAGGAGTGATTAGAAAAATCGGATGTATGCCGTAGCTATCAAAAATTTTGCGATAATCTTTTTTATAAATTTCTAAAGGTAAATCAGGAATGATAACAGCTTCTATGCCAATATTCTCACATTGACTGCAAAATTTCTCTACTCCAAATTGTAAAATAACATTGAAATATCCCATCAAAATCAGCGGTACATCACATTGATCTTTAATCTGATTAAGTTGATCAAATAATAGTTGTGTTGTGAAACCATTTTCAAGTGCTTTTTTGGAACTTTTTTGTATTGTTGGTCCATCAGCTAGTGGGTCACTGTAAGGTAATCCGACTTCGATGAAATCAACATGACTGGCTTCAAGAGCTTTTATGATAGCGGTTGTGTCATCTAATTCAGGAAATCCTGCTGTAAAATAAATCGATAGCTTTTTATGATTTTGATTTAAAACTGTCTTGAGCTTATTCATTTTTATAAATTGAAATGGTTGATATAACTTTCTAAATCTTTATCGCCACGACCTGAAAGATTGATCACGACAACATCGTTTTTCCTAAACTTAAGTTTATCTAAAACAGCGAAAGCATGTGCGCTTTCAATCGCTGGAATAATGCCTTCTGTTTTACTGAGTAATAGTCCTGCTGACATTGCATCTTCGTCAGTTACACTGATAAATTCAGCTCGATTTGAAGCAAATAAATTTGCATGCATTGGGCCAATGCCTGGATAATCTAATCCAGCAGAAATAGAATAAGGTTCTGTAATTTGGCCATCTTTAGTTTGCATGAGTAAAGTTTTACTGCCATGAATGATACCCAAAGTTCCAAGTTGTGAAGTGGCTGCGGATTGCCCAGTATCAATTCCTTTCCCTGCGGCTTCAACAGAGATTATTTTAACTTGTGGTTGATTCAGAAACTCATAGTAAATTCCTGCTGCATTGCTACCGCCTCCAACACATGCTATCACATAATCAGGATTGTTTTTCTGTGTTTTTTCATAAAGTTGCTCTTGAACTTCTTGAGATATAATCGCTTGTAATTTTGCAACTAAATCTGGATAAGGATGTGGACCAACAACAGAACCTATTAAATAATAAGTGTCTTCAGGATTATTTACCCAATCTCTGATGGCTTCATTGGTCGCATCTTTAAGTGTTTGACTTCCCGATTTTGCTGGTTTTATTTTTGCGCCTAACATTTGCATTCTAGCTACATTTGGAGCTTGACGTTTCATATCAATTTCTCCCATATAAATGATGCATTCTAAGTTCATTAATGCACAAACTGTAGCTGTTGCAACGCCGTGTTGTCCTGCACCGGTTTCTGCAATGATTCTTTTTTTACCAAGTTTTTTCGCAAGTAGTATCTGTCCGACTGTATTATTGATTTTGTGTGCTCCTGTATGGCAAAGATCTTCACGCTTGAGGTAAATGTTTGCTTTATATTTTTTACTTAATCTTTTGGCAAAATACAATGGAGTTGGACGACCAACATAGTCTTTTAAGAGTTGTAAATATTCTTTTCTGAACTCTTCACTTTTGATAATTTTTAAATAATTTTTTTCTAAATTTTTGATGTTTGCATATAGCATTTCTGGAACAAATGCGCCTCCAAAATCTCCATAAAAACCATTTTCATCTGGTGAGTTATATTGTGTGTTGTTCATGTTTATTGATACTTTTAATAAATTCTTTAATCATTTTAACGTTTTTTAAACCTGGTTCAATTTCAAACTGGCTATTGATATCGATTCCATGAAGTTTTGGATGCTTAATTTCCTTAATTGCTGAGACATCTTTGTTTGAAATACCTCCAGAGAGTAGGAAAGGAGGTGAATAGGAGTATTCATCTAAAATTTGCCAATCAAAATGTTGGCCATTTCCACCATAAAGTTTTCCTTTAGTATCAAAAAGGAATTTATCAATAATGTGTTGATAGGCGTGAGCCTTATGAATGTCAGATTCTTTTTTTATAGAAATGGCTTTCCAGATTTCTATAAATTTATACAATGATAATTTCAAAATTTCACTTCTGATTTTTTTCACTTCTAAAGGTGATTCATCTCCATGCAATTGAACAACATCTAAGTTGTATTGAATTACTTTATCACATATATTTTGAATAGAAGCATTGACAAAAACGCCAACGCGTTTGAAGTTTTGTGAAGTTGTGATGAGTTGATTTTCTTCAACAAATCTTTTAGATTTTTCATAGAAAATAAAACCGACATAATCAGGATCACAATCTTCTATTTCGTTGATGTTCTGTTGGTTTTTTAAACCACAAACTTTGATTTTAAGTTCTTTCATTATTTTATGTTTTGAATAAAACTTGAGCAATTTTTGTCAAACGAATCTGGAGTTGATTTCATAAAATTTTCGCCGACGAGAAAGGCATCAAAGTCTTCTGATTGTAACATTTTAATCGTTTCAGGATTAGAAATTCCACTTTCTGAAATTTTGACTTTATTATGTGGTATTTGTTTTGCTAATTTGACGCTATTGTTAAGATCAACTTCAAAAGTTTTAAGATTTCTGTTGTTAATACCGATGATTTCTGCATCAACTTCTAATGCTTTTTCTAATTCTTGCTGATTGTGAATTTCAACCAAAACTTCTAAACCTAAATCTATCGCTAATTGATATAATGACTTTAGTTCATTTGTAGATAAAACACTTGCAATAAGCAAAATAACATCAGCGCCGTATGCTTTTGCTTCGTGAATTTGATAAGCATCAATGATGAATTCTTTTCTTAAAATGGGATTTTTAAATTTTGATTTTGCTAATACTAAATCTTCTAAAGAACCTCCAAAGAAATGCTGATCTGTAAGAATTGACATTGCGCAGAAATTCAAATTTTGATAAGAGTTTGCCACATCAATGACATGAATTTTTTGATTGATAACTTCTCGGCTTGGCGACCTGCGCTTAAATTCAGCAATTACAGGAATGTTCTTTGCGTTTTGAATACTTCTTTTTAGAGATTTACTTTCAGCTTTATAAAACTCAGTTTTCATGAAGCTTTCTAATGGAATCAGCTCTTTTTTGATTTTGATTTCCTTCTTTTTTTGTTGAATGATGTGGTCAAGAATATGCATGTGTTTCTTCTTTTAAATTCATTAAAACTTGATAGGCTTTTGCTTCCTTTAATTGGTTTTTGGCTAAATCAAAAGCTTCCTTATAACTGATGTCTTTTTTTAATTTTATAGCTGCTGCAGCATTTGCTGAAACAACATTGATTTGATTATCAGTTGCATTACCCTTTAATACTTGAATGAATAGTTGAGCAGCTTCTTCAACTGTTTTTCCGCCATAAATTGATTGCGGATTAATTTGGGAAACAGAAAAATCTTGAGGTCTGATATACATATCTTCCGATGAAGAAATCAATCTTGATTTGCCTGTTAAAGAAATTTCATCATAACCATTAAGGTCATTAACAATGCAATAGTTTTTATCAGTTTTTTGATACAGATAATGATACAATCTTAAAAGCTCTAGATCAAAAACACCAACGAGTTGATTTTTTGGTTGTGAAGGATTAACCATCGGTCCTAACATGTTAAAAAATGTTTTGATAGCTAAAGATTTTCTAATGCTGGCAACTGCTTTCATAGCTGGATGAAAAAGAGGCGCGTGTAAAATACAAATACCAGTTCGCTCCATTTGTCTTTGCAAAAGCTTTTCATCATTCGTAAATTTTACGCCTATTGATTCTAACACATTCGAGCTTCCACTTACTGAAGAGACACCGTAATTACCATGTTTTGAAACATTGATTCCAAGTGAAGCGACAACAAAAGAAGCTGCCGTTGAGATATTAAAAGTGTTTTTGCCATCTCCACCAGTTCCGCATAAATCTATAGTGTCATAAGAAGATAAATCAATGCTATGACATGTTTCGAGCAAGGCTTCTTTAAAGCCTTCTAACTCATCAATCGTGATTTTTCTCATCATAAAAACAGTTAAAAAAGAAGCTATTTGAAGTGGATTAACTTCTTGTGATGAGATTTTTAACAAGGCTGATTTTGCTTCATCTTTATCAATAGTTTCATGCTGTATAAGTCGATTTAATAGATCTTTCATTTTTATATTTTATGTTCAACCCAGTTTTTAATAATCTTTTTTCCATATGGTGTCAACACCGATTCAGGATGGAATTGTACTGCATTTATAGGAAGCTTTTTGTGTCTAAGCGCCATGACTTCATCATTTTGATCTACGGCTGTTACTTCTAAAATGTCAGGAACCTTTTGATTGGAGCACCAAGAATGGTATCGGCCAATTTCAAAGTTTTGGGGTATATCTTTAAAGATTATATCATCTTCAACTATTAATTTTGCAGGAGTTGAAATTCCATGATAAACTTGATCTAAGTTTTTGAGTGTTCCACCAAAAACTTCAACAATAGCTTGAAGTCCTAAACACACGCCAAGTATAGGTTTTTTATCAGCAAATTTTCGTATGATTTCTTTTAGCAAACCTGCTTCATCAGGAATTCCTGGTCCTGGAGAGAGTAAGATTTTGTCAAAATCCTTTATGATTGCTAAATCAATTTCATCATTTCTATACACAGATACTTCAGCATCAAATTCTTCTAAATAATGAACCAAATTGTAAACAAATGAGTCGTAGTTATCAATGACTAAAATTTTATTTTTCATAGCTATATTTTTTTGGCTAAAGCCATTGCTTTTTTTAATGCTTTTAATTTATTGTAAACTTCTTCAAGTTCAGAATTTGGATCAGAATCATTAACAATCCCTGCACCAGCTTGATAATATAAATGATGGTTTTTACTTAAAAAACTTCTAATAATAATGGCGTGGTTATAATTGCCTTCAAAATCTAAGATTCCGATTGCGCCACCATAATGATTTCTATTTAAAGTCTCATATTTTTCAATCAATTCAAGCGCTTTTGGTTTAGGCGCACCTGATAAAGTTCCTGCAGGAAAACAATCGGCTGCTAAATCTATGGCATCCTTATCATCCTTAATATCTGCTGTGACTTTACTCACTAAATGAATCACATGTGAGAAAAACTGAACTTCTTTATCTGTTTCTAGCTTCACATTTCTTCCGTTTTTACTGAGGTCGTTTCTTGCTAAATCCACTAACATAACGTGCTCAGAGTTTTCTTTTGGGTCTTCGCTCAATTTTTTAGCTAACGCAGCATCTTCTTCATCTTGTCCTGTTCTTTTAAATGTTCCGGCAATAGGGTGAATTTCGGCTTTCTTTCGGTTGACAACTAATTGAGCTTCAGGTGAACTTCCGAAAATTTTGAAATCCGTGTAATCAAAATAAAATAAATACGGACTTGGATTAATGCTTCTTAAAGCTCTATAAACATTAAATTCATCTCCTTTAAATTTCTGTTCAAACCTTCTTGATAATACCATTTGAAAAACATCACCTCTTTTACAATGTTTTTTAACTTCTGACACATTGAGTTTAAACTCATCATCTGTAAAATTTGAGGTAATATTTTCATCATAATCAAAATGAAAAGTTGAATGTGTTTGAGAAGAAATAATATGATTTATTTCGGAGATTAAGTTAATGTCATCCGCTGAATGGTTAAAAATATAAGCTTCATTATTAAAGTGATTGATGACAATAATATTCTGATAAACAGCATAATATAAGTCTGGAATTTGAATATTGTCTTTTCTTTTTTTGATATCTACATTTTCAAAATACCGAATTGCATCATAAGCGGTGTAACCAAATAAGGCATTGGTTGTGAACTTAAAATCATACTTTTCAATCTCAAAACTATCTCTAAATTTTTTTAATTCACGATTAAGATCTTCTTGATCTGTGAGCTTTATTTGCTGATCTTTTTGGTCTTGTTTTTCAATTGTGATGAGTTCATTTTCTAATTTAAAACTTGCAATCGGATTCATGCAGATGTAAGAAAATGAGTTGTTATTAGTGTGATAATCACTACTTTCTAGCAGTAGACTTCCAGGAAAATGATCTCTAATTTTAAGATAAATACTAACCGGTGTAATGGTGTCTGAAAGTATTTTTTGATAAGTTGATTTTAATTTCATGGTGATGTTTTTAAAAATTAGGCATAAAAAAAGGCTTGTCGTGAGACAAGCCTTTTTTGAATGTAAAATAATACAATAGGGATGTGGTTCACGACGTTTGACGTAAATGTAACCACCACCAAGTATTTATTAAATTATTAAACATACGTGCAAATATAAAATTGATTTTTAAAAATCAAAATTTATTTAGAATTTTAATTCGATATCTAATTCAAATTCATCGTAGATCGTTTTGTCACCTAAGTTGTCAAAAAAGCTACCTGAACCATATTTAACATCGTATTTTGTTCTATCGATAACCAACTCAGCTTCTGCTTCATTTTTACCCATTTCTAAATCAAAAGCGATAGGATTTGTTTTTCCTTTAATCGTTAAATCTCCAGATACGCCATAAACAGACTTAGATTTTTTAGCGACTGTTTTTAAAACCAATTTAGCTGTTGGATGTTCTTTAACACCAAAAAAATCATCAGAACTTAAGTGACCTTCTAATTTTTGTTTATCTTCTCCTGTGAGGTCTACAACGTGAATTGACGTCATATCAACAGTAAATTCTCCACCGACTAATTCATCGTTTTCCATCATCAAGAAACCATCTTTCAATTGAATTGTTCCGTTGTGAGATCCTGTCAATTTTTCACCTTCCCATTCGATTTTACTATTTTTAACATCAATTTTTTTCTTTTGAATTGTGTTGTTTGTAAATGCAACGAATGCAAATAAAACTGTTAGTGCCGCTAAGGCTTTCATTGTTTTTTTCATGATAATTAATTTTAAGTTATTGTTTATGAAATATAATTAAAAAATTCTTCTTCTGTTTTTCTTACTTTTTTAGCATCTTTTGCATCATCAGATTCATCTCTATAGCCAAGTGTTGCGATAACAGCAGTACTCAAGTTTTTGTCTGATAACTTTAATATATCGTCAAATTTTTCAGCATTAAATCCTTCCATTGGACAAGCGTCTATTTTTAATCTGCTCACATTACTCAATAAATTTCCTAAGCCTAAATAAGCTTGATTTTTAGCCCAATTTTTTTTCCATTCTTCACTTTGCTGAATTACGGCGGTCGACATTAATTGGTGACGACTTTTAAGGTCTTCCTTTGGAATACTTCGAGTTTCAGAAACTTTATCGATGAAATGGTTTAAATATTCTTCATTGATTTTGGTGTTATAAGCAAACACGATTAGGTGAGATGCGTCTTTGATTTGTGGCTGATTCAGAGAGTGTAAACTGAACTCTGTCTGATTAAAAATTTTAGTTTAATTTTAATCAGATATTATGACAACAAAAGAACAACAAGAATTAGAGAAAAAGGCACTGGAACAATTCATGTCCGGCAAGAGCCTTTTCGGCAAGGATGGCGCTTTTGCTCCCATGCTGAAGAACTTTATAGAGAAAGCCCTTGAATCAGAGATGGAGGGCCATCTGGACGAGCAGGAACGGTCCAAGGGGAACAAGCGCAATGGCAAGGGCAGGAAAACCATCAAGAGCGGTTTTGGCACCTTTGATATAGAGACTCCCCAGGACCGCCAGAGCAGCTTTGAACCAGAGCTCGTAAAGAAGCGCCAGAGCATCCTTGCCGACAACCTATCGGACAAGATCATAGGTCTTTACGGACTTGGCATGAGCTATCGTGACATCTCATCGCACATAAAGGAAATGTACGATACCGATATATCCCACACCGTCCTGAGCCAGATCACAGACCGGATCATACCTGATGTAAAAGCCTGGCAGAACCGTCCTCTAGAACCGCTCTACTGTATTGTATGGCTGGATGCGATGCATTATAAGGTCAAGGTGGAGGGTAAGATCGTGCACAAGGCACTTTATAATATATTGGGGATAAACAAAAATGGGCAGAAGGAAATTTTGGGCATTTACCTTTCCGAGAGCGAAGGTGCCAATTTTTGGTTGCAGGTGCTGACAGATTTGAACAACAGAGGGCTTGAAGATATCTTGATAGCCTGTACCGATAACCTGAAAGGATTTACCAGTGCCATACTAAGTGTGTTTCCCAAGGCAGAGGTTCAGTTGTGCATAGTCCATCAAATACGCAATTCGTTAAAGTACATAGCCTCAAAGGACCAAAAAGAGTTTATGCGCGACCTTAAACTGGTGTATAGGGCGACAAACAAGGGAATAGCAGAGGACGAGCTGATAAAGCTTGAAGAAAAATGGGGTGCCAAATACCCCGTGGTAATACAGAGCTGGAAAAACAATTGGGAACATTTATCCCAATACTTCAAGTACACAGCACCGATCAGAAAAATCATTTACACTACAAACGCTGTTGAAGGCTATCACAGACAAGTAAGAAAAGTAACCAAGACCAAGGGAGCTTTCACCAATGACATAGCACTTCTAAAGCTAGTCTATTTGGCAACGATGAATATTCAAAAAAAATGGACAAGCCCACTGCACAATTGGAGTACAACCATTCAGCAATTATATATTATCTTTGAGGATAGAATTGATCTGGATATCGGTAGAACCCAACCAGCACGTGTCGCTGACGCTAGGTCGCATTCCAAAATCAGTCGAAAACAAGTTTCGAATGATTTTGAAATGGATAAAAAATGAACCAGACAGAGTTTAAATTACACTACCTATTCTCTTGATATTAACACTATGGAGCTGGATAAAGAGCCTTTGATCAATATTTCAATGGATGATAAAGTATTTGCAGAAATACCGAATTCGCACCCTTCTCGTTATTTTTATCTTTCAGAAATAGCACAGCACCCGATTACTGAAGAATATTATATTTTGGAAGGTCGAACACCTAAGCTTTTGATTCTAAATCCAGATAAATCTACAAAAACACTTATTTATCTCGATAGTACGCTATTTCCCCAACCAGAAGGACTTACTTTTGATGGAGAAGGAAGAGTTTTTATTTCAAATGAAGAAGACAAGAATGAACCACAGAATATTCAATTGATTGAAATTAAAGAAAACAAGCAAAAGAAATAAAAAATTGGATTTATATAATTTAGAAAATACCTAAAAACTTCTTCTTTTTCTTTTCTTCCTCTTTTTTGCTTTCAAACTCTTTTTCATCTTTTTTATTTGAAAACAAACGCTTGAAAAAACCGTCTCTTTTGGTGTCTTCACATGCTAAACTTTTTAAGATATTTTGATTTAAACCTTTAAATTTAGCTCTCGTCATAGCATTATATTCGCTGTTGTTAATCATCTCTGCATAAGATTTTGCAAATATCGGCAAGGCACTGACAGCACCTTGACCTAAACGCGTTGTTTTAAAACCGATTTTTTGATTGTTGTGACCAACCCAGTTTACGTTGATGTAATGCGGAGTGACGCCAACAAACCAGCCATCTTTATTGTCCTGTGTTGTTCCTGTTTTTCCAGCAATAGCTTGCCTTAATCCGTATGTATAGGTGATAGCTCTTCCTGTTCCAGCCTTTACAACGTTTTGAAGCATTGCAAGCATCTGTAATCTTTTAAATTCGTCTAAAGGATTTTCTGAGTGGTGAGTTTTTGGTGCCTCATAAATCACTTTGCCATCAATCGTGGATATGCTTTTAATCAAATTTAATTTGTTAGGTATTTCGTCAGCAACAAAGCCAGAATAGGCGAGGGCAAGTTCTTTAATATTCATATTGACAGCACCTAAAGCCATTGATGGTTCTGGTTTAATAACAGATTTAATTTTTAATTTCTTAGCAAAATCAATTGTGTTCTGAATACCAGCTTCTTCTAACACTTTAACAGACACAACATTCAATGATTGCGTTAAAGCGCTTTTTAAACTATAATTTAAATGCGGATCAATCTCATCTTTTTTAGATGCATTTTTAGGTTTCCAATTATCGTAATTTTTATAACTAATTTCTTTAGCTGATAAATAATCACATGGTTCTAAGCCTTGATTTAAAGCTGAAGCGTAAACAATTGGTTTAAAGGTTGACCCAACTTGTCTTTTGGCATATCTAATAAAATCATATTGAGATAAATTCTGATCTAAACCACCAACATAAGCTAAAATGTCACCAGAGTGAGGATCAATTGAAAGACTGGCAGCGTTTAAGAATTTAAGATGATGTTGAATGCTATCGATTGTTGAAGCAGTAACAACTTGATATTGCTCACCATCGTAAAACTCTGTTTTTCTTTTTTTGCTTAATTCTTTTAAAACTTCATCTTCAGATTTATTCTTGATCAATTTTTGATAGGCTTTTGATCTACGTAATTCAGGCTTCCAAATCTCAGGGTTTTCCCATGGTTTATTGGAAGCATACTGACTTTCAAATTGACTTTGTATTTTTTTTAAATGTTCTTTTAAATTTGATTCTAATATGTCTTGAATTCCAGCATCAATAGTTGTTTTGACAATCAAACCATCTTTCTTGAGCTGAAAATCTTCATTATCTTTCGCATTGATTGAATCAAGGATTTCTTGTGTTTGATCAACTAAATATTCTTTGAGATAATATGAGTTTTTTGAAGGGTTTTTAGAATAATCAATCTTCAAGCTTTCAACCATAACGGCATCTGCTTCCTGTTTAGAAATCATTTCATACTTCAGCATTTGAGTGATCACGACGTCACGTCTCAGCTGACTTCTTTCAGGAAATAATCGAGGGTTGTAAGAATGGTTTGCCTTTAAAGTTCCAACTAAAATCGCTGCTTCAGAAAGCTGTAAATCAGCAGCAGATTTATTGAAAAATTTTTGAGAAGCACTTTCAATTCCATAAGTGTTTCCGCTAAAAGGAACAGTGTTAAGGTATATTTCTAAAATTTCTCGTTTTGTATAAACGGCTTCAATACGCTGAGCGACAATTGCTTCTTTTGTTTTATTGATAGGTAAACTTAAAAATGCATAATCTTTTCGACCGAATAGATTTTTTGCTAACTGCAAAGTGATGGTACTTCCGCCACCAGAAGATTTATCTCCAGCCAAAATGGTTTTAAATAAAACGCGCATTAAGCTTCGAGTGTCAATTCCTGAATGTTCGTAAAAACGTGCGTCTTCAGTTGCTATCAAAGCATCTAATAAATGTTGAGGCAATGCGTCAATCGAAATTGCTTCTCGATTTAGCTCGTATATTTTCGCAAAAGTTTGATCATTTCTATCAATAAATTTTGAAGCTTGGACTTGATTTAAATCTGCTAATTCTTTTTCTGAAGCGAGCTTCCCGAATAAACCTAAATATATAGATGCGAAAAAGCCAATAAATACAATAGCTATTAAAAGGATAAACCTTAAAGCAATTTTTAAGTATTTGATTTTCGTTTTATTTTTAGACATTTTATTGAAGAATTTAATTTGCAAAAATATTTTAAATCTAATGATTTCACGTTAAATCTTTTAAAAATTAAATTGGAAGTCGTACTTGAATTATATTTTTGATCAAAAAGTATTATGAAGTTAAAAGATAAAGTTGCCTTTGTAACAGGCGGTAGTAAAGGAATTGGTTATGGTATTGCAAAATCTCTTGCAAAAGAAGGAATCAAAGTAGCTATTACAAGCCGAAGTCTTGAAAGTGCTGGTGAAGCCGCAATAAATTTAAACAAGGAAATTGGTCAAGATTTAGTGTTAGGAGTTAAGGCTGATGTCCGTCATTATGATGATTTAACCAAAGCTGTTGAACAAACTATTGACAAATTTGGTCAACTCGATTTTGTAATAGCAAATGCTGGTTTGGGTCATTATGCAAACATCCAAGATTTAACGCCAGAGCAATGGTCTGAAACAATCGACACTAACTTAACAGGTGTTTTTAATACTGCAAAAACAACACTAGATGCTTTAAAGAAAACGAAAGGTTATTTCATTAGTATCTCGAGCTTAGCAGGAACAAATTTCTTTGCAAATGGCTCAGCTTATAATGCTAGTAAATTTGGTGTAACTGGCTTTACGCAAGCAATGATGTTAGATGTAAGAGATTTAGGTATTAATGTTTCTACGATAATGCCTGGTTCAGTTGCTTCTCATTTTAACGGAAACAATCCTGGCCCAAAAGATGATTGGAAAATTCAACCTGAAGATATTGGAGAAATGACAGTTGATTTGTTTAAAATGAATCCGCGAACTCTTCCAAGTAAAGTTGAAATGCGTCCATCTCAACCTTCAAAAAAATAATTTTTAATCACTTATTTCGAAATAAGGATAAATTGAAACTAAAAAAGGCTGTTTGAATTTCAAACAGCCTTTTTAATATTACTGGTCAGTTGTGATTAATGCACTGACATTTTTTCTTTCTTTTTCTGAAGTTGTTTTCTCATATCTTCAGTTGCTTCACTAATTGCGGCATCAAAATTTTTGTGATTTGATGATGAAAATAAATTCTGACCTGGCGCACTAATTTTTATTTCACAAATCATCCCTTTTTCAGGATCTGTTGTATTTTCTTTTTTAAAGAAAACTTCAGCTCTTACGATCCAATCGTATCTATTTTTTAATTTCTCTAGACTTTTGTTAGTTAATGCTTCAAGTCTTTCACTTGCAGAGACGTGCACATAATTAAAATTTACATCCATAATATATGGTTTTTCTGTTAAACAATGTTATTCAAATATATGTAAAATTAACTTTGTAAATAATGATATTGATCATTTAGTACCTTAGTTAAAATTTCAATTCTATATCATAAATATACAATATATATACAGATAAAGCCCTTGTAAATAGATATATTTGGTTAAAAATATTCTAAAATTGAAAAGAGAGTTTAAAGATTTCACACAAGTTTTTGAAGGTGAATTTCTTACCGATGAATTGCATCAAAAATTATATGCAACTGATGCTTCTGTGTATAGGAAAATTCCTTTAGCAGTCGCTATACCTCGACACATAAATGATATTAAAAAGTTAATTGGTTTCACTAACAAACACAAAACTTCTTTAACCTTTAGGGCTGCAGGCACATCTTTAGCTGGACAATGTGTATCTGATGGAATAGTTGTCGATATCAGTCGATATTTTACAGACATATTAAACATTGATGTCAAAAACAAATCTGTTAAAGTTCAACCTGGCGTAATTCGAGATGAGCTAAACCAAGAACTTAAGAAGCATAACTTGTTTTTCGGGCCAAACACTTCAACGTCAAATAGGTGTATGATTGGTGGAATGATTAGCAATAATTCAAGTGGAACAACTTCTATAAAATATGGCGTGACCCGTGATAAAATTATCTCATTAAATTGTATTTTATCTGATGGTCAAGAGGTTGAATTTGGCGAATTATCAAAAAACGAATTCTTTGAAAAATTAAAATTACAAAATGCTGAAGGTGAGATTTATAGAAAATTATATGATTTATTAAAAGAAGAAAAACTTCAAAATGAAATTCATTCTCATTTTCCTAAAAAAGATATCCATCGCAGAAATACAGGTTATGCGCTTGATTCTTTATTAAATTCAGAAATTTTTGATCGTATATCTTCAAAACCTATAAATGTAGCTCAACTCATTGCTGGTTCTGAAGGAACGCTTGTCGCAATAACAGCAGCCACTTTAAAACTTGACCCTTTACCACCTCAACATAAATTGATGGTTGTGGCTCATTTTAAAAGTATTTCGGATTGCTTGAATGCTGTTAAACCTATCATGCAAGCAGATTTGTTCACTTGTGAAATGATGGATAAACAAATTTTAGACTGCACGAAAGGAAGCTTGAAATATGCGCCTTATCGTTATTTCATACAGCATGATCCTCAGGCCATTTTGTTATTGGAGCTTAACTCTGATTCAATTGAAGATTTAGAAAATCAAAAAAATAAGTTGATCAGTTTATTATCAACCCAAACAAAATCTTATGCAAACTCTCTTTTAGAAGCCGATGATATTCACAAAGCATTAGAACTTCGGAAAGCGGGTTTAGGGCTTTTAGGAAGTTTAAATACAGGTAAAAAAGCAGTCGCATGTATTGAGGATACAGCAGTTTCACTTGATGATTTTGCTGATTATATGCAAGATTTTGAAAACTTGATGCAAACATTTAACCAATCAGCGATTTATTACGCACATGCAGGAGCAGGAGAATTGCACTTAAGGCCTTTGCTAAATTTAAAAGATTCAAACGATATTGCTGATTTTGAGAATATGACGAAAGGTGTTGCAAAACTCGTCAAAAAATATAATGGATCATTGAGCGGTGAACATGGCGACGGTATTGTAAGATCTAATTTTATTAAGATGCAAGTCGGAGATGACTGTTATCAAGCCTTAACTGAAATCAAAAATATCTTTGACCCTTCTTCAATTTTTAATCCTGGTAAGATCATCAATCCTTTACCGATGACTGAAAATTTGAGATATCAACCTGATCAAAAAATAGCAGAACCGGAGACTGTATTTGATTTCTCTAAAGAAAATGGAATTTTGAACGCAGCCGAAAATTGTAATGGAAGTGGAGACTGTCGTAAAACAGAAAAATCTAGCGGCACAATGTGTCCGAGTTATCAAGCCACTAAAAATGAAAAAGATAGCACCAGAGGTCGAGCAAATATTTTAAGAGAATATTTGACGAATTCAACACAACAGAATCCTTTTGATCATCAGGAATTAAAAGAAGTTTTTGAGCTTTGTATTTCTTGTAAAGCTTGTAAAAAAGAATGTCCAAGTAATGTTGATGTGGCAAGTTATAAAGCTGAATTTTTATACCAATATTACCGTTCAAATTCAAGACATATTTCAGATTACGTGTTTGGTTATAATCACAAAATCAATCAGATTGGTTCTATTTTTCCAAGTTTATTTAATTTTACTTTGACAAATAAATTCACTAAAAATATTTTCACTAAAATATTTAAAGTTCACAAAAATAGAGACTTACCTGTTTTGTCTCAACAAACACTTTATGATGGCATAAAGCTAAAACAGAAAAATAATTCCTCTAAAAAATCATTTATAAAAAAACTTTATTTATTCATAGATGAATTTTCGAATTACAATGATGTTCAAGTTGGATTAGATTCTTATGATCTGTTAACGGCATTAAACTATGATGTTCAAATTATCAAAAATAAAGCTAGTGGTCGCGCTTTAATTTCTAAAGGATTTTTGAAACAGGCTAAGCGACTAGCAAACAAAAATATTGAATTATATAAAGATTTAATTTCAGTTGAAACGCCACTTATAGGTATCGAACCTTCTGCTATATTGAGCTTTAGAGATGATTATTTGCGTTTAGCAGATAACAAAAGAGCTGTTGAAAAATTGTCTCAAAACACTTATCTTATTGAAGAGTTTATCGCAAATGAAATCAAGTTAGGAAATATTAATGCTGATCAATTTTCGAAGGAAGAAAAACAGATTAAAATTCATGCACATTGCCATCAGAAAGCATTATCTCAATCAAAATTTACTTTTGATATGCTGAATTGTCCTGAAAATTTTAAGGTGAGTATCTTATCATCAGGTTGTTGTGGTATGGCAGGAAGTTTTGGCTATGAAGAAGATAATTATGATTTGAGTATGAGTATTGGTGAGCTTCAATTGTTTCCCCATTTAAGAAATATTGAACAAAATGTTATCATATCTGCTAATGGAACGAGTTGTCGCCACCAAATAAAAGATGCTGTACAAATCAATGCACAGCACCCTGTCAGTATTCTAAAAAATGCTTTAATTTAAAAATCACTCAACTTGTAGCGTAAAGTCAGTTAGTTCTTGATCTGAGATAATTAAAATATCTTCCAAAGGCAGTCCAAAATTTGAAAGATCTTCAAACGTTGCTTCAATAGTTGTATCACTATTAATAAGGCCTATTTGAGGTGCAAAATAAAGAGTTGATATTAAAAAGTCTTGTTGCTCTAAAACTGTAACAGGTAAAAAAGCTAGATCAGAGGTGACTTTTGCTTTGACGATGATTTCACTTGAAATAACGTCATTATAAGTTTCTCCATTAACTGTTTTTGAACCAACATTGCCTAAATAATTTGAATAGATTTCTACTTCAATAGTGAACGGAATATTATTAACAGTTTGAGTTATTGCTTCTTCTTTAATATAAAGGTTAGTTCCAGCCGATAATTTCTGATCATACAATTTAAGTCCTTGGATATCTAAATTTATTTCTGGTAAGTTTTCTAATAAGCTAAGATTTAAATCTCCTGTGTAAGAAAGTGACGATTGGTCTTCAGATTCAGAGAGTTTTCCAGAAGTTAACATGGAAGTGACGATCCCTGGTGCTTCAACATTTATACTTTTAAGTTTGTAAAAATCTTTTCCATTTTCAGTTATAAGTTCATCAACGACGAGTGTTTCGCTTCCTTCCTGAGTTAATTGATTTTGAGAACTGTATGTGTTTTGGTATGTCCAAGAATTGCCGACAACTATGTTGAAGTAATTTTGGGTTTCATTAAAAGAAGGAGAATCATCATCAGAGCAAGAAACAAAACTTGCCATCACGATTAATAAAAGAATGTTTGATAAATTAATTTTCATGGTTAAATTTTGAAGTAAAAATAATATTTTAATACAAATTAATTACAAATGTTGAATATATTTTATTTCGGTTATTAATGTTTTGATTAAAATTTATAGATGAATTGATTGTTTCTCATAAATATTCTAGTTTTTTTATTATTTTGACAAAATCAGTTACATTTGCTCAAAACGAAATATGGCAAGGAATTCTTTTGGAAACATACTTCGATTAACGACCTACGGAGAATCACATGGATTTTCAATGGGTGGAATTTTAGATGGAGTTCCTGCGGGTATCGAAATTGATCAAGATCTTATTCAACAAGAATTGGATCGACGTAAACCAGGTCAATCTTCCATTGTGACGCAAAGAAAAGAATCCGATACAATTCAAATTAAATCTGGAATTTTTGAAGGCAAAACTACTGGAATGCCAATTGCTTTTGAAATTATGAATGCTGATCAAAAATCTAAAGATTACAGTCATATCAAAAATGAATTTAGACCAAGTCATGCTGATTTTACTTATGAAAAAAAGTTTGGTCACCGTGACTATAGAGGCGGAGGAAGGTCTAGTGCCAGAGAAACTGTGAGCTGGGTTGCTGCTGGTGCCATCGCCAAACAAATCATTCCTTTTATTAAAATTAAAGCTTTTACATTTTCCGTAGGAAAGTTGAGTTTGGATGAAAATCATGAATATAATTTAGATCAAACTGAATCAAATATTGTGCGTTGTCCTGATCAAAAGCTAGCTGACGAAATGATAGATTATATTAAGAGTATTCGCAAACAAGGAGATACAGTTGGTGGTCAAGTAAAGTGTATTGTTGAAAACGTACCATTAGGTTTAGGTGATCCTGTTTTTGAAAAATTACATGCCAATTTAGCCAAAGCAATGATGAGTATTAATGCCGTCAAAGGCTTTGAATATGGTTCTGGCTTTTCAGGTACGGAAATGTTAGGGAGCAATCATAATGACATATTTGAGAAAGATGGACACACTCAAACGAATTACAGTGGAGGTATTCAAGGAGGTATCAGTAATGGAATGCCAATATATTTTAAAGTCGCTTTTAAACCCGTAGCAACTTTAATGACTTCTCAAAGAAGTATTAATAACATACATGATACTGTAGAAATAACTGGTAAAGGACGACACGATCCATGTGTTGTTCCTAGAGCAATACCTATTGTAGAAGCAATGACAGCATTGGTTTTAGCTGATGCTTATTTATCACATAAAACAACACATATATGAAGAAGTTAGGCCTTACATTGGCAAATATTAATTGGAATGGGAGCAGGTATTTTATTTGCGTTAATTCTAACTAATTTTGAATGGGGATCTCAATTCGTCACAGATTGGATCAAACCCTTTGGAACTATTTTTATCAATGCCCTAAAATTAATTGCAGTTCCGCTTATATTGGCTTCACTTATTAAAGGTGTCTCTGACCTAAAAGATATTTCAAGTCTTTCAAAAATGGGAGCACGAACTTTAATCACTTATTTAATAACTACAGTTGTCGCTGTATCTATTGGTCTTGTGATTGTCAATGTGTTTAAACCAGGCAAAACAATCGATGAAGATACGCGAACCGAATTGACAGAAAATTATGGAGGAGAAGTTGAATTAACACGTCAAAGTGCAGCAAAGCAAAAAGAATCAGGACCCTTACAAGCCTTAGAGGATTTAGTCCCAGACAATATTTTTGGCGCAGCATCAGATAATGGAAATATGCTGCAAGTCATCTTTTTTGCTGTATTTTTTGGGATAGGAATGATATTAATACCTGAAAAACAAGCGCGACCTGTCAAAAACTTTTTTGATGCGCTCAATGAAGTTATCTTAAAAATGATTGACTTAATTATGTTAGCTGCGCCTTATGGTGTATTTGCATTATTAGCAGCTTTAATCGTTGAAGCACCTAGTCCTGATTTATTTATGGCATTGCTTTACTATGCAGGATGTGTTGTTTTAGGTTTGGTTTTAATGATAGCCTTTTATGCGCTTATCGTGTGGGTTTTTACGAAAAAATCACCATTATTTTTTATCAACGGAATTTCACCAGCTCAACTTTTAGGTTTATCTACAAGTTCAAGTGCGGCAACCTTACCTGTGACTATGGAACGTGTTGAAGAGCATTTAGGTGTGGATAGACAGGTCTCAAGTTTTGTGTTACCAATAGGAGCAACAATTAATATGGATGGAACAAGTCTTTACCAAGCTGTTGCAGCGGTTTTTATTGCTCAAGCTTTTGGTATGGATTTAAGTCTTGGTGTTCAGTTAGGTATTATCGCAACAGCGACTTTGGCTTCAATAGGTTCAGCAGCTGTACCAGGAGCAGGGATGGTGATGTTGGTTATAGTCTTAGGCCAAGCAGGAATCCCAGAAGCAGGTTTGGCGCTTATTTTTGCAATTGATAGACCTCTTGATATGGTGAGAACTTCAGTAAATGTTACTGGAGATGCTGCTGTTTCAATGCTTGTCGCAAAATCTCAAGATAAGCTTCACGAGCCACATGTTAAAAATTGGGATGATAAATACACCAAAGAAGAAGCAAAATAACTAAATACTATTGATATAGTTAAAAGTAAAATTTTCTCATAAAAAAAGGGCTCGAATTTTCGAGCCCTTTATATTTAACTATAAATTAAAATTACATCAATTCATCTTGATTTCTGAAAATTAATTGATCGTTAATTTCATCTATCAAAATAATACTATCAGTTTTTACTTTCTCTGCTAAAATTTCTTTAGAGAGTTTGTTTAAAACTTGTTTTTGAATCACACGTTTAACAGGTCTTGCACCAAATTGTGGGTCATAACCAATTCTAGCTAAGAAGTTTATTGCTTCCTCAGTTGCATCAATTGTAATTCCTTGTTTATCAAGCATTTTTTTGACCAAGTTCAATTGGAGATTTACAATAGATTTAATATTCTCTTCTGATAAAGGTGTGAACATCACAATGTCATCAATTCTGTTGAGGAACTCTGGCCTAACACTTTGTTTTAATAATCCTAAAACTTCAGTTTTTGCAGCATCCATCGCAGAATCAATATCAACTTCAGAATCAAATTTTTCTTGAATAATATGACTTCCCATGTTTGATGTCATCACGATAATTGCATTTTTAAAATCAGCAACACGTCCTTTGTTATCTGTTAATCGACCTTCATCAAGAACTTGTAACAAAATATTAAAAGTATCAGGATGCGCTTTCTCTATTTCATCTAAAAGAATAACTGAATAAGGTTTCCTTCTCACAGCTTCAGTTAATTGACCACCTTCATCATAACCGACATATCCTGGAGGAGCACCAACTAAACGAGATACTGCATGTCTTTCTTGATACTCACTCATATCAATCCGCGTCATTGCAGATTCATCACTGAATAAATATTCAGCTAGAGCCTTGGCTAACTCAGTTTTCCCAACACCTGTTGTTCCTAGAAATAGAAATGAACCAATAGGTCTGTTTTCATCTTGAAGACCAGCTCTGCTTCGACGAACAGCATCTGATACCGCTTCAATCGCTTCTTCTTGACCAATAACTCTTTTATGAAGTTCATCTTCAAGCCTTAGAAGTTTCTCTCGTTCTGTTTGTAACATTTTTGTAACTGGAATGCCAGTCCACTTTGAAACAACTTCAGCAATATCTTCATACTCAACTTCTTCTTTAATTAAAGAAGTTTCCGACTTTTGCTCTTCAACTTGTTTTTGAAGTTTTTCGAGTTTTTCTTGTGTTTCCTTAATTTTCCCATAGCGTATTTCTGCAACTCTTCCGTAATCACCATCACGTTCAGCACGTTCAGCTTCAAGTTTAAAGTTTTCTAAATCCGTTTTGCATGTTTGAATTTCATCAACAACACTTTTTTCGTTTTTCCACCTTGCATTTAAAGTATTTCGTTCATCTTTTAGATCGGCTAATTCAGCTCTTAAAGATTTAAGTTTTGCTTCATCTTTTTCGCGTTTAATCGCCTCGATTTCAATTTCGAGTTGCATGATTTTACGATCTAAAACATCAAGTTCTTCAGGTTTAGAATTGATCTCCATGCGTAATTTTGCTGCAGATTCATCCATTAAATCAATGGCTTTATCTGGTAAAAAACGATCGGTAATATAGCGCTGAGATAATTCAACAGCACCTATAATTGCTTCATCTTTAATACGAACTTTGTGATGTGTTTCATATTTTTCTTTGATACCTCTTAAAATAGAAATCGCACTTTCTGTATCAGGTTCGTTAACAACGACCTTCTGGAAACGACGTTCTAGAGCCTTATCTTTTTCAAAATACTTTTGATATTCATCTAAAGTTGTTGCACCAATCGCTCTGAGTTCACCACGGGCCAATGCTGGTTTTAAAATGTTAGCAGCGTCCATTGCGCCTTGACCGCCACCTGCGCCAACAAGTGTATGGATTTCATCAATGAATAAAACAATTTCTCCATCACTCGTTGTAACTTCTTTGATCACGGATTTTAAACGCTCTTCAAATTCACCTTTATATTTCGCACCTGCTATTAAGGCACCCATATCTAAGTTATAAATAATCTTTGACTTTAGATTTTCAGGAACATCACCAGCAATGATTCTATGTGCTAAACCTTCAGCAATAGCTGTTTTACCTGTACCAGGCTCACCAACAAGCATTGGGTTATTCTTTGTACGACGAGATAAAATTTGGAGTATTCTTCTGATTTCCTCATCACGACCAATAACGGGATCAAGCTTACCTTCTTCGGCGAGTTTGTTTAAATTTTTAGCGTATTTATCCAAAGCATTATAGTTGTCTTCTGCGCTTTGTGAGTCTACTTTTTCACCTTTACGCAATTCTTCAATAGCAGATTTTAAGCCTTTTTCAGTGACACCTTGATCTTTTAAAATCTGAGATACTTTACTAGAGCTTTTGAAAATCGCTAAGATTAAATGCTCTATGGAAACGTATTCATCTTCCATCTTTTTAGCTAAAATAGATGCTTCATTTAAACTTTTTCCTGCTTCGCGAGATAAAACGATATCGCCTCCTGAAACTTTTGGAAAGCTTTCAAGTGTTTTGTCTAAAATTTGCTGAAACAGATTAATATTGACATTCAGTTTTTTAAGTAAAAATGGCGTTACATTCTCATCAACTAATGAAATGGCTTTAAAAATATGCTCATTTTCAATTTGTTGATGTCCTAGCTCTTGAGCCAACTGCTGAGCTTGCTGAATGGCTTCTTGAGATTTGATTGTATAGTTATTAAAATTCATATTCTTTTTTTGATATGATTAAGTCAAAGTATATACCAAATATAAATACTGTCAAAATGACTTACTCGAAGTCGTTTAGTCTGTCAAAAAGACTGTTACGGGTTTGTAACAGCCTTTTAGAAAAGTAATTCATTTAAGTTTAGAATTTCATACCGACTCCAAAACCTAATAACATTGGATTAATTTCTACTTCAGCAGGAATGCTTAAGTTTTCAGCTAAATTACTTGCGTCAACTTCAACATCTGTTTTTAAGAAAATATATTTAAAGTCAACGTTAAAGAAAAATTTATCAGTAAACATATAATCAAAACCAATTTGTGTTGAAATACCAAACGCATTGTCGTAAGAAACTGACTTGACAGTTGTAAAATCATCAGCATCGTAGAAAATTGTGTAATTCACACCGGCACCGATATAAGGTTTGAAGTTTTCAAAGACTTCGCGATGGTATTGTAAATTCAATGTAGGAGGGAGCAACCAAACTTCGCCTAAATCAACATCTGCAATGCCGCCACCTATTGGTGATAAATCTGAACCAACAGTATGAGCTTCATGTTTTGTAGTTCCTAAAATTAATTCAACAGCTAAGTTTTCTGTGAAGAAATAAGTGAAATCTAGTTCTGGTATAAATGAGTCTGAAATGTCGACATCACCACCAATTGCTTCAATTGTAGCGCCAGGATCTGGCATAACTGCTACACCACGAACACGAACTTGCCATCTTGAAAAATCTTCTGTGTCATTATCATTTTCTTGTGCTAGTAAAGCTGAAGGAATTGCTAAAAGTGCAATAAAGAATGTGAATACTAATTTTTTCATTCTGAAATTATTTTAATGTGAACTTCAAAAATATTCAGTCTTTGCACAATAAAATATGATACTTGTCATACATTTATTTCTTACTCATTTTTTCTATTTTTTGCATAGAGTCAAAGCATAATTTATCGATGTATTGCATGTTAGGATGATAAGCAGAAACATTTGATAAAACAACCACAGCATTTCCTGTTTCAGGATTCGTAACTAGGCAACTTGTAAAACCACCAACAGCTCCATTTTGCCAATGCCAACGATTTCCGGACTTTGTATTTAATATATGCCAGCCTAAACCAATCGCTTCACGCTCTGAAATTTGATGTGTTTCTTTTAAACTTAGATTAATTCCGTTATGAGTTTTCTGAGTTGTCGCATACAAGAATTTCAGCATATCACTTGTTGATGAGAGTACACCACCAACACCTTTAAATGCATCAAATGTCCAAAATGCAGTGACATAACCTTCAGCATCAAGAGCTTTGACGCGATTTTGAGCTTTTGAAGGATTTGAGGTTGTATGATTCATTCTTAAAGGCTGAGCGATTTCTTCTTGTAATAATTCTTCGTAAGATTTTTCAGTTATTTTTTCTAAACTATGTCCTAGTAATCCGTATCCTAAATTTGAATAATTGTACTCTATATCGTTTAATTCAAAATCGCTATTTAAAAATTCATAAAACTCCTTTTGTCCATAATTCATGTATGGATTGCTTTGGTTTTTGATTGCACTTTCAGCAAAATTAGCCGGTAAACGATTTAAACCAGATGTATGATTAGCAAGACTTTTCAGTGTGATTTCATGGTTATAAAGTGTATCGTAAATTTGACTTGTATCCATATTCAAATCAATTTTTCCTTTATTTGCAAGGCTTGCCAAAATGCTAGCAGTCATAACTTTTGTGATAGAACCAATTTGGTAAACATCCGTTTCATTTCGAACTTGTTCTAAACCATGTGGTGTTTTTCTAAAACCAATGAATCGTTTTTTACCATCGATAATCATTCCGATAGCAAACTCAGTTTCTACAGGGAATTTTTCAATAGTTTCTTTTGCTAATTGATGAAATTCAGATTGCGCTTGAACCGAATTTTGAAAAGACATTAAAATTGAAGCTAAACACAATAAAAGAAATTTAGAGTGTGTATTTTGCCAATACTTTTTGAACATCATAAACATTTACTTTTTTATTAAAGGTTTGAATAATACTTGGTTCTTTTTCACTTGAAATCCAGATTTTGAGTTCAGCATCTAAATCAAAAGTGCCGGCTGATTCTATTGAGAATCTTGATATACTTTTATAAGCGACAGATAAATATTCTGTTTTCTTGCCTGTTAATCCTTGAACATTAACCAGTATCAAACGTTTGTTCGTGAAAATTAGTGTGTCTCGAATAAGTTTAAAACCGATATCAATTTGCTCATTATCGATAAGTAATTGACTGTAATTTTCTGATAAATCCTCTGGACTTACAGCACCAGCGTTACCTAATAATGAAGAAAAAAATCCCATAATTGAAAGTTATTTAATTAAAATTTAAAGTTACGAAAGTCAATTAAATATACCTTTGCAATTCGAAATTTTCAAGTTATGAAATCAAAAAAAGTTGGATACTTATTTGTAGGCATTATTGCTTTGATTGTTGCTATCATTATTTATAAATTACCTCAGAAAATAGAAGCAAACCCTTCTCAAGCTAAATTTCATCAATATAGAGGAGAAGTTTATGGTACTTATTTTTCTATAGATTATCAATCTCATAAAGAGTTTAATAAAAAAGTTGATTCAATATTTAAAGCTATTGATCAAGCTGCAAGTGCTTATTTATCCAATTCTGAAATCAGTCGATTAAATAAAAATAGAGTTTTACAAAATGCATCTCCATTATTGTTAGAACATTTTGAGAAAGCTCATAAAATGTATGAATTTACAGATGGGTATTTTGATCCGACACTTTCATCTTTAATTGAAATTTGGGGTTTTGGGAAGAATACAAAACCAACTATTGATACAGCTTCTGTTAAAAAATATTTGAGCAAAATAGGTTTTAAAGATGCCTATGAGGTTGAAGGAAACGATATCAAATTATTAAAAGATTCAGTTGATGTCAACTTTACAGCAATGGGTGAAGGTTTTGCTATCGACGAAATAGCAGATTATTTTGATTCGAAATCAGTTCAAAATTATAAAGTAGAAATTGGTGGTGAAATGCGAACCAAAGGGAAAAGTTCTCGTGAAAAATACTGGTTAATTGGTCTACAAAATCCTGCTGCAGAAGATGATCCGAGTTTGGATCAATTAATGGCAAAATTGGAACTTCAAAATGAAGCTTTAAGTACATCTGGTACTTATAGAAAGTTTTTTATTGATGAAAAAGGCGTTAAACGCGGACATATCATCAATCCTAAAACAGGTTTTCCTGTTAAGCACGAATTAGTTTCTGTAAGCGTTATTTCAGAGTCGACTATATTAAGTGATGCGACTGCAACTGCAATGATGGCGATGGGTTTTGAAGAAGCAAAAGCTTTTGTCAGTGAAAAAAGCAGTGTTGAAGCTTTCCTGATTTACGAAACTACCGATGGCTTAAAATCATGGCAAACGGAAAATCTGAGAACTAAAGATTAAGACTTAAATAGAATGTGATAAAGTTTCTTAAAGTTATCTTCACCAAGCATCCAAGAGACTTTTTCAACTTCATCTGATTCTGAATTGCTAGATTTTTGAATTTTTGGCGCTAAAATAAATGTTATTACTGCTGAAACTGAACCAATAATACCGATGCTTTCGGTAAATTGAGAAACGATAAACCAGAAAATTATATAAGTGACAATAAAAAGAATAAGGCCTAATATTTTAGCTTTTTTATAAATCATTTTTCAAACAAAATTAAAGCGACTACAAATCATTTGTAGCCGCTTTCAAAAGTACAAAAAGCCTTTATATTTTTAAGATTCGTTTTTGACAATTTCAATTAAATTATCAACAGTTTCAGGATTAAGTAGAGTCGAAGTGTCTCCTAAATTATCAAATTCCTGAGAGGAAATTTTCCTTAAAATACGTCGCATTATTTTGCCACTTCTTGTTTTAGGCACAGCCTCAACAAAATGAATTCGATCAAGCTTAGCAATCGGACCTATTTTATTTGTGATCATTTGGTTGATTTCTTTTTGCAAATTATTATGATCACGAGATTCTCCTTCTTCTTTAAGAATGATGAATCCTGCTAAAGCATTTCCTTTAATATCATGCGGATATCCAACAATTGCAGCTTCTGCGACGGCTGGATGCTCGTCAATTGCATCTTCAATTGGTGCAGTTCCTAAATTATGTCCTGATACAATCACGACATCATCAACACGGCCTGTAATCCTGTAATAGCCAACTTCGTCTCTCAAAGCACCATCACCAGTAAAATACATATTTTTATAAGCAGAAAAATAAGTTTCTACATAGCGCTGATGATTGTTATAGACCGTTCTTGCCATACTTGGCCAAGGATATTTAATGCAGAGTCGACCAGAAACAGAATTTTCCGTGATTTCATCGCCATTTTCGTCCATTAATGTAGGTTGAATTCCTGGTAGTGGGAGCGTGGCGTAAGTCGGTTTTGTAGGCGTGACATAAGGTAATGGAGAAATCATAATAGAACCAGTTTCTGTTTGCCACCATGTGTCAACAATTGGAGATTTCTTTTTACCAATATTATCATTATACCAATTCCAAGCTTCTTCATTAATAGGCTCACCAACACTTCCCAGAACTTTAATTGAACTTAGGTCATGTTTGTTAACATAATCAATCGATTGTTTAGCAAGAGCTCTAATAGCTGTCGGCGCTGTGTAAAGTTGATTGACTTTATGTTTGTCAACAATATCCCAAAAACGACCATAATCTGGATAAGAAGGAATTCCTTCAAACATTAAAGAAGTTGCTCCATTTAATAAAGGGCCATAAACAATATAGCTATGACCAGTAATCCAGCCGATATCAGCTGTACACCAGTAAACGTCACCTTTTTCATATTGAAAAACATTCTTAAAACTAAAAGCTGTATTCACCATATAACCTGCAGTTGTATGCACCATGCCTTTTGGTGTTCCTGTAGAGCCCGAAGTATATAGAATAAATAAAGGATCTTCAGCATCCATGACTTCAGCTTTACATTCAGAACTTGCAGACTTCAGAAGATCGTGCATCCATAAATCACGACTTTCTTTCATGTTTACTTTTTCATGTGTTCTCTTGACAACCAAAGTTTTTTCAATGGTTTTACAATTTTCTAAAGCTTCATCGCAGATGTTTTTAAGATTTAAAGTTTTCTTGCCACGATAAGATCCATCGGAAGTAATAAGTATTTTACAGCCAGAATCATTAATTCTTGAAGCAATTGCAGTCGCAGAAAAACCAGCGAAAACCACAGAATGTATCGCACCAATTCGAGCACAAGCCAAAAGACTAACAGTTAAATCAGGAATCATAGGTAGGTAAATACAAACGCGATCACCTTTCTTGATGCCTTGTTCTTTCAACACATTTGCCATTTTGTTGACTTGTCTGTGTAATTCTTTATAAGTGATGTAAACCGTATCCTCATTAGGATTGTTAGGTTCCCAAATAATTGCATTTGAGTTGGCTTGACGATCTAGATGTCTGTCAATACAATTTTCTGTGATGTTGAGTTTCGCATTTTTAAACCAGCTCACTTTAGCATTTTCTTTATCCCAATCTAAAATTTGATCCCATTTTTGATGCCAATCAAAATTGCGTTCAGCAATTGTATGCCAGAAATTTTCAGGATCGTTTTCTGAAATGCGATAAACATCCATATACTTCGCTAAGGAATCAATATTGTAATATGTATCGGTTAATGCACGTAAAGATTTTGTGACAATATCTTTGTCGTAGGCAAAAGCACCAACTTTTTCTTTCTCAAAAGTTTCAATGATATCATTGATCACCATCGGATCTTCAATGGTTGAAGGAATGCTATATTTTTTACCATCAACAATTTTACGGATTGTTTTTCTAAGAATTTTACCGCTTCTTGTTTTTGGCAAACGATCAACAACAATTACATTCTTTAGTGAAGCAACTGCACCAACTTTATCCCGAACAATCTGAATAATTTCAGATTCTAACTTAAAGTGTTCATAGCTTTCTTCGCCAATTTTAGGAACAACAAGAGCCAAAGGAACTTGTCCTTTCAGGTTATCTTCCATGCCGATAACAGCGCATTCCGCAATAACATCATGGCTTGCGATAGCTTCTTCAAGTGCAGCAGTTGATAATCTGTGACCAGAAACATTAATCACATCATCTATACGACCAGTGATAAATATATTTCCTTTGACATCTTTATAACCACCGTCACCAGAAAAATAATATTCAGGAAATCTGCTTAAGTAACCTGCACGATAACGTTCAATTGAACCCCATAAACCACTCATAAAGCCAGGAGGAAGAGGAAGTTTAATGGAAACGTAGCCTTCAGTATTTTCTGAAACCAGTTCACCATCTTCATCTAAAATATCGACTTGATAGCCAGGAACAGGACGACCGACAGATGAGGCAGGTTGATCAATAGGTTGATCTGAGTTCATGAAATTTGAAATAATTGGCCAGCCAGATTCAGTTTGCCACCAATGATCGACAACAGGAACTTTAAGGTGTTTTTTTGTCCAATTCAAAGTTTGTTCATCGCAACGCTCACCAGCAAGGAATTGATATTTTAATGAACTGATGTCATATTTTTTAATCAATTTCCCTTCAGGATCTTCACGTTTGATCGCACGAAAAGCTGTTGGTGCAACAAACATGACATTCACTTGGTGTTCTTCAATAACGCGCCAAAAAGCACCAGCATCAGGCGTTTTAACAGGCTTACCTTCATATAAAACGGTTTTGGTTCTATTAATTAATGGTGCGTAGGTTGTAAAGCTATGTCCAACAGCCCAACCAATATCAGATGCAGCCCAAAATGTTTCATCAGGTTTAGCATCGTAGACATTTGTCATTGAATATTTTAAGGCTACAGCATAACCACCAGTATCTCTCATAATTCCTTTAGGCGAACCAGTTGTACCAGAAGTGTAAAGAACGTAAAGTGGGTGATCAGAATTAAGCGGTAAATATGTTTCAGGTTCTGATTTTTCTACGAGAGTATTATAATCAATATCATAACTTTGTTGAGGGTTTTCAGCACCTAATTTTCGGTTATGAATAATGACATTATCTGGTTTGTGTTTAGCCATTTTAATAGCTTCATCAACCATAGGTTTATAGGGAATTATTCTATCAACTTCAATTCCTGAAGTTGCTGTTAAGAGAACTTTAGGTTTGATATCATCGATTCGCAAAGCCAATTCTTTTGGAGCAAAACCGCCAAAAACAACAGAATGAGTGATGCCGAGTCTTGCACAAGCTAACATGCTAAAAATGGCATGTGGAATCATGGGCATATAGATGACAGAGGTGTCTCCTTTTTTAAGACCCAAACCCTTAAGACCGCCTGCCAGTTTTTCAACTTCTTTTTTGAGATCATTATAAGTGTATTTGATGATGTTTTGTCTGACTGCAGAATCGTAAATCAAAGCAACTTCATCACCGTAACCATCTTCAATATGTTGATCGATGCAGAGGTAGCTCATGTTTGTTTTTCCATCAGCAAACCAATGATACATGCCATCATCAGATTGTTCTATGCCTTTTTGAGGAGGCTTTAACCATTTGATTTTGCTTGCTTGATCTAACCAAAATTGTGAAGGATTAGCAATACTTTTTTTGTATTCTTTTTCGTAATTCATAAAAGTTATATTGTGGTAAGTGATTGTATAAGTGATAATCTAAAATCTGATTAGATTATACTCAAATATATATTTAAACTTAAAAATAACTAAACAAACCTATTGTCATTTTTGTTAAAATATTTTTATTTTGTTGAAAATTATAAAAATTAACTAAATCGATTTTATTTCTATTGAAATAGGCTTTAAATCCTTATTTTTACTAAAAATTATTGCAATGAAAATTTTAATATCACCAGCTAAATCACTTGATTTAGAAACAGATTACGATAAACGTTATAATTCAAAACAACAATTTTCTAAAGAAGCTGATAAACTAAATCATATTTTAGCAGAAATGTCTAAAAAAGAAATTTCAGAATTGATGAGCATAAGCGACAAATTAACTGCGCTAAATTATGATCGCTATCAAGATAAAAAATCAGGAAAGACGGAAGATGATAGAGCAGCCATATTTATGTTTGATGGTGATGTTTATGATGGGTTAGATATACAATCTTTTAAAAAAGACGAATATGAAGATTTACAAGAAAAACTTCGTGTTCTTTCAGGAATGTACGGCATGCTGAGGCCTTTTGATGTCATTTCACCTTACAGGTTAGAGATGGGTACAAAACTTAAGGTAGATGAAAACAAAAATCTTTATGAGTTTTGGAAAGAAAAATTAACTTCAGCTCTTGAAAATGAAATGAAAGAAGATGAATTATTAGTGAATCTTGCGAGTCAAGAGTATTTTAAAGCTATTGATAAAATGAAATTCAAATCTAGATTGATTTCTCCTGTGTTTAAAGATTTTAAATACGGTAAACTCAAAGTGATCAGTTTTTATGCAAAAAAGGCGAGAGGACAAATGGTGAATCATATCGTTAAAAATAAAGTCGATGATTTAGATGGCATCAAAAATTTTAATATGGATGGTTATAAATTCAGTGCTGACGAAACTCAAAAGGAAACTGAACCTGTTTTTATTCGATAAATAAAATTTAAATATAATCTAACAAATATGACTAAAGGCATAAGTATATCTGAATAACTTCATTAAATTTGCGATTTGAATTTCAAGTTTTTAGGTTATGTTAAACACACAAGTCGAAGCCAATAAATCCAGCTTAAATGCACTTTCAGTTGAAGATTTTGCAAGTCAAGCATCAAATAATAATGTTTTTATTTTAGATACTAGAGATCCTGAGAGTTTTAGGACGTCTTTTATTCCACAAAGTTTAAATTTAGGTTTAGGTAATAATTTTGCACCTTGGATGACGCGTATTTTCCCTAATAAAAGCACAAAAATTATATTGGTTTGTGAAGCAGGAGCACTTTGCCAATGTGAAGCTTTATTAAATGAATTGGGTTATCATAATATTTTAGGCTATTTAGAAGGTGGATTTCAATCTTGGGTGAATTCTAACAAAGAAATTGATTTTATAGAAAGACTCAGTATAGATCAATTTGCTAAAGCATGCCATAAAAATAAAAAAATTGTTGATGTAAGACATGATGTTGAGTACTTTTCTCAACATGTTATAAATGCAGAAAACATTTCTTTAGATAATTTGATAGAGGAGAAGCAGAGTTTTGAAAACGAACCTTGTATACTTTATTGTCAAGGTGGTTACAGAAGCATGATTGTTGCTTCGCTTTTAAAAAGGGAAGGTTTTGAAGAAGTCAAGGATGTTGAGGGTGGTTTTAGTGAAATTATCGAACACGACATTGAGTTGACTCCTTATAAATGTCCAACCAATTTTCAGAAATAAAATATCACTAATTCTACTGATATTCTATAAGTGTAACCCGCACTCAGTTTTAGGGTTGTTATTCCATCGTCCGCTTCGATCTTTACCAGGAACTGTACAATGTGAACATCCTATTGAGTGATAGCCTTTGGCGACTAAAGGGTGAAAGGGAAGTTGATGTTTTTCAATGAATGCGTCACGTTCCTCTTTTGTAACATCTAAAAGTGGATAAAACTTCAAAATTCCATTTCTAACTTCAAAAATATCTAAAGTTTCTCTATGATCACTCTGCCATTTCATCAAACCAGAAACCCAAACATTATAGTGTTTTTTAATACTTTCTAAAGGTTTTACTTTATTTATCGAACAACAAAAATCAGGATTTTTTTTCCAAGTTTCATCTTGCGTCGTAAAATCATGTTCTTCCTTTATAGCTCTAATAGATTTGACATTTAATCCGTATTTTTCAGTCAACTGAGCTTTGTACTTCAACGTATCTTCGAAGTGATAACCTGTATCGATAAAATACACGACTTGTTTTTTATTAATGTCTGAAAATATTTTCAGTAAAAAAGCTGAAGTGGCAGCAAAAGAACTTGTGAGCATCACTTCGTTCAAATCAAAGTCTTCATAAAGTGTTTCAATACGTTGGCAAACACTTAATTTTTTATATTTATTATTCAATTCATCAACATCATTTGTTGTGAATTTTCTTTTCTCATCTACAATCATGAATTCGAATATAATGACAAAAATATAAATATTTTTAATTCATCGATAAAATATGAAATCTTATTCAGGATAAATTTATCTTAATTAGAAAATGTTCAGAAAAAAGATCACTTTTGTAAAGTGATCTTTTTGTAAAAATTCAAGAAGTTTAAGATTCTGATTCTTGAGAAATCTTAGTGATTTCAATACTCAATTTCTCATCATCTTTATTGAGATCCATTAAAATAGAATCACCTTCATCAATATCAGAATTGACAATCTTTTCAGCTAAAGCATCTTCAATATATTTTTGAATAGCTCTATTTAATGGTCTTGCGCCATATTGTCTGTCATAACCTTTGTCTGCAATAAAAGTTATTGCTGCATCGGTTAACTTTAAGTTGTATCCAATACTTGCTATACGCTTAAATAATTGTTCTAGTTCGATAAGAATGATCTTTTCAATGTCTTCTTTTTCAAGCGCGTTAAATATAATAACATCATCAACTCTGTTCAAAAACTCTGGAGAGAAGGCTTTTTTAAGAGCGCCTTCAATCACTTTTCGGTTATTTTCATCTTTTTGGCTTTGTTGAGCCTTTGTTCCAAAACCAACACCAGTTCCAAAATCTTTGAGTTTTCTAGCACCCACGTTAGATGTCATGATGATAATTGTATTTCTAAAATCAACTTTACGACCTAAACTATCAGTTAAGTAACCATCATCTAAAACTTGCAATAACATATTGAAAACATCTGGATGTGCTTTTTCAATTTCATCAAGAAGAACAACTGCATAAGGCTTGCGTCTGATTTTTTCGGTTAATTGGCCGCCTTCTTCATAACCAATATAGCCTGGAGGTGCACCAATTAATCTTGAAGTTGCAAATTTCTCCATGTATTCACTCATATCAAGTCTGATCAATGAATCTTCATTGTCAAATAACTCTCTTGCCAGTACTTTTGCAAGTTGCGTTTTACCAACACCAGTTTGTCCTAAAAAGAAGAATGAACCAATTGGTCGGTTAGGGTTTTTAAGTCCTGCGCGATTTCTTTGTATCGCTCTCACAACTTTGTTGACAGCTTCTTCTTGGCCAATCACTTTACCTTTTATGGTATTTGGTAATTCAGCTAATTTATTGCTTTCAGTTTTAGCTATTCTGTTAACAGGAATGCCGGTCATCATGGAAACAACATCAGCGATATTTTCATCATTGACGCTTATTTTATTTTCTTTTGATTCGCGTTCCCATTCTTCTTGTGCTTCTTTAAGGTTTTGCTCGAGTGTTTTTTCATTATCTCTTAATCGAGCAGCTTCCTCGTATTTTTGCTTTTTGACAACAGAGTTTTTTTCTTTTCTGATTTCTTCAAGCTCTTTTTCAATTTTAATCAAGCGTTCAGGAACATTCATGTTCGTAATATGAACGCGACTTCCAGCTTCATCAAGTGCATCGATAGCTTTATCTGGTAGAAAACGATCAGACATATAGCGATTTGTTAGCTTCACACAAGCTTCAATGGCTTCATCAGAATATAAAACATTGTGGTGATCTTCATATTTTTCTTTAATGTTATGAAGAATCTCAACAGTTTCTTCAATCGTCGTAGGTTCAACGATGATTTTTTGAAAACGACGTTCTAATGCACCATCTTTTTCAATATGCTGTCTATATTCATCAAGTGTTGTAGCACCGATACATTGTATCTCACCACGTGCTAAAGCAGGTTTAAACATATTACTTGCGTCCAAACTTCCTGTTGCGCCTCCGGCACCAACAATGGTATGAATTTCATCTATGAAAAGAATGATATCTTCATTTTTTTCAAGCTCGTTCATGACGGCTTTCATACGTTCTTCAAATTGACCTCTATATTTAGTCCCAGCCACGAGGCTAGCTAAATCAAGTGTTACAACACGTTTATCGTATAATATTCGTGAAACTTTTCTACTGATAATTCTCAAAGCAAGGCCTTCAGCGATGGCTGATTTACCAACACCTGGTTCACCGATTAAAAGAGGGTTGTTCTTTTTACGACGGCTCAAAATTTGAGAAACACGCTCAATTTCTTTCTCTCGACCCACAACAGGATCAAGCTTACCTTCATTAGCCATTTCAGTTAAATCGCGACCGAAGTTATCTAAAACTGGAGTTTTAGATTTCTTTGCGGTTTTAGTTTTTTTAGAAGAAACACTCCCTGAAAATGGATTTTTACTTGTTTCATCATCAGCCTGTGGTGATTCAGACTTGAAAGTCTCATCATCATTCATATCTATGTAATCTCCGTCTTGAGTCAGCATCGTTTTAAATTCCTCTTTTACATTCTCGTAATCAATTTTGTATTTATTGAGAAGTTTTGTTGTTGGATCGTTTTCATTTCTTAAAATACACAACAGCAAATGTGCGGTGTTGATCAAAGAGCTTTGAAACAGTTTAGCTTCCAGAAAAGTTGTTTTCAATGCACGTTCAGCTTGACGCGTTAAGTGCAAATTTTTCTTTTCATTGCTAAATGCTGTATTTTCATGATCAGAAGGATTGAGTATCTCAACTTTTCTTTTGAGATGCTCTAAATCGATTTGTAGAGTCCCTAATATATTGATCGCTTTACTTGAAGAATCTTTCAGCAAGCCAAGCATTAAATGTTCTGTACCGATGAAATCATGACCTAAGCGAAGCGCTTCTTCTTTGCTTGAGGCAATAACTTCCTTCACCTTTGGAGAAAAATTGTCATCCATAACCTAATTAATTTTGGTTTTAATATATCAATTATAATACCTTATTATGTAAAAGCAATATTTAATGGCAAATTTAACGAAACATGAAATTTTGTCAGCCTCTAAAAAATCCTGATTACAAGGTCTTATTTGATGTGCATTCATGCTAATTTAGTCAATAATTTATGTAAATTAGCAGCTTTCAAATTTAATTTAATAAATTTTTATATATGGCTGAAGGAGAACAGTTAATCCCCATCAACATAGAAGACGAAATGAAATCTGCTTACATTGATTACTCAATGTCAGTGATTGTTTCACGAGCGCTTCCAGATGCTAGGGATGGTTTGAAACCTGTGCATAGAAGAGTTTTGTTTGGGATGCACGAATTAGGTGTTTTTTCAAATAGGTCTCATAAAAAATCTGCAAGAATTGTTGGAGAGGTTTTAGGTAAGTATCACCCACACGGGGATACCTCTGTTTACGATACAATGGTGAGGATGGCGCAAAGTTGGAGTCTGAGATATCAGTTAGTCGATGGCCAAGGTAACTTTGGTTCCGTTGATGGTGATAGTCCTGCGGCAATGCGTTATACTGAAGCTAGAATGCAGAAGATCAGTGAAGAAATGTTATCTGATATTGAAAAAGAAACAGTTGATTTCTCACTTAACTTTGATGATACTTTAGAGGAACCAACCGTTTTACCAACGCGAGTTCCAAATTTATTGGTGAATGGCGCAAGTGGTATTGCTGTTGGTATGGCAACAAACATGGCACCACACAACTTATCTGAAGTTATTGGTGGTACAATTGCCTATATCGATGATAAAGATATTGAGATTGAAGGCTTGATGCAGCATATTAAAGCGCCAGATTTTCCTACTGGAGGTGTTATTTATGGTTATGATGGCGTAAGAGAAGCTTTCAAAACAGGTCGAGGCCGTGTTGTAATGCGTGCTAAAGCAACCTTTGAAGAAGTTAAAGGTAAAGAATGTATCGTTGTTACTGAAATACCTTATCAAGTCAATAAAGCTGACATGATTAAGAAAACAGCTGACTTAGTCAATGAGAAAAAGATTGATGGTATTTCACTAATCCGTGACGAATCGGATAGACATGGAATGCGTGTTGTTTACTTCTTAAAGCGCGATGCGGTTCCTAATGTTGTCTTGAACACATTATTTAAGCATACAGCATTACAATCTTCTTTTAGCGTTAATAACATTGCTCTAGTTAATGGAAAACCTGAGCAGTTAAATCTAAAAGACTTAATTGTTCATTTTGTAGATCATAGACATGATGTTGTAATCAGACGTACAAAATACCTTTTACGAAAAGCGGAAGAACGCGCTCATATTTTAGAAGGCTTAATTATTGCTTCAGACAATATTGATGAAGTGATTGCTTTGATTAGAGGTTCTAAAAATGCAGACGAGGCTAGACAGAAATTGATTGACAGATTTGAATTGTCAGAAATTCAAGCAAAAGCAATCGTTGAAATGCGTTTGCGTCAATTAACTGGTCTTGAGCAAGATAAATTAAGAACCGAGTATGATGAGTTGATGGAAACCATCGCTGACTTAAAAGATATTTTAGGAAGTGAAGAACGCAGAATGGAAATCATCAAAAATGAACTTTTAGAAATAAAAGAAAAATATGGTGACGAAAGACGTTCTGAAATCAACCTTGCTGGAGGCGACGTCAGTATTGAAGATATGATTCCTGATGAAAGCGTGATTATCACAATTTCTCATGCAGGATATATCAAACGTACACCACTTAGTGAATACAAAATTCAAAATAGAGGAGGCGTTGGACAAAAAGCATCAACCACTCGTGATGAAGACTTTTTAGAATATATGTTTGCTGGGACAAATCACCAGTACATGTTGTTCTTTACACAAAATGGTAAATGTTTCTGGATGCGTGTTTATGAAATTCCTGAAGGTAGTAAAACTTCAAAAGGTCGCGCAATTCAGAATTTGATTAGTATTGATCCTAATGACAGAATCAATGCATTTATATGTGTTCAAGATCTCACTGATGAAGAATACATCAATAATCATTTTGTTTTAATGGCAACCAAAAAAGGTCAAGTGAAGAAGACTGTTTTAGAACAATATTCTAGACCTAGAAGTAACGGAATTAACGCAATTACTATTAAAGAAGGTGATGAATTACTCTCAGCAACTTTAACAACTGGAGATAGTGATGTTATGCTTGCTGTAAGAAGCGGTAAAGCTATTCGTTTTGAAGAAGATAAAACGAGACCGATGGGACGAAACGCTTCTGGTGTTCGTGGCATAAAACTTGCGAATGATAATGATGAAGTTATCGGCATGGTTCCAATTAACGATCCTCAGGATGAAACAATTTTAGTTGTCTCTGAAAATGGATATGGAAAACGAACATTCATTGATGACGAGGATGGTGATGCTGTTTACAGAATTACCAACAGAGGCGGTAAAGGTGTTAAAACAATTTCCATCTCTGAAAAAACAGGTGATTTAGTTGCTATCAAATCTGTTAAAGATGAAGATGATTTAATGATCATTAAAAAATCAGGTGTTGCAATTAGAATGTCAGTTTCAGATCTTCGTGTCATGGGTAGAGCAGCGCAAGGCGTCAAATTAATTAATTTGAAAGATGATGATTCTATCGCAGCAGTTGCTAAAATTGTTAACCAAGATAAAGACGAAGACATCGAAATTGATGATGATGTTGAGAACCAAGCTGATGATAATCTGAATGACGATAACGTTGATTCAGCTAACAAAAATGAAGAAAACTAAGAAACAAAGTAAAATTATGAAGAAGACAATTTTTAGTTTAGCACTTTTAGCTACAACTAGTTTATTTGCACAGAAATCAGAAGTTAAAGATGCTCAAGATGCGATCGAAAATGAAGATTTCTCAAGTGCGATTAGTTATTTAAAAACTGCAAAAAAATTAAAATCTGACCTTAATGATAAATGGTTGTCTAGATTTTATTTAGCACAAGCACAATCTCACTCAATGCGAGCATTTAGCGGTAACTCTCAAGATATGATGAGTGATATTGATATTGCTGTGAATGCTTATGAGGAGGTTATTAAACTAGGTAGAGATGTTGAAGATGCTAAAATGGGTGTTGCAAGTCTCAAAGATAATCTGGTAAATTCAGCTATTGATGATCAGAAAAAAGGTGAAAACTCCCTTGCAGCTGACAAGTTGTACAAATCTTACAACATGAATGAACAGGATACAATGTATCTGTATTACGCTGCTTCATCTGCTGTTAACGCACGCGATTATGACGAAGCTTTAACTTACTATAAGCGTTTAATGGATATAGAATACACAGGTGTTCGCACAAACTACATTGCAACTGATGTTGAGTCTGGTGAAGAAGTTACTTTTAATTCTAAAGAGGAAAGAGACTTTTCAGTAAAATCTGATCAATACACGAATCCAAAAGACGATGTAACAGAATCTGTTAGAGGTGAAATAGCAAAAAATATTTCATTGATCTATATTCAACAAGAGAAAACAGATGAAGCTTTAATAGCAATTGAAGAAGCAAAAAAAGAAAATCCAAATGATATTGCAATTATTCAAGCTGAAGCTGACCTTCATTACCGTTTAGGTAATATTGAAAAGTACAGTGATTTAATGAAAAAGGCTGTTAAGCAAGACCCTAATAATGCAAATCTGCATTATAATTTAGGTGTAAGTGCTGAGCAATTAGGTGATATTAAAACAGCTCAGAAATACTATAAGCAAGCTATTGAATTAGATCCAGAGATGGAAAATGCCTATATCAATATGGCAACGACAACACTTTCTAAAGAACGTGAAATTGTAGAAGAAATGAATTCTTTAGGAACTTCAAAAGCTGATAACAAAAAGTATCAAAAACTAAATGAGGAGAAAAAGCAATACTATTCTGATGCTTTGCCTTATTTAGAAAAAGCTATTGAAATCAACCCACAGAATATCGGTGCAATGCAGACATTGATGAACATCTATTTTCAACTCGGTAAGGATGAAAAAGCAGAAGAAATCAAATCTAGAATTGATGAGATTCGTAAATAAGATTTAATTTTTTTTAGAATTATACATAAAGAGCAGTTTTAAACTGCTCTTTTTTTTGTGCTTAAAGTTTAATTTTTTCTGAGTGGTTTATTAAATTAAAGCAGAATAAAATTGATGTTCCCGTTATGTAACAAGATTTATAACTATAGAGGCTACAAAGATTTATAGAATGCTTGAATTAAATGATAAGATTTAAAATAACTTATATCAAATTCTAAGTTTATATTCGTTATTTAAGATGAAACTATTTTGAAATGAAAAAAGATAGAACAGACAAGAAACCATGGCCAACTAAAGAAGCGATGATTCAGATTTATGAGAAAAATTTATGGGGAGGCAATGTTGATTTTTATTCAGGAGAAGGTTCTCATCATCCTTTAATCCTTAATCCATATATGGAGGCTGTCATTTCCATTTTAACTTCTTTTGAAAGCCCAATCCAAGTCTGTGATTTAGGTTGCGGGGATTTTAATGTGGGACGACAGCTTGTCAAACACACAAAAAATTATAAGGCTGTTGATATTGTACCAAGCTTAATTGAGTTTAACAAAAAAAAATATAAAAATTTGAATGTAAAATTTGAGTGTTTAGATATCGCTAAAGATCAGCTACCTCAAGCTGATTGCGTGATTCTAAGACAAGTTTTTCAGCATCTTTCAAACTTTGAAATCAAATCTATTCTTGATAAACTTTATCAATATAAGTATCTGATTTTGACTGAACATTTACCTCATGGCAGTTTTACTCCAAATAAAGATATTATATCGGGACAAGGAATTCGTCTTAAGAAAAACAGTGGTATCGATATTTTAGAGAGTCCTTTTAACTTTAAGGTTAAATCTGAAAAACTTTTATCAAACATAGTTTTAGAAAACCAAAAAGGATGTTTAGTCACTAAATTATATCAGATTTAGTCATTTTTAACAAATCTAAATTTTTTATTAATAAATGATCTATTTTATTCAATTTACACTGAAAGCAATAGATTAGTATAAAATCTAATTAGATATCAATATCATGAAAAAAGCAATTTTAACACTAAGTCTTTTAGCATTGACGGTTTCTTTTACCTCTTGTACAGAAAAGAAAGAAGAAAAAACTGTTATTAAAGAGGTTGAAAAAGAAGCTCCTGAAAATGAAGGTGCTTTAGAACGTGCCGCTAAAAAAGTTGATGACAAAGTCAATAAAGAAATTGACGAGAAAATTGACGAAATTGATTAAATCAATTAATCTTGATTTGACTCAAATAAAATTCAAAACAGCGAAGAGCGTGCTTATTCTTCGCTGTTTTTTAATATAAATAGTTTAGATTATTTCTGCTGAAATGCCTGCGTCTAGTATTTCTAAGCAACGTGGTTTAAGCTCTTCGTAACTACCAGACTTAACACCACATTTACCTTTATAATGTATAATAATAGTGCATTGTTCAGCTTGAGTAGGTGAGTGGTCACATGTTGCAATCAATGTTTCAATAACATGATCGAAAGTGTTGTAATCATCATTAAAAACAACAATTTCATTTTCAGAGGCTTTCTGAGTTTCAACTTTGGTTTTCTTCTGAGTTTTTTCTTTAGTGCTCATTTTCAATCATTTCGAGATGAAAAATACAAATTTATAATGAATGTTTGAATTTTGCAGCAATCCACTTATCTTTTAAATTGTGTTTAACATATTCTAAACCTAGATCAGCAGCTGCATTGATGATTTGATCAAAATCTTCATCATAAAATCCACTGAAATAAATATCTCCATCCTTATTGAGATGGTCAACATAAGTCGACATATCATTTAAAAGAATATTCCTATTGATGTTTGCGAAAATGACATCATAGGAATCCTTAATTTGATCAGCACCGCCTAGAAAGCATTGTCCAGATAACTTATTTTTTTGTAGATTTTCTTTTGTATTGTCAATACACCAATCATCAATATCAATAAAGTCGGCTTTTTTAGCTTTTTTCATCAGAGCTAAAATTCCTAAAACACCAGTTCCGCAACCCATATCTAAACAAACTTTATCTTGAAAATCATCTTCCAATATAAACTTAAGAATCATGTAAGTTGTGGCGTGATGTCCTGTTCCAAAGGACATTTTGGGTGTAATGACAATATCATAATCTACCTTTTCAGCCTGATGAAACTCAGCTCTTACCAGACATTGGTCACCAACACGAATTGGGTCAAAACTTGATTCCCAAACAGCATTCCAATTCTGTTCTTCAACTTCTTCAATACGATAATCAATTTCAAATTCATCTTGATTCAAAACATAAATGTCGGAGAGAATATCATCTCGAAGTTGATCTTCCTGAATGTAAGCTGATAAGCCATTTTCTTTATCTTCAAAACTTTCAAAACCCAATTGACCAAGTTCAGCCAACAAGATTTCTCTTGCTGGCTCTAGTGGATTTATTGTAAAGTGGTAAGCTTTATACTTCATTCAAAACTATTTATAATTGCTGTAAAATCTTCTGCTTTTAAAGCTGCGCCACCAATAAGACCACCATCAACATCTTTATTTGCAAAAATATCTTTGGCATTTCCTGGCTTTACACTTCCACCATATAAAATAGAAGTTCCTTCTGCTATTTCTGATGAAAATTGATTTGATAAAAGCTTTCTGATGTGTGCATGCATTTCTTGCGCTTGCTCTGGCGATGCTGTTTCACCGGTTCCAATTGCCCAAACTGGTTCATAAGCAATCACAACATTTTTCATTTGATCAGCAGATAAATGAAATAAGCTTTCAGAAAGTTGATTTTTCACAACTTTAAAATGATTTTCATCTTTTCTATCTTTCAATTCTTCACCAACACAAAAAATAGGTTTTAAATCATTTTTTAAAGCTTGATCAACTTTAGATTTGAGCAATTCTGAACTTTCTTTATAAATTGCTCGACGTTCACTATGTCCAAGAATCACATAAGTCACACCAACACTTTTAAGCATTTCAGCAGAAACTTCACCGGTAAAAGCACCTCGATCTGATTCATGCATGTTTTGAGAACTCAATTCAATAGAGCTTCCTGTTATCAATTCATTTGCTATAGCTAAGTTAGTATAGCTTGGTGCAATAATGACTTCTGTTGTTTCTGAAAAATCAGATTTTTTAAGATTTTTAATCAATTCAGAAGCAGCATTTGCATTTGCATTCATTTTCCAATTTCCCGCAACAATATTCTTTCTCATTATATAATTTTTTAAAATTTAAATCACTTTAGGGTCTAAAATACGATATATGACATCAACTAAAATATTTATCATAATAAATATTGATGAAATTACAAGTACAGCACCCATAATCACTGGTAAATCAAGTGTGTTTAGTGCGTCAACAATTTCTTTCCCTAGCCCGTTCCAACCAAATATGTATTCCACAAAAACTGCACCTGCTAACATTGAGGCAAACCAACCTGAAATTGCAGTGACAACAGGGTTGAGCGAATTTTTGAAAACATGTTTTCTTAAGATGTAATTCATTTTTAAGCCTTTTGCTTTTGCAGTTCTCACATAATCTTTAGAGAGCTCCTCTAAAACAGAGTTCCGCATCAATTGAATAACAACAGCCAAAGGACGAATTCCTAAGACAAAAGCTGGTAAAATTAAATTTTTAAGGACGAGCTGTCTTTCTTCACCAAAATCATCTAGTTCATAGAGGTTTCCTGTCATATTAAGATTGGTGTATTTTTCAAGAACAAACCCGAAAATCCATGCAAATAAAATGGCGCTAAAAAAGGATGGCAAACTCATTCCAAATGTGCTGATCACTTGAATGCCTTTATCAATTGCACGGTTTTCATTTAAAGCCGAAATCATACCTAGCGTCATCCCGATGATCAACGCAATTGTGATTGCTGTGATTGCCAAAATAGCTGTATTTGGTAACGTTTCCTGAATGATTGCAGTGACAGGTTTATTTTGTTTCTGAAATGATTCTCTGAGATATGGGAACTTCAAAACTAGTTGAGATGTTTCCATTTCAAAAAGTGACAGATAAGAAACTGATTTATCACTGATATAAGTATAATCGTTTTCATCTTTAGAATGTAATGACAAAATCGATAAATCATTTAAATAATAAAGATATTGTTGATGAGTTGGCTGATCAAAACCATATTTGTGTCTGAGTTGTTCAACTTGTTCTTGGGTTTGCGTTTGGCCCAACATCATTTTAGTTGGGTCGCCGGGCAAGACATTAAAAAGTATGAAAATAGCTGTCACAACACCAAATAAGGTGAGAATTGCATAAGCGGTTTTGACAGCAAAATTTTTCATTTAATCGTTGCTATATTAAAACTCATCAGCATTTTGCCAATGTAATTTTTGTTGAATAACACCGTTTTTAATCACAACTATACCTGGATTAGATCTTACAATGGCTTTAATTGTTGTTTCATCACAAACATAAAAATCTAGATGAATACCATAGTTTTCTTCCAATTCAGAAATTGACTCATTTCCTGAAGCACTGACACCAATAATGCGATAATTTTTAGCTTTTGCTTTATCAATGACTTTTTTGATGGCCGGCCATGCTTGATTTTCTGATCGACTAAGGTTGTATGCAGGAATCATCAATAATTTTTCTTCAGTTAATAATTCTTCAGTTTTGTCTTGATCATTTTTCATTAAAGTGAAATCATGAATAGGAGGGACATAACCTTCATCGATAACTTCTGTGGTGACATTAACGAATTCGCCATCAACCTCAGGATAAGCGCCATTTGTTTCATAAATATTTTTCTCTCCATCAACTATAAATTCCCACTGAAACAGAGTAACAGGCTCTTGTGCACCTTCAGGAATACTCATATCTTCTTGTATATTAACGCCAGTTTTATAAGCTCTAAAATCAACAACAGGAAGGTTGATTAAAACATGATAACCTAAATAAAAGCATAAAATTGTTGTGACAAAGACTATCCATTTTAAAGAAGCTTTTGCAAAAAGAGGCTTGATATATCTAGAATTAAAAAAGATAATCATAATCAAGAAACTCAAAATAATATCTTTATAAAATGATTGCCAAGGTGTTAAAGGGATCGCATCTCCAAAACAACCACAATCCGTTACTTTGTTGAAATAGGCAGAATAGAATGTCAGGAAAGTGAAGAAAATCATCATCAAAACAAGTGTCCATTTCGTGACAGTTTTTGCATAACCAATAATGAGAGCAACACCGAGTAAGACTTCTAAAATCACTACAAATATAGCGATGAGTAAAGCATAAGGCTCTAAAAAGGGAAGGTTGAGAACGCCTGAACTAAAATATTCTTCTAGTTTAAAACCAAAACCAATTGGGTCGTTCAATTTTACTAATCCGCTGAAGATAAAGACGATACCGACTAAAAATCTCGCTATTTGTGTAATTTTATTTTGCATTTTTTTGAATTTTGAGATGAATCAAAGCAAAGACCGCGTAATTAATCATATCCTGATAATTCGCATCAATCCCTTCACTGACGAGTGTTTTACCACTATTATTTTCGATTTGCTTGACACGATGTAATTTTTGTAGTATTAAATCTGTCAGTGAACTGACACGCATATCTCGCCAAGCTTCTCCATAATCATGATTTTTATCAAGCATTAAATTTTTAGATTCAAGCAAGTATTTATCATAAAGTTTTATCGCTTCTTCATGTTCCATATCTGGCTGATTGACAACTCCTTTGTAATATTGAATTAAAGCCATGATTGAATAGTTAATGATGCCGATAAATTCAGCATCTTGTGCTTCATTAACTTTTGAAACTTTATTGACTTGAAGGCTTCTGATGCGTTGCGCTTTGATAAAAATTTGATCTGTCAAAGATGGTAATCTTAAGATGCGCCAAGCACATCCGTAATCTTTCATTTTTTGAAGAAAGAGTGCTCTAGACTCTTCCGTGATTTTATCGTATTGCGCTGAAGTATTTAATTCTGAAAATTGATTCACTTGATTGTTTTTCATTATGTAAATGCTGGTCTTTTATTCTTCTTCCTCTTTTTCTTCTAATTTGAAATCATTATCCTTTTTAGGCTTTTTATCTTTATCGTTATCAAGATAAATTCTTTCTTCTTTTCTAAACTGATCAACGCGATATGAAATTCCAAAGTTGATTCCCCAGCGGGTTGGTGTATTTTTCAAATTGGTAAAAGCAGAAATATCAAACTGAAGTTGCTTGGTTAATAAATAAGCCATTCCTCCTCTAAAAATCTCATCACTGTAATAATCGCCAATAATTGTTTGAAACTCTCCAAATAAAGCATAGCGGCCACCCAACGAATGAGTTAGTGTGAAGATTCCTGCGTACGAACTATAATCGGTGGAGATTTTGTCTGCATAAAAGTTAGAAACCAACACCCAACGTCTATAATTGTGTTGAGTAATCACACCGACTTTAGGAGAGTATGAAGGTTCATCTTCATACAAAAATGGATTATCACCAAATGAAAAATTTAAACCAGCATAGGCTGAAACAGCAGGAATTAAATCACTCCATTGCAGGGTATTGTTTTTCTTCCAACTGATGTAATTAGGTTTTTCTTTCTTTTTTAAACTTCTTAAATAGGGGTCGAACACCAAATACTTAGCACCAATTGTGTTCGATCTAAAATTAGAATAACTCGTACTTTCTGTTGATGAACCTTGAGGGTATGTGAGCTCTGCAGATTCATAAACGCCATCAAGAACAAGCTCTAATCTTTCTAAAACAAAACCATATCTTAATTGGTAATCAAAACCAAACGACTCTGTTTTTGTATCGAGTAAATTGTGTTTATCATTATTGTAAAAACCACCAACTTCTGCCTGAATCACTCCATTCCCAGGAGAGAAGGCACCTTGTGAAGATCCTGGTCGGTTGGTGTTGATCGTTTCTGTATATTGAGCTTGTGCAAATTGAACAGCTATAAAGCCTAAAGCCACAAAAATTATTTTCTGCATTCGTGTTTTTTTCAAATATAATTGAAATTATCAATATTTTATAAGACTCGACTACTTTTTAAAACAACGAATCAATACATTTGTAGATTGAATTTTTAAGCAACTCTATGGATTTTTTAGAAACCTTATTAATCATACTTCTCGTATTTTTTGCTCTTCGGATACTTCTTAAGTGGGCAGCACCTTACATTTTTAAATTTTTCATGAAGAAGGTTCAAAATAAATTTGAGAATCAATTCAATAATCAGCAACAATCAAGACCTCACCAAAAGAGTGATCAAAATATTATTAATGATGATAAATCATCACGTCGAACCAACGATAAAAAGGTTGGTGAATATATTGATTACGAAGAGATTGAATAAACTTTAATTATGAAAAAAAAATTACCTCAGTTAGCTAAGCATGGACTTGTTGTTATTGGTTTTATGCTTGTTGCTGTTCTATATTTCAGTCCTGTTTTAAGTAACAAAATTATCTACCAAAGTGATATTGCACAATACATTGGCATGTCAAAACAACATAAAGACTTCAAGGCTGAAACAGGAGAGGAAAGCTATTGGACTGATGCTGCTTTTGGCGGAATGCCAACTTATCAACTCGGTGCCGATTACCCTTATCACTTTATCAAGTCTATTGATAGAGGTTTACGTTTTTTACCACGACCTGCAGATTATCTTTTTCTTTATTTTATTGGAATTTATATTCTTTTTTTAACACTTAAAGTAGATTACCGACTTGCAATACTAGGTTCATTGGCTTTTGGGTTTTCAACTTACTTAATCATTATTCTTGGTGTTGGTCACAATGCTAAAGCGCATGCGATTGCTTACTTTCCGCTTGTGATTAGCGGAATTTTATTGCTCTTTCAGAAAAGAAAAATTCTCGGTTTTATCACCTTATTTTTGGGCATGTCATTGGAATTGGTCGCCAACCATTTCCAAATGACTTATTATTTGTTCCTTCTTGTGCTTGTTATTGGGATTGTATATTTAGTTGATGCTTACAAAAAGAAAGAGCTTAAACAATATTTTTCAGCAATAGGTTTAATGCTAGTTCCTGTTTTATTAGCGATTGGTGTGAACTCGACGAATATTTTAGCAACACAAGAATACACTGAATTTAGTACCAGAGGAGACACAGGTTTAACGATAAACCCTAATGGAAGTCCGAAAGCTTCTTCAGCTTTGAGTTATGAATATATCACAGAATACAGTTATGGTATTTTAGAAAGTTTCAACTTATTTATACCAAGATTCATGGGTGGCTCAAGTTCTGAAACTTTAGACTCAACTTCAGAATCTTATAAAGAATTACTTCAACTAGGGTATTCAACACAGCAAGCACTCGGATTTGTTAAAAATGCACCGACTTATTGGGGCGATCAGACATTTATCGGTGCGCCAGCCTATATTGGTGCAAGCTTGATTTTCTTATTTGTGCTAGCACTTTTCTTAGTGAATTCTAAAACAAAAAAATGGATTATCGGCGGTGTTATCTTAAGTTTAGTTTTGTCTTGGGGCGATAATTTTGCTTTTGTCACAAAGTTCTTTATCAATTATGTTCCTCTTTATGACAAATTCAGAGCTGTTTCATCTATACAAACGATTATTGAATTCGTTGTTCCAGTTCTGGGTGTTGTTGGTTTAGCTGCATTCTTTAACTCTCAAAAATCAAAGAAGGAAAAAGAAAAAGCACTTTATTATTCGGCCGGTATTTTAGGTGGATTAGCATTGATATTTATTTTATTCAAAAATGTATTATTCGATTTTTCATCTCCACGTGATGCACACTTTATTCAAGGATACGGAGCGAAATTTGTTCGTGCTTTAAAAATTGACAGACAAGATATGCTGGTCAGTGATGCTCTAAGATCATTGGCAATTGTACTTGTTGCAGCAGGAATTTTATGGTTGTATTTACTAAATATAGTGAAGAAAAATCTTGTGATCCTAGGTTTGGGAATTTTGGTTTTAGTCGATTTAATTCCGATCAACAGAAATTATGTAAATGAAGATGATTTTGTTGCACAAGTTCAAATGAAAGAACCTTTTCAGGCACAAGCCTACGATCTTGAAATCATGAAAGATCAATCTCATTATCGCGTTCTAGATGTGTCCCAAAGTAGATCAAATTCAATAAGGGCAGCTTTAAACTCTGCAAGGGCATCATATTTTCATAACTCAATTGGTGGTTATCATGCTGCCAAGCCAGGTCGCGTTCAAGATCTATTTGACTTCGATGCTTTTAAAAGAAATCAGGATGTTTTAAACATGCTCAATGTCAAGTATTTAATCGTCAATGCAGAAGATGGCGTGAGAGTTCAGCAAAATGAATCAGCATTTGGAAATGCATGGTTTGCAGAAAAAGTAAACTTCGTCAAAAATGCTAACGAATCTATTAAAAGCCTTGACACAGTTGATTTAGCAAGAACTGCGGTTGTTGAAAGCAAGTATAAAAAACATATTTCAAAAGAAAATTATCAGCCACAATTTGGGGATCAAATAGAATTGACAAATTATACACTCAATGAATTAACTTATAAATACAAACTGAATTCTAAACGATTAGCTATTTTTTCTGAATTGTATTACTCAAAAGGTTGGCAAGCTTATTTAGATGGTGAAAAAGTTGATCATTTTGCAGTTGATTATGTGCTCAGAGGTTTGGAACTTCCTGAGGGCGAGCACCAAATTACTTTTAAGTTTGAACCACAAGTCATCTCACGAGGAAACACAATTACTTTAGCGAGTTACGGTATTTTTATCTTACTTTTGGCGGGCTTGTTTTTTCAAAGAAAAAAGAGAACTGACTAAATGAAAAAAGTCCTAATCATTACTTATTATTGGCCTCCAGCTGGTGGACCAGGTGTGCAACGCTGGTTAAAATTTTCAAAATATTTACCTGAATACGGTATCGAACCAGTTGTGTTTAAACCAAAAAATCCGAGCTACCCAACTTCAGACCGTTCTCTTTTAAGTGAAGTTCCTTACGATTTAGAAATTATTGAAAAGTCGATATTTGAGCCTTATGCATTGGCACAATTGTTTTCAAAAAAAGATACCAAGTCACTGAGCAAAGGCATTATTAAATCTAAAGAAAAACAATCAAGGCTTCAGAGACTGATGCTTTATATTAGAGGTAATTTTTTTATACCAGATGCACGAAAATTCTGGATTAAGCCTTCAGTTAAAACGATTTCAAAAATAATTGATTCTCAAGAATTTGATTGCGTTATTACAACTGGTCCACCACATAGTTTGCATTTAATTGGACATAAATTAAAAAATAAATTTCCTCAATTGCATTGGATTGCAGATTTTCGAGATCCATGGACAAATATCGGTTATCATAAAGATTTAAAATTAAGTAAAAATTCAGCTCAGAAACATCTTGCATTAGAAAGTGAAATACTCAATTTAGCTGACGATGTGTTGGTAACAAGTTTTGAAACTAAAAATGAATTTGAAGCAAAAACATCTAAACCGATTCATTTAATTACAAATGGTTTTGATGAAGCTGACCCTGTAGAAGCTGAGCTTGATGAAAACTTCACGCTTTCTCACATAGGTTCCCTAATGAGTCAGAGAAATCCTGAAATTTTATGGCAAGCTTTGTCAGAATTGATTCAAGAAGTTGAGCATTTCAAATCTTTCTTTGAGTTGCGTTTGGTTGGTAATGTCAGCGAACAAATCATTGATTCTATTTATAAAAATGGACTTAAAGAGTATCTCAATCTTACAGGTTATGTCGATCATCAAACGGCTTTAAATTTTCAACATAGCTCACAAGTTCTTTTATTAATAGAAATTAATTCAGAAGAAACCCGTGGTATTATCCCTGGAAAAGTCTTTGAATATTTACGAACTGGAAGACCTATCTTAGCGATTGGACCTAAACATTGGGATGTTGAAAAAATTATTGAGGAAACGCAAACAGGACACTGTTTTGACTATGAAAGTAAAGAGAATTTGAAGGCATTAATTCTTAGCTATTTTAAATCTTTTTTGAATGGTAAACTAAAAGTGCAGCCCAATAATATCACTCAATACAGCAGACAGAGTTTGACAAAAAAACTATCTGAAGTTATTTTAAAATAATTGTTTAAAACGTCTTAATTTTAAGTAAATCAACTCAACTTCTCTTTTAAAAATTTTCCAGTTAAAGACTCTTTAACCTTGATTATTTCTTCTGGAGTTCCTTCTGCGACTAAATGTCCGCCTTTTATTCCTCCTGTTGGTCCAAGATCTATAATGTGATCTGCGCATTTGATTAAATCCATATTATGTTCGATTACAATAACAGAATGTCCTTTTTCAATCAATGCGTTAAAAGATTTCAGTAATTTTTTGATATCATGAAAATGTAAACCAGTTGTTGGTTCATCAAAAATGAAAAGTGTTTTGTTTTTCGTTTGACTTTTAGTTAAAAAAGCAGCTAACTTGATACGTTGCGCTTCACCACCAGAAAGGGTAGAAGAGCTTTGACCTAATTTGACATAACCTAAACCGACATCTAAAAGCGGTTGAAGTTTTCTGGCCACTTTCTCTTCATCATTTTCATTAAAAAAAATAATGGCATCTTCAATAGTCATATTTAGAATATCGTCAATATTTTTATCCGCAAATTTAACCTCTAGAACTTCCTTTTTAAATCTTTTACCTTTACAGGTTTCACACTCTAAATGCACATCCGCCATGAACTGCATTTCAATAGTAACTTCGCCTTCACCTTTACAGGTTTCACATCGGCCAGCATCAACATTAAAACTAAAATGCTTTGCTTGAAAACTTCTAATTTTTGATAATTTTTGACTTGCAAATAAATTTCGAATATCATCATAAGCTTTAATGTAAGTAACAGGGTTAGAGCGAGAAGAGCGCCCAATCGGATTTTGGTCAACATACTCAACTTGTGTAATATGCTTAAAATTGCCTTCTAAACCATCAAATTGACCTGTTTTAGAACCATAGCCGCCGTTGGCTTTAATCATGGCTGGGTATAAGATATCTTTGACTAAAGTACTTTTTCCACTTCCTGAAACTCCGGTAATCACCGTAAAACAATCTAAAGGAACTGAGACATCAATATTTTTTAAATTGTTTTCTCTTGCACCTCTGATGATAATTGATTTTTTTGATTTTCGTCTTTTTTGAGGCATTTCAATTTCCAGTTTTCCATTTAAATAATGAGAAGTCAAGGAATTTGATTTGAGAATCTTTTTATAATTTCCTTCAGCGACTATTTTACCGCCATGCGAACCAGCTTCAGGGCCAATGTCAATAATATAATCTGATGCTTTCATGATATCTTCATCATGCTCTACAACAATCACGGTATTACCTAAATCACGTAAGTTTTTAAGCACTTTTATCAACTTTTCATTATCTTGAGAATGTAAACCAATTGAAGGCTCATCGAGAATGTACATCGAACCAACCAAACTACTTCCAAGTGAGGTTGCTAAATTAATTCTTTGTGACTCACCTCCAGAAAGTGAGTTTGATTTCCTGTTTAAAGTCAAATAATCTAAACCAACATCATGCAAAAAAGTTAGACGAGAATTTATTTCTTTTAAAATGCGTTTTGCAACATCTTCTTGATGCTCGTTTAACTTTAATTTTTTAAAAAAATCACGTAATTCATCAATGGGTAAATCGACTAAGTTAGAAATATTCTGACCGTTTAATTTGACATAATTTGTTTCTGGCTTTAAGCGTTTTCCTTGACAAAGCTTACATTTTGTTTTGCCACGGTAACGAGAAAGTAAAACACGATTCTGTATTTTGTAAGATTTAGATTCTATTTTATTGAAGAAAGGTGTGATGCCTTTGAAGTAAGAGTTGCCATTCCAAACTAAATCTTTCTGCTCATCTGTTAATTCAAAGTAAGGTCGGTGAACAGGGAAATCAAAATAATGTGCATTCTTAATCAAATCTTTTTTATACTTACTTAACTTCTCACCATTCCAAGGAGCGATGGCATTTTCGTATACACTTAAACCCGTATTTGGAATGACTAAGTCTTCATCAATATCGATGACATCACCATAACCATCACATTGCGGACAAGCCCCAAGCGGATTATTGAAGCTGAAAAAATGTTCATTCGGTTCTGTAAAAGTCATGCCATCAAGTTCAAATTTATTATTAAAAATTTTTGAACTACCAGAAGTCATTTCTTCAATAAAAACTTCACCTTTACCTTCATAAAATGCATTTTGAATGGCATCGGCTAAACGATTGAGGAAATCTTCATCATGTTTTACTACAATCCTGTCAACAACTAAATCGAAAGTCGCATCGTCAGCTAAGTTTTCTAAATCAATTTTATCAATACGTTGAACTTTACCATCAATTTTTAATCGGCTAAAACCTTGCTGTTGTAAGACTTTTATTTGCTCAGCGGCTGTTCTTTTCTCGTGAACTGTAATTGGCGCTATGAGAAGAAGTTTTAATTTTTCATCAAATGACTTCACATAATCAATAACATCAGAAACATTGTGTTTCTTGACTTTATCTCCAGAAATAGGAGAGAAGGTCTCACCGATTCTCGCAAAAAGTAGTTTTAAATAGTCATAGATTTCAGTTGAAGTACCAACAGTGGATCTTGGATTTGTTGAGTTAACTTTCTGTTCAATGGCAATTGCAGGTGCAATCCCTTTAATGTAATCAACTTTTGGTTTGTGTAAACGACCTAAAAATTGTCTTGCATAAGCTGACAAACTTTCCACATAACGGCGTTGACCTTCAGCATAGAGTGTATCAAAAGCTAAGGAAGACTTGCCGGAGCCAGACAATCCAGTAATGACAACAAGCTCATGACGTGGTATAGCAACATCGATAGATTTGAGGTTATGTAAAGCTGCGGATTTTATTAAAATGTAGTCTTTAGGACTTAATTTGTCGATATTTTTCATAAAAGATATTCTAAAACAAATATAGCCATAAAGCCCATTTTTATTTAGGTTTACAGTAATTTTCAAGAAAATTTAACCTCATTTAAGCAATATTATCATTTAAAAATGAAAGAGGCCTTAAATTAATTTATTGTGCAGTTTTTAAATTTTGTGAGAAAGCTAAGAAATTAAACCAATAGTGTTAAAATTTTAAGAACATGTATAATCTTATATGATTCTTTATATATTAGCAACTTTAACAAACAAATTTCTTGCCTATTGCATAATACTACTTATTAGTTATTTATTTTTTATACATCCAAACTATAAGACTTAGTGTTATGAGTGAATTAAAAACTATTCCTGAATCTGAACTTGTAAGTGCCTACATCGCTGGTGATGAAAATGCGCTTGTTATGCTTATCAATAGGCATGAACATAAAATTTTTGGCTTTATCTGTTCTAAAGTGATGGATAAATCAATCGCCGAAGATATTTTTCAAGAAACATTTATTAAAGTGATCCGTACTTTAAAACGTGGTAAATACAATGAAGAAGGCAAATTTTTACCATGGATTATGCGAATTGCTCACAATCTTGTGATTGATCACTTTAGGAAAAATAAACGCATGCCAAAATTTGATAGTAAAGGTGATTTTGAAATCTTTGATTTAATTTCAGATGACAGCTTAGATGCAGAAAATAAATTAATTAAAGATCAAATTGAAGGCGATTTGCATGAATTGATTAAAGTATTACCAAAAGATCAGCTTGAAGTTTTACAAATGCGAATTTTTAAGGAGATGAGTTTTAAAGAAATCGCCCTTAAAACTGATGTCAGTATCAACACAGCCTTAGGAAGAATGCGTTACGCTTTGATTAATTTAAGAAAGGAAATAGATGATAAAAATATGACTCTCGTGAATTAGATAATATTTTTTAAGTTCAAACGTTATTATGATGGATATAAACAATAACATCATGATAAAAAATTACTCAAAAAAATCTTCAGAACTTAAAAACAAAAATGATTTGCGACCAAGTCGAGATACAATTCAATTTATTCTAAGCTATTCTCAATCTTTGAGAGTTATAAAAACTTCAAATGGAGAATATGATTCTCTTCAGGATTAGAAGTGGATCAATAAAATCTTTATAGACTGATTTCAATTATTTGAAAACATTATAACACACTGACTAATTGATATTTAGTAACGCGACTTGAACCATTAGTTGAATGTTATATCTTATTAGATTTCTTTTTATAATATTCTTTAATAACAGATTGACGCCCAATAGTTTTTGTAATAATATCTTTTTCTAAATCCCAACCACGTGCTGGTGAATAGTCACGACCATACCAAATGATTTGCAGATGTAAATCATTCCATAACTCAATAGGAAAAAGCCGCTTCGCATCTTTTTCAGTTTGAACGACATTTTTACCTGTACTCAAATTCCAACGATACATCAAGCGATGAATATGTGTATCAACTGGAAAAGTCGGAATTCCAAAAGCTTGTGCTAAAACAACGCTTGCCGTTTTGTGTCCAACCGCTGGAAACTCTTCTAGATCTTCAAAATTTTGCGGGACTAGACCATTATGTTTTTCAATGAGAATTTTCGATAAACCATGAATACCTTTTGACTTCATAGGAGAGAGACCAACTGGTTTAATAATTTCTCTGATCTCTTCTACAGATAAATTGACCATATCATAAGGATTATCAGCTTTTGCAAACAATTGAGGCGTAATTTGATTGACTTTCTTATCAGTACTTTGCGCAGAAAGTAAAACTGCAATAAGTAAAGTGTAAGGATCATGATGATCTAAAGGAACAGGAATACGTGGATAAAGTTCTTTTAGAGTTTTAATAACAAAGTCAACTTTTTCAGTCTTACGCATATTTTGTATTTTTAAACAAAAATACAAAATTATGACATCATTAAATGTAGGAGATAAGGCTCCAAATTTTTCAGCAGAAGATCAAGATGGCAACACACACCAACTTAAAGACTTTGAAGGAAGTAAGCTTGTCGTATTTTTTTACCCTAAAGCAAGCACTCCAGGTTGTACTGCAGAAGCCTGTAATTTAAAGGATAATTGGCAGACTTTTGAAAAACAAGGCTTTAAAATTCTTGGTGTAAGTGCCGATACGAAAAGGCGTCAGCAAAATTTTAAAAAGAAGTATGAATTGCCTTATCCTTTGATTGCTGATGAAGATAAATCTGTCATTAAAGCTTTTGATGTATGGGGTCCGAAAAAATTTATGGGCAAAGAATATGAAGGTATTCACAGAACAACTTTTATTATTGATGAAAAAGGAATTATTGTTGACATCATCAAAAAAGTAAAAACCAAAGCTCACGCAGAACAAATATTAACTGAATAAGGTTTTCGTTAATTTAGTAAAAGCAAAAAGGCTCTGAAAATTCAGAGCCTTTTTTATATAACAATTAGATGTTTAATTAATCATCAAGTAATTCAGCGTACTCAACAATTGCATTTTTAATTTGATGAGCTAATGCATTATTACCATCTTCATCAATTGGGCTGATATCAATTTGGCCATCATTATTTAAATCTTGTGCAGAAGATAAGTCAACAGTGTTAACAACAGCTTGCAAATCAAAGTTAAAAACAACTGTTGCATCGCCACCTTCTTCAATTACCAAGTTCTGACCTGCATCTTCATAATCAATTTCAAACTCTTCTTCAAAAGTGTGGTAGAAAGTGAAAGGTTTACCAGAAATTGACCCTGTAATCATGATAGATTTTTGATAAAGATCACTTGCAGGCTCTTTGTTAATATCCATCTCGAATTCAACTTCTTCATAAACGCCTACCGGAATTTCAACATCAGCAACAGTAACTTCACCTTGACTTAAATCTAACTCAAACGGTCCTGCTAACTCGAGATCGTCCTGACTTCCCCAAGAGTTTCCTCCTTGATCACTTTCGTGACAAGGCTCATCGCTTGCTTCAGTCGCATAAAGTGTAAAGTCTGCTTTAAAGTAAAGCTCTAAGCCACTTTCTAATTCAACCTCATACATATAAGGTCCGTCATCTTCAAGTTCTCCTTTACAAAAAGCATCTTCAGGGTAATTATCGTCTAAATAAGATTTAATTTCCTCTGGTAAATCTTCGTAAGCTAGATCATCTTCATCATCCATTGCGCCAACAGAAAAAACTTGATTTTGATCGTTATCGGCAAATTCAAATTCAATTTCTGATAGGTTAATCATGAATTGATTGATCTCAACATCAGATGCTGCGTTGGTGATCTTCTCAGCGGTTCCGTTTAAACCGGATTGGGCTTTAATAGTTAATGATGATTTTGCCATTGGCGGCTGTGGTGATGCATCATCATCGCTGCTACAACTGTAAAATGCAAAAGCTGCAACAAAAAGACCTAACATAGGCTTCATAGTTTTCATAAATTTTGTTTTTTAGGTTATTTACAAATAAAACTAGTTGAGTTTGCTTATATTGTGGTTGAAATTGTTTTTAACTTAGTTTTAGCTTAAACGCATTATATAACTTAACAAATGTTAAAACATTAATTTAATTGATTTTAAGTTACTCATAACCATATCTTTGCTTTTATGAAATACTTTCTAATCATATTACTTTTTATGGGTCAATTGACTTATTCTCAAATCGATGCATCGAAATCTGGTACTAAAAATAGTGGAGCTGTTTTTAGCCGAGGAAAAGTAAGTTCAGGTAATAATACTTTAGGAATCCCAAACCGAACTAAGGTTAAAAACATCTTTAAGAAGCCTGAAAAAGGAATTAATTTCCAGCCTAAAGAACAGATGACAAATCCAAGCGATTTGTATACCAAGAAATTTAACTCAAAACCTGAGAATGAAAACGATCAGAAAATGAAAGAGAAGTTTGGGCGTGATATGCATATCGGTGATTTTGTAACAACTTCAGATAAAATGGTTTTTGTGTGTCGTGATCACATGCTGTTTGATGGTGATAGAGTACAGGTAAGGTTGAATGGAAAAATTGTTATCGAAAATTTACTCCTTGAAAATGCCTATAAAGAAATCACAATACAACTTGAAGTTGGTTTCAATAAAGTCGAATTTATCGCATTAAATCAAGGAGACTCAGGACCAAATACTGCTGAATTTAAAGCCATTGATAGCGGTGAAGTCGTTGCACATAACGTTTGGAATTTACTAACAGGTGTAAAAGCATCAACCGTTATTGTTAGAAATGAGTAAAGTTTAAACTTTTAGATACGCGAGAGCTAATCTTATCTTACCATATTGTATTTCTCCATCTAAAGCTTCATGAATTGGTTTTAAAGCACCTTCATATTTAATATTTTTCAAGACGTTTGAAACTTGATCGATTTCTTCCTTTGTTACAAATTTGAGTAAATCGACTTTCTTACCATCACCATATAATTTAGCTAAATGTGAAATGATAGTCGTGTCTTTTAAACCTCTGTTTTTGCAGATTTCTTCAAGACTCAAACCTTGTTCATATAGCTTAAAAGTTTTTAAGTATGTAGATCCTTTTGATTTTTTTCTCGTTTTGGTGTGTTGATTAATGATGTTAAGAAACTCTTCAGCAAATCGTTCAGCCTTTCTTTGAGTAACACCTGAAATTGTCATAAATTCTGATAAATCCTTTGGTTTTTGAGTTTCCATTTCTTTTAAGCTCGCATCATTAAAAATCAAGTAAGGCGGTAAGTCTTCTTCTTTTGAAATTTGCATTCTCAACTGTCGCAAGCTTTCAAACAAAGTTTTCTTTTTCCTTGATTTTGTAATCATTTCTCGTTTTTCAACTTTAGGATCAATCGGTTTAGTTAGTGAGACTTGATAGTCTTCAAACAAAACTTTTTTAGATAAACTATTTAGCTTAAGTTTATTTCCATCATGAAAAGCAATATCAAGAACCCCTTGATTTATCATTTCTAAAACATAATGTTGCCAATCACGCCAAGCAACATCTTTCCCAGCACCATAAGTTTTTAATTGGTCATAATTTCTGTCTAAAATCTTTTGATTCTTGGCACCTCTCAAAATATCGATAATTACACCAATAGGTTCATTTTGTTGCACTCTCGCAACAGCAGAAATGGTTTTTTGTGCATTGATTTTACCATCCATAAATTGTGGAGGATTTAAGCAAATATCACAATGACCACAATCTTCTTCTAAATACTCACCGAAATAAGCCAATAGAATTTTTCGACGACAAGATTTTGCTTCAGCGAATTGCTTCATTCTATCAAGTTTCGCATACTGAACCTCTTGATTTCCAGAGTTATCAATAAAATTTCTATACTGAATCACATCAGCGTAAGAGTGAAACATCAACGCTTGAGAAGCTAAACCATCGCGACCTGCACGACCAATTTCTTGGTAATAGCTTTCTATATTTTTAGGCATATTATAATGAATCACCCAACGTACATTCGATTTATCGATTCCCATTCCAAAAGCAACTGTGGCGCAAACAATCTGTGTTTTATCGTAAATGAAATTTTCTTGTATATCGCTTCTAGTTTCGTGATTTAAACCTGCATGATAAGCTTCAGCTTGATAACCTAAAGCTTCCAAGTCTTGAGCTAATTTTTCAGTTGATTTACGGCTCAAACAATAAATGATACCAGCTTCATCTGGGCGACGGTCAAGAAATTTTTCAATTTGTTGCAATCTTTTATTCGCCATTTTCACATTGAGGAAAATATTTTCTCGATTAAACGAGCTGATAAAAACCTTTGCTTTCGGAATAGAGAGTTGGTTCAAAATATCAACACGAGTTGCCTTGTCAGCCGTTGCTGTTAAAGCAATTATGGGAACATCTGGCATTGATTTCTTGAGAAAACCAAGTTGTTTATATGAAGGCCTAAAATCATGTCCCCAAGATGAAATACAATGCGCTTCATCAACAGCAACACAACTGATGTAATTGGACTTGAGGACATCTTGAAGTCCTGATAAACTTTCAGGAGCTGTGTAGAGAAGCTTGATTTCTTTGCGGCTAATTTTTTCTAAAATTTCTTGTTGTGTTTCAAAATTTTGAGAACTATTAAAAAATTCAGCTGAAATTCCGTTGGCTTTTAAACCATCCACTTGATCTTTCATCAAAGCAATCAGAGGAGAGATGACAAGCGTTAAACCCGAAAATTGTAGCGCTGGTAATTGAAAACATAAAGATTTTCCGCCACCAGTAGGCATAATCACCAAGGCATCTTTTTTATTCAGTAAATTTTGAATGGCCTCCTGTTGTGTTAAACGAAAAGAATCGTAACCAAAATAATGCTTTAAATTTTCTAAAGTTGCCTGCATTTGAAACTAAAAATTGGGATTATAAAAGAATGACAAAAATACAATTTGAATTCTGAAACAAAGCAAACAAAAATGATATCTTTGTGCTGCTATGATTTCAAAAAAGACGAAATACGCCATTAACGCACTAGTTTACCTCGCTAAGCAAGATAATAATAATCCTATTCGTATTAGTGATATTTCTGAATCTCAAAATATTCCTCAGAAATTTTTAGAAGCCATTTTATTAGATCTCAAAAAAGCTGGCATCTTGGCTAGTAAGAAGGGAAAGGGTGGAGGTTACTATATGTTAAAAGCACCTAAAGAAATTAACCTTGCCGAAGTGATGCGATTATTTGATGGTGCAATCGCCTTATTACCTTGTGTGACTTATAATTATTATGAACGCTGTGAGGAGTGTATAGATGAAGAAACTTGCGGTATTCGTGATGTCTTTTATGAAGTGAGAAATAAAACTGTTGAACTTTTGAAAAAGGCTGATTTAGAGCAGATTATAAAACGAGAAGGCAACCTTAAAAATATAATTTAAACTTTTTTTAATTAATTACTCTATACATCCGATAGACTAATTATATTTGAAGCCAGAAAATAGCCAATGACTTCAGCAGCAATCATCACTTTAATTATTATCCTAATTGCCGTTATTTTATTTATAACTGAAATCATTTCAGTTGATTTAATTGCTTTATTAATTGTTGTTTCACTTATGATAACTGGTGTTTTAACGCCAGAAGAAGGTGTTTTAGGTTTTAGTAATAAAGCAACAATTACAGTTGCTTTTATGTTTATTTTAAGTGCAGCTTTACTCAAAACAGGAGCACTTCAATATTTGGCTCATCGCTTATCTAAAATTTTCAAATACAAATTTGATACAGGTTTATTGATGATGATGCTACTGATCGCAACCATTTCAGCCTTTATCAATAATACGCCAGTTGTGGCAGTTTTTATTCCTGTCGTGATTCAAATTGCTCATAATACAGGTCAAAGTCCATCAAAAATGTTGATTCCACTTTCATTCGCGTCAATTTTTGGTGGGATGTGCACATTGATTGGAACATCAACAAATATATTGGTGAGCGGGATTTCTAAAAATGAAACCGGCCTTGAGATTAATATGTTTGAAATGACGCCAATCGCTCTATGTTTATTGGTTGTTGGGATTTTATATATGCGATTTATCGGCATTAGAATTCTACCAAATAGAAAAAGCGATGAAAATCTTGAAGATAAATTTAAGCTTAAAAACTATTTAACCGATCTTGAAATTCTGGAAGAATCAACTTCTGTTAATCAGAAAATTATGGATTCTGAATTGGTGAAAGATTATGATATGGACATTATTGAAGTCAAAAGAAATGGCTCTCGATTTAATTTGCCACAAGGAGATTTTGTTTTACAGAAAGGAGATTTACTGAAAGTTCGCTGTAATGTTGAAAAAATAAAATCTTTAAAAGATAAAACGAAATCAATTAAAATTTCACCCTTAAAACTAGCCGATAATAATTTAAAAGGAACGAATTCTGTTTTAGTTGAAATGGTGATCACATCTTCATCAATGATTCATAATAAAACCTTGAGAGATATTGATTTTAGAAGGTCTTTTAGAGCTGTTCCTTTGGCTTTAAAACATAGAGAAGAGCTGAAGCATGATCAACTTTATGATGTCACTTTAAAATCTGGTGATATTATCTTGGCAGAAGTTAAAACACATTTTATCAAAGAATTAAAGAAGATTGAAGCCAAAGAAGATGCTCCTTTTGTGCTTTTATCAGAAAATCATGTGACTGATTTTAACCGAAAGAAATTTGGAATTGTTGGCGGATTGATTTTAGCGATGGTGATTTTAGCAGCTCTGAACATTATTGATATTATGGTTGGTGCTATTTCTGTTGTTGTGATATTAGCATTAACTAAAGTCTTGGATATCAAACAAATTTATCAATCTGTTAACTGGAAGATTGTATTTCTATTGGCTGGTGCGATCAGTCTAGGAACAGCGATGCAAAAAACAGGTTTAGATCTTTTAATCGCTGATAATCTCATTTCGTCTTTAGGCGCTTATGGACCAATTGCCTTGATTTCTGGTTTATATTTAGCCACTTCATTACTGACGGAAATGATGTCGAATAATGCTTCTGCTGCACTGATGGCTCCGATCGCTATTGCAACAGCACATTCAGCAAATTACGAGTTGATGCCTTTTCTTATCGCTGTGATGCTTGCCGCTTCGGGAACATTTATGACACCGATAGGATACCAAACTAATACCATGGTTTACAGTGCCGGTCAATACAAATTCACAGACTTCTTCAAGGTTGGTTTCGGTTTAAATCTCATCTTTTGGTTGGTTGCTAGTTTTTTGATTCCTTATTACTACGGAATGATTTAAGATGGTTCTTTAATTGTTATGGTTTTAATAATCAAAATTTTAAATGACATTAATTGAACTTCTATTGATATGAATTTCGTATCTTAGTATAAATCATTTATTATGAAAACCAAGCAGAAATGGTATAACAGATATATCCTTGGCTATTTATTGATTCTCGTCCCTCCACTTGGACTTTACGGCGTTTATAAAAGTGAAACCATTCCTTTGAGATGGAAAAAAGTAATTTACGCCGCTCTTGTTTTTGCGATTATTGGCGGTATTGTACTTTATTCTTTATAATATTTTCATATCAATTATTACTGATAAATATAGAATATCTGAAAGAGTAGTAGTCATCATAAAAAGTCTTGAAATCAAGTTTTTGAAGTGTATAAACTTTATGCTGAAACCCTTTTCAAAGCGTTAAAGATATGACAAATGAAGATTTGAACATTTATACTTTTTGCAAAAACCTTAATTTGCTAATCCAAAAAATAATTTATGAAAGTTAAAGCTTACGGCGTTGAAACGCCAGAAGAAAATTTAAAACCTTTAAATATTGAGCGTCGTCAGCTCACAGCAAAAGACGTTCACATTAAAATTGAATACTGTGGTGTTTGTCACTCTGATATACATACTGTCAGAAATGATTGGGGTGGATCAAAATATCCTGTGATTCCTGGTCATGAAATTATCGGTCGCGTTGTTGAAGTTGGGAGTGACGTCAAAAACTTTAAACCTGGCCAACGTGTTGGTGTTGGTTGTATGGTTGATTCATGCGGAACTTGCCCATCTTGTCAAGATGATTTAGAGCAATTTTGTGAAGAAGGAATGGTTGGCACTTACAATGGAAAAGACAAACATAGCGACGGACACACTTATGGTGGATATTCTCAAGATATTGTTGTTGATGAACATTTTGTTTTAAACATTCCTGGAAACATAGATGCAAAAGCAACTGCACCTTTATTATGTGCGGGTATTACAACATGGTCACCTCTAAAACACTGGAATATCAAAAAAGGGGACAAAGTTGGCGTCATTGGCTTAGGTGGTTTAGGCCACATGGGAATCAAATTTGCTAATGCACTTGGTGCGCATGTCGTGATGATTACGAGATCCGAAAGTAAATCTAAAGATGCAAAGAGTTTAGGAGCTCATGAAGTTTTGATTTCAATCGATAAAGATGAAATGAAAAAGCACAGAAATAGTTTTGATTTTCTACTGAATACAATTCCTGTAAAACATGATTTAAATCCGTATTTGAGCTTATTGAAAAGAGACAAAACAATTTGTTTAGTCGGTGCTATTGAACCTTTAGAGCCAATGCATGGTGGAAGCGTTATTACTGGGAGAAAACGTGTTTCAGGTTCTTTAATCGGTGGTATCAAAGAAACTCAAGAAATGTTAGATTTCTGTGGAGAACACAATATCACTTGTGATGTTGAGATGATTGATATTCAGAATATTAATACAGCTTATGATCGTGTAACAAGTTCAGATGTAAAGTATAGATTTGTTATTGATATGGAGAGTCTAAATTAAAACATCTATTCTGTATAAAACATTTTTAAAAATTAAATCTGTCTAAATTCAAGTTTAGACAGATTTTTTATAACTTAATATTGAAAATCTAAAACATGAAAAAATCTCTATCATTTGTTTTATTCTTCATTCTTATATTCAACTTCCAGAGTTTATTAGCTCAAGAAAATGAGCTAAATGAAAAACTCACACGAGAACAAGTTAATGATAGTATTCAAAAAATGTCTCGATTTTCAATATATAAAGACAATTACTTTATCACAGGAATCCCTTTGAATGAAAAGGTTGACCGACAATCTACAGATGTTAAGTATAATATTAGTTTTAAACAATTAATCACCAGAAATACTTTGCCATGGGACACCTATTTATTTGTCACTTACAGTCAAAAATCTTTCTGGAACATTTATGACGAATCAAGCCCATTTAAAGAAATTAACTTTAATCCTTCAATTGGTTTAGGGAAACCTATTTACAATAAAAATGATAGATTAACTGGCGTTTTATCATTGATGTTTGAACACGAATCTAACGGTCGAGATAGTATTTATTCGAGAAGTTGGAACAATTTACATTTGAGTTATCGCACAAGTTTATCTGAGAAATCAAAATTAAAAGCAAAAGTTTGGCTTCCGTTTCAATATAAAGAAGGAAACCCTGATTTGTTAGAATATATAGGATTAGCGGAGTTAACCTATTCTCGCATTTTAATTCCAGAAAAACTAGAGGCAGAGGTGATGGTTAGAAAAGGGTTAAATTGGGAATGGAAAGGCGCCATCAGAACAAGAATTTATTACACACCGTTTAAAGATAATAATCAAGGATTTATGTTAGAGTTGTTCAATGGTTACTCTGAAAGTTTAATCAATTACACGGATGAAATTCATTCCATTCGTTTAGGCTATGTGATTCGTTCTAAAGATTTAGGTTTATTGAATTAAATCATTCAGATATTTGATCGATCTTTTTTAAAACTTGATCAGCTTCATAAGTTTTTTGATCACTCAATTTTCTATTGGTTGTTGAAAGTCGGTGCGCATCTTCAAGCAATTTTTTATATTCCGCTTGTAATTTTTCTTTCTCCGATTTCTTTTTAAATAGTCCAAACATAATGATAGATTTTTTTCAACACTAAAATAGAAATAGAGTTCATTGATGAATTCATTTGTTATAAAAATTATGAGATTTATCTATTTTGTTTAAAGTTGATTTTATAGTTTATATTTCAAAATAATTATAATTGTCCTATAATTTATATTATGTAAAATAGAGGTTTCTAAAATTGTTTAAACTTAAAATCAATATCCCATCTTCTTTCTTTTAGGTATTGATGATACCATTCTCTATTTTTTGAATAATCGCTTGAGCTGCAGATTCTCCATTTAACATAGCGGCATTCAAAGAAGCATTTGACAAATGATCACCAGCTAAAAAGATGTAATCTGTCAGTTGCGTTTCTGTTTTTGGCATCATGTAGTTGACAGAAACCATTTTTGGCAAAGCTTGAGAAATCCTGTAATGTTTCACGCATTCGTTGATGATAATTCCGGCATGCTTCTCTAATTCATCTTTAATTTTCTCAATCAATTCTGATTGACTTAAATTATGTTGACGAACAACGCTAACAGACAAAACATTCTCATTTAATGATAAGTTACAATAACTAAAATTATTTACAAAGGTTTCTGTTGGCATCAAACCTATAAAATTTTTCTTATAAATCTTTTCTTCAACTTTAAAATAAAAGTTCTCAACTTCATGCCATTGCACAGTCTGTTTTCTTAAATTAGAAATAAACCGTGATGCATCGGCTGCAATAATGATGTAATCAAAAGACTTCTCATCTCCATTTTCAAAATAAATTGTCTGATTTTTAATAGAATCAACTTTCTTATTAAACTCAATATTTTCTCTTTTGAGTTTTGCATAAATTTGATTCGGAATCGCTTGAATTCCTTTTTTGGGAATAGCAACATTACCTGAACTAAACATCTTATAGACGAATTCAAAATGTCTTGAAGATGTTTCTAAATCTTCTTCCAAGAAAATACCGCTAAAAAATGGCTTAAAAAAGCGATCGATTATTTCTTTAGAAAAACTATATTCAGTGAGATACTTATATGTTGTTTTCTCTTCAGCTAAAAAAATGTCATCTAAAGATTTCTTTTTGACTTCTTGAGAAAGTTTCAATACTTTGAGTTTATCAGAAAAGCTGCCAATGTCAGCTGTTAATGTTGGTAATGCCAAGGAAATATCTTGTCTAGGATCGCCAATAGTTTCAATTTTTTGATTTTTAAAAATTTTGGCTCCAGAAATAAACTTTTCAAGATTCAATAAATCTAAATCCAAATATTTTTGAACTGCAGGATAAGCTGTCATCAAAATCTGAAAACCATGATCAAATTGCAAACCATCTCTATAATCAGTTTTTAACCTACCTCCTACGCGATCTGTGCTTTCATAAACTGTATAATTGTAGCCTTTTTCTTCTAAGTTTTGAGCAGCAACTAATCCGCTCATTCCAGCTCCAATGATGGCAATTTCTTTTGTATTCATTATAATTTAGATTAAGAAATATAAAATTATATTAATAAAATAGTTTAGCACTAAAATAATTAATAGTTTAAACGAAAAATTAAATAGTATGTCAACCAAAAACAAAGATATGGGAGTTTTATCACAAAACGAGGATTTAATTAAATTATATGTGCACCCTGATAACAGGATGGCAAAACAGAGTATTGCTGTTGCTGAAGCTTCTAAAGCGATTAAGAAAGTGATCAATTTATCTGAAGTTAAATTAACTGAAACACAATGGGGAGATTTAGCTGATCTTTTAAATTTAGATTCACCACAAGATTTAATCAATTTTGATCATGACATTATTAAAGAAAAGTTTGATCATAAAAAACCTGAGATTTATGACAATGAAGCCATGAAATTATTGACTCATAATCAAGAAATACTTAAACACGGTATTGCTGTACGCGGAAAAAAAGCTGTTTTTATCACAAATGTCAATGATATTATGAAGCTTCAAGAGCCAGATACAAATGACATTACGATTCCATAAAAATTTCATAAAGAATTACTTATTTTTGTACAAAATTTAAAATAAATGATCCTTAAAACATTTGATAATGAACCTTCATTAATGACAGGTTTTTTAAATGAAATTCGAGATAAAAATATACAAAGTGATCGCATGCGCTTTCGCCGTAATATTGAAAGAATCGGTGAAATTATGGCTTATGAAGTCAGTAAATGTTTGCATTATGAGGAATCTCAGACAGAAACGAGTTTAGGCTTTAAGAAAACACATGAACTGCAAGACAAAGTTGTCATTTGCTCAATACTCAGAGCTGGTTTAAGCTTACACCAAGGCGTGATGAATTATTTTGACATGTCAGATAGCGGTTTTATATCTGCAAATCGTGTAAACACTGATAAAGGTGTAAAAGTAGAACTCGCTTACAAATCATTACCTATTATTGACGGGAAAACGCTTTTACTTGTCGACCCTATGCTTGCAACGGGTATTTCAATGTTAGAAAGTATCAAAGAATTACATAAGATTTGCAAACCAGAAAAGTTACATATTCTTGCTGTTGTTGCTGCGCCAGAAGGTGTTGAATATCTTGGACAGCACCTTGACGATGATGTCACACTATGGGTTGCAACAATGGATGAAGGTTTAAACGAAAAAAAATATATCGTTCCAGGTCTTGGTGATGCTGGCGATTTGGCTTACGGCCCAAAAATTTAAAATTTATGTTGAGAAAAGTTATTGTTTTGTCAGGGTTTGCTTTGCTCTCTGTCAGTTGTGTTTCCAAAAAGAAGTTGACACAAGCTGAAAATAAGTTAGAAATGCGTGATGCTGAAATAGCAAAATTGCAAGAAGAGAACGAAATTTGTGAAGACAAACAAACATCAATGGAAGATGATTTGATGATGTATCAAGCACAAATTGAAAAATTGCAAGATGAGAATGAAAATACTTTACGCTTATCTGAAGATGGTTCATTAGAAAGCCAAAGTACAAGGAATAAAGTCAATCGTATTTTGAGTCAAGTTGATGATTCAAGATTGGCTGAAGCTAAAAATTTTCAAGATTCATTGAACATTGCATTTGAAGAAAACATCAAAGCTTCATTAAGAAATAAATTAGGTGAAAATGCTGAATACGCTGATGATTTAAAAGTGAAAGTTCACCAACCTATGGTTGAAATTTCTATTGGAGAATCTATCTTATTTAAATCAGGAAGCGCTTTTGTCAATCCTAAAGCATATCAGCTTTTAGAACATATATCTAAGATTTTACAATCTGAATCTTCTATGATGATTCGAGTTGAAGGACATACAGACAATCAACCTGTGACAACAAATACATATATAAAGGACAATTGGGAATTAAGCTTAAAGCGTTCCGCCTCTGTTGTGAGAATTTTTGAAGACAAATTTAATGTTGAGGGTAATCGAATTATTGCTTCAGGACGAAGTCACTATGCTCCTATTTCAGATAATTCTTCTGCTGAAGGGCGTCAGCAAAACAGACGAACAGAGATTAAATTAGCACCTGATTTAAAAACTTTTATGGAGATTTTAGGGCGATAAAATTAAAATATCACAATTTTTTTAAGAAAAGTAGTCTTATTTCTTTTGAAAATGTAAAAATATCAGTCTTATTTAAAGATAAATCATCATTAATGTGGAAAAACACATTATAAACCATAGTTTTGCGCCAATATTTAATTTGAAAAATATATTTTATGAGTCAAGTAAAAGACAAAGACACAATCAAAGTCCATTACACAGGTAAAATTGCTTCTAATGGTCAAGTATTTGACAGTTCTTTAGAAAGAGAACCATTAGAGTTTACACTTGGTGAAGGAATGTTAATTCCTGGATTTGAAAAAGGTGTTATTGATATGAAAGTTAACGAAAAGAAAACAATCGAAATCGCTAAAGACGATGCTTACGGTGACGTTCGTGATGAGTTGTTTCAAAAAGTTGACAAAGAGCACTTACCAAAAGAAGTTGAACCAAAAGTTGGAATGGGATTAGTTTCTCAAAATCCTGATGGAACTGAAAGACAATTAAGAGTTGCTGAAGTTAAAGATGATCACATTGTAGTTGATGCTAATCACCCACTTGCTGGTCACGATTTAACTTTCGACCTTGAAGTTGTAGAAATTAAATCATAATTTCACAACATCACATAGATTCAAAAGCCGCTTTTCGAGCGGCTTTTTTGTGTTTTAAACATTAGAAAGTTAACGATAAAATAAATTTAAAGTCATCTAAGATGTTGTTTTTGTGTCTCAAAAGCTAATTTTCAGCCAAATTACACCTTGTAACTGTCTGAAAATCAAATAATATTTGGAATACTCGATTAAAATCATTATATTGGCGGGATTCAGTATTAACGGTATTAATATTCTTTTTTAGTATATGAGACAACTTAAAATTACAAAGCAGGTTACAAATAGAGAATCTAAATCTTTAGATAAGTATTTACAAGATATTAGTAAAGTTGATTTAATTACAGCCGATGAAGAGGTTGAATTAGCGCAACGTATTCGTGAAGGTGACCAAGTTGCTCTTGAAAAGTTAACAAACGCAAATTTACGTTTTGTGGTTTCAGTAGCAAAACAATACCAAAATCAAGGTTTAAAACTTCCAGATTTAATCAACGAGGGAAATGTAGGTTTAGTCAAAGCTGCAAAACGTTTTGATGAAACGAGAGGTTTTAAATTTATTTCTTATGCTGTTTGGTGGATCAGACAGTCAATTCTTCAAGCTTTAGCAGAGCAATCTCGTGTTGTGAGGTTGCCATTAAATAAAATTGGTGTTATTAACAAGATTAATAAAACCTTTTCACATCTTGAACAAATTAATGAGCGCCCTCCTTCTCCAACGGAAATTGCAAAGGAACTCGATATGAGTGAAGCGCAAGTAAAAATTGCACTCAAAAACTCAGGTCGTCATTTATCGATGGATGCGCCATTTAAGGAAGGTGAAAATGATTCTAACTTATACGATGTTTTAAGTTCAGCTGAATCACCTACACCAGATGATCAACTTATGAGAGATTCTTTAAGCGTAGAAATCAATCGCGCTTTAGATACTTTATCTCAAAGAGAAGCTGATGTCATTCGTTTAAACTATGGTATTGGCAATCAGCCTGCGATGACGCTTCAAGAAATCGGTGACACGTTTGATTTAAGCAGAGAACGTGTAAGACAGATTCGTGAGAAAGGGATCCGCAGATTGAAACATCAGTCTAAAAACAAAATTTTAAAGAAATATTTAGGTTAAGCCCTGATTCTACTGGACTTTTAATATAGTTTTAAACTTTACTTGTGAACGATTTAAGTAATGGACAGTTACATTTGTCATGAACAAATAAAAATTTAACTATGAAAAAATTAATGTTAACAGTAGCAATTACAGTTGGAGCAATTCTAACATCAAATGCTCAATCGGATTCAAAAGTCGTACAATTAGGTGCTAAAGGTGGTGTCAACTTTGCCTCTGTCACAGGAGACGATTTTGATAGCCCTGACTCAAGAACAAGTTTTAACGCTGGTATTGTTGCCGAAGTTCCTTATTCTGAACGCTTTTCATTACAAGCAGAAGTGTTTTACTCAGGACAAGGTTTTGAAGTTGAAGACATTAATGTAGCTGGAGTTAACTTTGACACTAATAAGGTTGAATATCAACTAGACTACATTCAAGTGCCTTTGTTAGCTAAAGTTTATTTAATTGAAGGATTAAATGTTTACGCTGGTCCGCAAATTGGATTTAAGGTTAATGAAGAAATTGATTATGAGTCTGGTGATGTCAACGTTGATGACACAATGCTGCCTGAAGCTCAAGATTTTGATTTTAGCGGTACTGTTGGTGCAGGTTACAAATTCGATAACGGATTTTTCGTAGATGCACGTTACAACTATGGTTTCTCTGATTTAATTAAAGATACAGATTCTCATAATTCAGTTATTCAAGCTGGTGTTGGATTTATGTTTTAAATAAACCATTTTATTAAATATCGAAAAGGAAGACTTTAAAAGTCTTCCTTTTTTTTATGCTAAAAATTGAGTGACAGAATCTTAGTTCACATAATATCAATTATTCCATAAAGGATTTTAATGAGTTAAATGAGCTTTATAAATTTTAGTATATTGAGGAAAATTTAATTTATGAGGATTTTACTTCTAGGTTTATTGATAATTTTGTTTAATGCTTGTCAAAGCTCAAATACGTCATCTTCTGAAAACACTGAAATTGAGACTCCTTCAGTTGACAGAAGTTTTGAAGAAATTAAAAAAGACGGTGTTTTAAGAGCAATCACAACTTACAGCAGTACAACCTACTTTCTTTATAAAGGACGCCCAATGGGTTTTGAATACGAAATGCTTGAGCGCTTAGCTGAAAGCTTAGATCTTGAACTTGAAATTATTATCGCTGAAGACGAAGATAAACTTATTGAAATGCTTAATCGCGGTGATGCAGATTTATTGGCTTATGGCTTTACAATAACTGAAGGTCGTAAGAAAAAAATTTCATTTACAAATGCACTTTACAACTCTTATCAAGTTTTAATACAACGAAAACCTGAGTACTGGCGTCAGATGAAATTGCATGAAATTAAAAATGAACTCATTACCGACCCCATTGAGTTAAGTGGCGATACGATTTCTGTTAAAAAGGAATCATCTTATGCAGATCGTATCAAAAATTTATCGAGTGAGATTGGTGAAGAAATTTATATAGATCCAATTCCAGGGAGCTGGTCAGCCGATAAAATTATCAAAAAAATCGCTGAAGGTGAAATTAAGTATACAGTAGCTGATCAAAATATCGCATTTATCAATGCTTCTTACTATCCTATTTTAGATATCAGTACAAAAGTCAGTTTCTCTCAACGCATAGCTTGGGCAACACGTCAAAACAATCCTGAATTACTTAAAGTTGTTAATGAATGGATTATGAATGCTAAGAAAACGACAGATTATCATGTGATTTATAATAAATATTTTAAGAATAAACGTTTGTTTAAACGCCGTGTAAAAAGTGATTTTTATAGCTTAAATGAAGGAAAAATTAGTCAATATGATGATTTGATTAAAAAATATGCAAATGACACTCTAAATTGGGATTGGCGTTTATTAGCTTCAGTTATTTATCAAGAGTCAAGGTTTGATCCGCATGAAAAATCATGGGTTGGTGCGCAAGGCTTAATGCAAATTATGCCTAAGACTGCAGAAGAATTAAAAATTACCAATCCGAATGATCCTGATCAAAGTGTGAGAGGTGGCTCAGCTTATTTAACACAAATGATGGCAGCGCATGATAAAATTCAGGATTCCGTTCAGCGCATTAAGTTTGCTTTAGCTTCATATAATGCGGGGCTTTATCATATTAGAGATGCGCAGAAGCTAGCTGAATCATTAGGAGACGATCCACTTATTTGGGATGAAAATGTTGAGGAAGCAGTTCTTAAATTGAGCAGTCCAAAATATTACATCAATAAAGTTGTGAAATATGGCTATGTTAGAGGCTTAGAGCCTTATAATTACGTTAATGAAATTTTTGAAAGATATGAGCATTATCAAAAATTTATTGACAAATAATTCAATATTCTTTCCTTGTTTTCTTTATTAAACAATCTTTTTTTGAAAAAATAACATTTCACACCTTTGATTTACTGCTAATTATTATATTTTTTATTATATTCGTTAGTCTATAAATGTTATCCTATGTTATGTCTTAAAATGTAACTCAGGATGACGAAGTCGTGATAAAATTTTAGTTTTTTGATTTCTTTAAAGAAAATATGGCATCGTGGTGATCATCGTATCGGAATTTTTTTTCCTTATGATGCATACGATACATCAATGAAAAAAAAGCTTAAATCCTTAAATGCACGCTTTAGTAAGTCCAAAAGCTGCTGGTATATATCATATTCTAAGAAAGCTTATCATCAATTTAAACAAGATTTTGACACCTATGATATCAGTATTGACAAGACTATTAATACAGACAAGGCAAGCGCTGAAAAGCGACACACTTTGCCCATAAGCCAAAAGGCTGAACTGCAGTCAGAGAAAACTAAACCTTTGCATTCTGCACATAAATCTGAATATCAGATTGACCCTCGTCTCAAATTAAAAGTACTTGATAATGTTGGTAAATATTGGGTATTACAATGTCAATATGTTTCTAAGTATGTCAAAAAACTCAAAAAAGTTAAAGGCGTTTATTGGAACTCTCATCACAAAGTTTATATGGTCTATCGTCATCCTGAAGCCAAAAAAAATGTAGAAAAGATATTTGGAGTCCCCTTGTTTGGAGATGATTATTTAATTAAAGATAATCATGAAGAAAAGTTACGCATAGAAATCTTTGTTTATAAAGAAGATACACGGTATATGCTGATTAAATTTTCAAATAATTACAGACTTATTGATTGTTTAAAACGATTATCTTATAGTGTTTACAGTAAAACTAAGGACGCCTATTTGTTGCCAGCAACGCCAGAAATGAATGAAGCTCTGCAATTACATACAGATGCTTTAGGAGTTGACATTGAATCTCATTTACCAAAAAAATATTTAAAAAAATCGAATTTTATTAATTCGAAATCAAAAAAAATCAGTTCAACACGTCAATATATTCTTGATTTAGTTCCTGAGCACGCCAAGCCTTGTGTTGAAGATATGGTTGATATGCTGATGGCAATGAATTACAGCAGTTCAACTTTAAAGAATTATTCAAACGCATTTATTAATTTTCTGAAATACTACAATTACAAAGATCCAGAGGAGTTTACAAAAAAAGATGTTGTGAAGTATTTAGCCTATTACACTGAAATGGGATTATCATCTTCGAGTGGACATTTAGTGGTCAATGCGTTAAAATTTTATTTCAAAAATGTCAAAGAATGGGATGAGGATATGTCATTTATGAAAATGCCTCGCCCTAAGAAGGAGAAAAAATTACCAACAGTATTATCAGAAAGTGAATGTGAGAGAATATTTGAGGCGGTTAATCAGCCAAAACATAAGCTTTTATTGTTAATGGCTTATGGCGCAGGATTGAGAGTAAGTGAAGTATGTCAATTACGATGGAGAGATATTGACGAAGAAAAACATCAGATCATGATTAAATCTGGTAAGGGCAAAAAGGATAGATTAGTGATGCTCCCTTATTCTATTGTTGAATATATAAAAATATACAGATCTTTATATGATACAAAAGACTATGTATTTGAAGGCCGTGTAAAGGGAGAGCCTTATTCAACTGCTAGTGCTGGATCAGTGATGCGGAAAGCTGTTAAAAAGGCCAATATCGATAAAAAGGTTGGTATACATGCATTAAGACACAGTTTCGCAACGCATTTATTAGAAAGCGGGACAGATATTCGATTCATACAGAAATTTTTGGGACATAACAGTATTAAGACCACAACAATTTACACACATGTGAGCAAAGGCAGTCATTCAAAAATTCAAAGTCCATTAGATCGCTTAAAAAACAAAAATAAAGAGATAAATTGAGCAAAAAGTTATATATCTTTGAGGATATATACTAGTTACCACTAAGCTAAAAAATCGAATTTCTTAAAATCCTCTACTCTATTTTTAAAATTAAATGTTATAAAAAACATATTGAAAACGGGAAATTACACTCTGGATAAAACTGAAATTTAAGCTTGCCAAAGAAAATTGACATTACGAATCAAGAAGAGCTAGCCAAAATATTGGAATTTGAAAATCGTTACGGAGAAATGAATTCAAAGCTAGCCAAAAGAATTTGATATTAAGATTTAAGACAAGCTTGCCAAAATATAGGGAATTGAAAATCGCTGTGAAAATATGACTTGTGCTAGCCGAATGAACTAATGAATAAAATCAAATTTTCAGAATATCAAAAAACGATGAAAAACCAAGCGCGCCGAAAAAAATTACATTTTTTAGAGGATTTTAAGTTGAATTTTAATGTTAAGGAAGAGTTGATCCGAAGGAAAAAAGCCTAGTGGTAACAATGCATATACTTAATGCTCGGGTTCGGTGATGAAAAAATAAGTTTGAGTATTTTTATAAAAGTCTGTAACTTGAAAACGAAATAAAAGCTAATTAAGGTCGCACTAAGTATATGCGACACCGTTGGGCAACATGCAGAAAGCCGACCGCACATTCAGGCACATTTGGTTTTGCCGACACACAAAGCCAACGCTGAAAACCAAAAGAGCCTGAATTTTTGCAAACGCACTAAGGAAGAAAAATGGAATTGACAGAAAAATTATTAAATGAACTTCAAAGGAGACTGAAGATAGGTAATCGCAGGGGCGTTCATCTAAATGCAATACCTGCAAATTCAAGATATAAGTTTGACTTAAACAGACTATCACACATTGATAAGAATCTTCCTGACAGTTTCATAAAATCATTACTCTCTGAACAGCCATTAAAATTCAGAATTAGTTGGAAGGACAATGTTCCAGACTTAAATACACTTTTTGAAGAAGACCAAACCCAATTAGTTAGGATTACAAAATCCTTTGAAAATTTAATCAATCAGACGGAAGCGATTGAATCAGAAAAAGGAATCAACACCTTCGGATTCGGTTTTCCAATTCTTGTTAGACGAGACCAATCAGACAACAAACTCACGGTTGCTCCTATTCTTATTTGGTCGTTGCGAATAAAAAGAACCAAAGAATTCAACACTTGGGAAATTAATAGAAATGAAGACGACCCGATATATTTGAATGAAGTTTTAATCAATCATTTACAATCAGATTCAAACATTGAGATTGAGCAGATTCCAAGTGAAATGTTAGATGATGGGCTAATCACAAAGGATGAATTACTTGAAATATGTGTGAAGCTTATTAAGGAAATAAACACTTCCGTTCCGTCTGACATTAAAGAAGCATTTATCAAGAAACTTGATAACATTGTTTCAATTGGCGATAAAAATCATTTCGAAAAACTTCCTATTAATTCCACCAATGCACTTATTGACTTTGGTGGATTGTTTTCAATTTTTGAAGTCCAAAAACAAAACATCATAAATGACTATGGTAATTTGATGGATTTGGAAGGTCTAAATATTGACCTTGGCGACCTAGAAAATCATACTTTTCAGCCAATTTCATCAGTAGAAACAGACCCTTCACAACAAGGTATTTTACATTCTTTAGAAGCAACAAGAAATATTCTTATTCAAGGTCCTCCAGGAACAGGCAAAAGTCAAACATTATCTGCAATCCTTATCAACGCATTAGAGAATCATAGAAAGACCATTGTAGTTTGCGAAAAGAGAACGGCTTTGGAAGTCTTACATAATGCACTAATCGAGAAAAACCTAAATTATCACTGCGTTTTAATTAGAGACATTGTAAAAGACCGTAAAACGGTTGTTGATTCGGTTAGAGACAGAGTTGACAACTCATCTTATCGAAGATACCGCTACACATATTCCAAGGAATCACTTGACAACCTAATTAATAAAGCCAAAAGTCTTATTGAGTCCATTAATGGGAAGCATAAAAAGCTAGATGAAAAGTTATTAGGAGACAAGTCTTGGACTGACATTGTAGGTACTCTTTTGTCTGAACTCAATGGAATTAGCGAAGACCATACTTTAAACATTGATAAATCGCAATTCAAGTATAATTCTCAAGAATTAAACGAGCTTATTGAATTAGTTCAGAAGGGTCAAAGTCTCTACTCAAGTTACCAATCTTACGATTCAACTTCATTTCTCAACTCAAAAAAATTAGTTGGAGACAATCCATTTGTTATTGAGCAAGGAATTAACGATTCATTTGAAGAATATGAAAAGGCTCTTCGAAAAATAAGTGAACTAGAATCCAAATATAGAAGCGAGTATTTCAAACTAAGAAAAGCTGAACTTTCAGAGCAAATCCTAAGTGGGAAACAGATACAAGATTCAATAATTGCAATTTATACGGAGCATAAATCAAATCCTGATTTTCTTAATGAAGAAAAAACTAATGGTTTGCTGTATAAGGCGATAACAATTTTCTCTAAGCCAAAAAAGAAGGTCGTCCAAGACCAAAAGCATATCAAAAACCTTTTTACAAGTCTTTCAAATCATTATTCAAACTGTGAAGACCTTAAAGATTTCCAAATTTCCCAATCCATTAAAAGTAATTTGAAAAGGATTGATGAATCCAACAATCTGATTGAGCAGATTAGTTCTGATTTTCAATCCAAAATTGAAAATGAATATAATTCAATTGATGTTATAAAATTTTCAACTCCTGAATATCAAACGGAAAATCTAAAATCTTTAAAAGAAAATTGCTCGGTTTTACGAGAGAAAATCAAAGCTGATAATTGGACGGTTCATAAAATACAAGCCAATGATTTCAAAGGCTTCATTAAGGTAGTTGAAAAAATAATACAGGAGAAAAAAGACTACTTCAACAATGAAAATGACATTTTCACCACAGAATTTAAATGGTTTCAATTCTACGATGGTCTTTCTAATGAAGCCAAACTTCTTGTCAATGAATTGAAAGGTATAAAGGATTGGCGAAAGTCTTTTCTAATCCATTATTTAAATTCAATGCTCGTAAATTCCGCAAACGTTGATTTACCAACAAATGACTCTGAACTCATAGAGCTAAACGGTACTTTAGGTGGTTTAGAGAAAGAGCAATTGAAATATATCCGTGAATTTTGGTTCTCAAAGCAAATTGATACAACAAGAGATTTTGAACAACGAAACTCAAACCTATCGGTTGAGAATTTATATAACAAGCGGAGTAGTAACAGATTTAAGCGTCTTTCATTACGCCAAATAGTTCAATATGATGCTGATTTGTTTACAACCTTTTTCCCAATAATTCTTACTTCGCCTGATGTTGCAAGTAACTTATTTAAAGGGATGAATGGTTATTTTGACATTGTAATGTTTGATGAAGCAAGTCAGCTACGCTTGGAAGATAACTTACCTGCAATTTTGAAGGGAAAGCAAATAATAATTGCAGGAGACGAACACCAAATGCCTCCATCAAATTATTTTAGTAAAGTCTTTGATGGTACAATTGAAGACGAAGACGACATTGATGAAGAAGATGAAATTGTTGTAGATAGAGATAATATCCTATTGTCTTGTGAATCCCTTTTAGACTTTGGTTCAGAACTTAATTTTGAGAAACGTCACCTTGATTTTCATTACAGGTCAAGACACCCCTACCTTATAGATTTTTCAAACTACGCCTTTTACAATCAAAGACTTAAACCATTACCAAATACATTTGATTATACACCAATTAAGTATATCCAAGTAAATGGTACTTTTTCAGACCACATCAATGATGCAGAAGCTGAAATGGTCTTGTCAATTATTGAGAACAATATAAATCGACTTCCAAACGGAGAATATCCAACAGTCGGTATTGCTACTTTTAATATTGCTCAACGGAATCATATAAAAAGTAAAATCTTAGAAAGGCAAAAACTCTCAAAATTTGAAGAGTTCAATGCCAAAATCCAAGAATTAGAAGAAAACGGAATGTTCATTAAGAACTTAGAAAATATTCAAGGAGATGAACGAGATGTTATTATTCTCTCAACCACTTATGGTCCGGGAAAAGACGGAAAATTTGCACAGCGTTTTGGTCCGATTAATCATTCCAAAGGCTACAAACTTTTAAACGTAATTATCACAAGAGCTAAGTATAAAGTTTACGTCTGTTCATCTGTGCCAGAAACGGCATTTATGAATTACAAAGACTTTTTAATAACTGAAGGTTCGAACAATAAGAGAGCAGTTTTCTATGCATATCTTGCATATAGCAAAGCCGTAAGTGAAGGAAATAATGATTCAAGAATAGCCATATTAACTGCACTTAGCGAAAATTCTACAAAAAGCACCTCTTTCAATGTTGGCAATTTTGGAGAGTTAGAATCACCTTTTGAAGAAGAAGTTTATCAGCGTTTAGTTGATGAAGTGGACGAATCAAAGCTAATTCCGCAAATGAAAGTTTCTGAGTTCCGAATTGATATTGTTTACGATCCGAAAATTGCAGGAGTGCCTAAGATAGCGATTGAATGTGATGGTGCAAAGTATCATTCAAGTAGAGAAGCATATTTACACGACCGACACAGACAAAAAATTCTTGAAAGCCACGGTTTTGTATTTCATAGGATTTGGAGTACAAATTGGTGGAGAAATCCTCAAAAAGAAACCAAGCGTTTAATTGAATTTATCAGAAATGTAGAGTCAAGAAACGACTATAATTTAGCTGACCATTCTAAAACATCATTTGCATTCACAGACGAGTTTCAAATGGTTGAAAATTATGTTGCTCAAACAACAATTATCGACACCGACAATGAAGTTGCGACAATAAAGACCATTGAAAAGAAAGAAGAAAAACAAGCCAAGCTTTTTAAAGATGAAATCAACTTAGGAAGTAAAGTCAAGGTAAAATATATGAACAACGGCAAGGACATTAAAGTACATATCGTTGAGACAGCTAACAAGAATGAATTATCTAATGGAATTCAAAAAATCAGTATGAAATCACCATTAGCCGTATCAATTCTTGGACATTCCGTTGGTGACATTGTAAAGGTTGGTAATCTTGACAATTTTGTAGAAATAATTGAAGTAAAGAACTAATGCCAACGCTCAACAGCCTCACACATTGCCAAGCCGCTCAAAGCCACCGCACCATCCAAAGCTTGTCAAAGAGTGTGTCTGAGCCAACGCACGGACAGAAAAGAAAAAGCACGATTGCCCAACATTGTATAAGAGCAATAGCGGGTGAAGTGGTAAAATCAAGGTCTGTGCATTTAATAAACTTTAGTGGTGGCGGACAGGTAATCGCTTCGAAATCCGCTACTGCTCTTATACTTGACCGTTGTAAGTAATGCCGAAAAACCCAGAAACCGAATGAAAAAAACAATATTCGAAATTACCAAAATGGACTGTCCTTCAGAGGAAAATCTAATCCGAATGAAATTGGACGGAATTTCAAGTATTGCGAATTTGGATTTTGATATTCCAAACCGAAAACTGACTGTTTTTCACAGCGGAGAATCTGACCAAATCGAAAAGTCCGTTATTGAACTAAATTTAGGCGGAAAAAAAATCTCGACCGAACAGACTGACCAAACGGAATTTAAAGAAAATGCAAACCAAAAAAAGCTACTTTGGTCTGTACTTGCAATCAATTTTGCCTTTTTCATTATCGAAATGACAACGGGAATAATCTCAAAATCAATGGGACTTGTTGCAGACAGTTTGGATATGCTTGCAGATAGTTTCGTGTACGGAATTAGCTTGTTTGCGGTTGGCGGAACGTTGATAAAGAAAAAGCGGATTGCAAAACTTGCTGGATATTTTCAAATAACACTTGCGATTATCGGATTTGTGGAAGTTCTAAGAAGATTCTTCGGAGACGAGAAACTTCCCGATTTTTCGACAATGATTACCGTTTCGATTTTTGCACTTATTGCAAACGGAATTTGTCTTTACATTTTGCAAAAGTCAAAAAGCAAAGAAGAGGCTCATATGAAAGCGAGTATGATTTTTACATCAAATGACGTGATTATCAATTTAGGAGTAATAATTGCTGGAATTTTGGTAAATTGGTTGAGTTCGAGCAAACCTGATTTGATTATCGGAACAGTCGTTTTTGTTCTGGTAATTCAAGGAGCGTTTCGGATTTTAAAATTAAGTAAGTAAATGAATAAATAAAGCACTACTTACAACAACGTGTATAATTAATGGCTAGTTCGAGCTTACTTACGAAAATCCTCGCGGATTTTCTATTCGGTTTTTATTTGCTAAATTAGGTGCTTAAACACGCCACTAAACATACACAAAACCGTTGCCAGTAATTAAAAAAATCGAAATTTGTTTTCAATACAATCTATAGAAGCAAAATATTTTATTAAAAATTATAATGTTCCCTTGTATTCCATTATTTTATTGGATGATGAATCGGATTTTTCTGTAAATTTTGTAAAATATAAAACGAAAGAGAAATCTATTTTATTCCTTTCTCCTTATCAAAATTTAAAATGGCTCGGTTCTACTTCTTCAAAAGTTAAATTACTACAATTTCACGGAGATTTTTATTGTATTGAGTATCATAAAAAAGAAGTTGCTTGTAATGGATTGTTATTTAATAATATCTATTTACAACCTTACATTTCACTCAATAAAATTAAATTTCAAGAAATATCCCAACTAATCGATAAAATGGAAAAAGAAGTTGGGACTAATAAACGGTTTTCAGAATCTGTAATAAAATCTTATCTACAGCTCATATTAGCTATTTGTAGCAGTGAAAAAGATGAACAACTTGGAAATAAACTCATACAGCAAGCTAATGAAAATGAATTATTTATATTTCAAGATTTGTTAGAATTACATTTTCATAAAGAGCGAAGTTCTTCATTCTATGCCAACAAATTATCAATGTCCCTTTCTTCATTTAGCAAGAAAATAAAATCTCAATTTGGAAAAACACCAACGCAACTCATCCAAGAGCGTGTAATTTTAGAAGCTAAAAAATTATTACACTTAACTTTTAAAACCGTAAAAGAAGTCGCTATAGAGTTAAATTTTGATGACGAATTTTATTTTAGTCGATATTTTAAAAAAGAAGTTGGATTATCTCCCACTCATTTCCGTGAGAAAGTAGGGATATCGATAGTGGCAAAATAATCCATTATTCATCCTCTTTAATCCATTCTTTAACTTATTCTTAATATTTAGTTTTGCTCTCAAATAAATATAATTATGAATAACTTACTTAATTTACTAATAAACAGTCAAACTAACTTTATCAATTTTATTCGTTTTTCCATTTTCATAGTGATGGTTTGGATTGGTGGTCTAAAAGCATATCAATACGAAGCAGATGGAATAGTTCCTTTCGTAACAAATAGCCCCTTAATGAGCTTCTTTTATGAAAACACTAACAAAACAGCCATCAATGAAAAGGGGAAAACCGTTAAAGAATATATGCTACACAAAAACCCAGAAGGTAAAATGGTAGCGGAAAATATAGAATGGCATAAATCAAACAATACATATACCTTCTCTTATGGATTAGGAACTGTTATTGTCATTATAGGACTTTTAACACTTTTGGGAATTTGGTTTCCAAAAATAGGTCTTTGGGGTGGCCTGTTTACATTTGGAATGTCCATTGTTACCTTAACCTTTCTCATAAGTACTCCAGAAGTATATGTTCCGAATTTAGGAGGCGATATGCCAACACCAAAATATGGATTTCCATTTCTATCTGGAGCTGGAAGATTGGTTTTAAAAGACATTATTATGATGGCAGCTGGATTAATAATTGCATCTGACTGTGCAAAGAAGATAAAAACTACTGGCAACACCGTGTATAATTAATGGCTAGTTCTCGCCTACTTACGAAAATCCTCGCGGATTTTCTATTCGGTTTTTATTTGCTAAATTAGGTGCTTAAACACGCCACTAATCATACACAAAACCGTTGTAAGTAATGCCGAAAAACCCAGAAACCGAATGAAAAAAACAATATTTGAAATTACAAAAATGGATTGTCCTTCAGAGGAAAACCTAATCCGAATGAAATTGGACGGAATTTCAAGTATTGTGAATTTGGACTTTGATATTCCGAACCGAAAATTGACAGTCTTTCACAGCGGAGAAACCGAACAAATCGAAAAGTCCGTTATTGAACTAAATTTAGGCGGGAAAAAAATCTCAACCGAACTAACCGACCAAACGGAATTTAAAGAAAATGCAAACCAAAAAAAGTTACTTTGGTCTGTACTTGCCATAAATTTCGCCTTTTTCATAATCGAAATGACAACGGGAATAATCTCAAAATCAATGGGACTTGTTGCCGACAGTTTAGATATGCTTGCGGACAGTTTCGTATACGGAATTAGCTTGTTTGCGGTTGGCGGAACGTTGATTAAGAAAAAGCGGATTGCCAAACTTGCTGGATATTTTCAAATTACACTTGCAATTATCGGATTTGTGGAAGTTTTAAGAAGGTTTTTCGGAGACGAGAAACTACCCGATTTTTCGACAATGATTATCGTTTCGATTTTTGCACTTATCGCAAATGGAATTTGTCTTTACATTTTGCAAAAGTCAAAAAGCAAAGAAGAGGCACATATGAAAGCAAGTATGATTTTCACCTCGAATGACGTGATTATCAATTTAGGAGTTATAATCGCTGGACTTTTGGTAAATTGGTTGAGTTCGAGTAAACCTGATTTGATTATTGGAACAATCGTTTTTATTTTGGTAATTCAAGGGGCGTTTCGGATTTTGAAATTAAGTAAGTGAATGGAAAAAGCACTACTTACAACAATGTATATACAAAATAGGCGAAATAGTAGTAAATTCAAGGCTTATAGCCCGCTTCAAAATTGTAGCGATTTGATAAGTTTGAAGCCCGCAATCGCCTACTTTGCATATACTAAACGTTGCACGCAATTTAAGCCAAGTTTTTCAATAAAAATCCTCTACTCTATTTTGAAAATATAATTCTTAATTTAAAACGAAAAATCAGAACTCAAAAAATATGAATTTAAAGCTTATCATCGGTTTTTGAACTTTCGAATAATAACGAGCTTGCCAAAATATAGGAAATAAAATTCACTGCGGAGAAATGAATTCAGAGCTAGCCAATGGATTTCCACTTTAGATTTAAGGCGAGCTTGCCAAAATATAAGAAATAAAATTCGCTACTTAGAAATGACCTATGAGCAGCCAAACAGAATTTGAATTTAGACAAACTTCTGGCTTAAGAAACAGAACCTGATCGAATCTCACTCTGGCGAAAAAAATTCGAAATTTTTTTGAGGATTTTTAAGGTTTGAATAAGAATAAAACTAATAGCTAAATCGAAAAGAAAAAAACTGCGTGCAACAATGCATATACTTAATGCTTGGGTTCGGTGATGAAAAAATAAGTTTGAGTATTTTTATAAAAGTCTGTAAATTGAAAACAAAATAAAAGCTAATTAAGGTCGCACTAAGTATATGCTAGACCGTTGTGGTTAATTTAGTATAAATCAAGATTCATCTAATTCCATAAGTAATTTAAACACCAATAATCAACTTTTAAATACCAAATCTCATGAAAAAAAACTTTAAGATATTTTTTTACTTATCTATTACTTTATTTCTCTTTAGCTGTCACGAAGATGATCAGCACTATATAAAATATGTTTAAGTACACGACAAAAATTGAATTAGATTAAGGTCATATTTATTAGTTCCTGATAACAAGCATTTTGAGATATAGTCTAATCCATATCTGAAGACTGATATAGCTCTTCTTCCGTGTTTTTTGATTCTTATTGGTTTTATTTGAGTATCAATAAAGTCTCCAATTTTATAACACCACACAAATGCTATCATCACGAGCATGATTAACTTTTCCAGTCTTTCAGGGTGTGTAACGTGAGTATCTTCAAGATTGAACCCGCTGGTTTTAAGAGCCCTG